>CAJYXO010000122.1 GCA_913778765.1 uncultured Massilia sp. | reverse complement strand
ACACCCTGCGCGGCCAGGTCGACGAAGTGCGCCACATCGAGAAGCAGATCCTGGACGTGGCCGTGAACCGCTGCGGCATGCCGCGCGCCCACTTCATCAAGGTCTTCCCGGGCAACGAGACGAACCTCGACTGGGTCGACGGCGAAGTGAACGCCGGCCATGCCTACAGCGCCATCCTCGGCCGCAACATCCCGACGATCAAGGAGCTGCAGCAGCGTTTGATCGACCTGCAGGCGCGCGTCGTGCTGCCGCTGCCGGACCTGCGCAACATCAACCGCCAGATGGCGGCCGGTGAAATGAAGGCGCGCAAGGCCAAGCGCGAGATGACCGAGGCCAATTTGCGTCTGGTGATCTCGATCGCGAAGAAGTACACCAACCGTGGCCTGCAGTTCCTCGACCTGATCCAGGAAGGCAACATCGGCCTGATGAAGGCGGTGGACAAGTTCGAATACCGCCGCGGCTACAAGTTCTCGACCTATGCGACGTGGTGGATCCGCCAGGCCATCACCCGTTCGATCGCGGACCAGGCGCGCACGATCCGTATTCCGGTGCACATGATCGAAACGATCAACAAGATGAACCGGATCTCGCGCCAGATCCTGCAGGAGACGGGCGCCGAGCCGGATCCGGCGACCCTCGCGATCAAGATGGAAATGCCGGAAGACAAAATCCGGAAGATCATGAAGATCGCGAAAGAGCCGATTTCGATGGAAACCCCGATCGGCGACGACGACGATTCGCACCTGGGCGACTTCATCGAGGACAACAACACGCTGGCGCCGTCCGACGCGGCCTTGCACGCCTCGATGCGCGGCGTGGTGAAGGACGTGCTGGACTCGCTGACCCCGCGCGAAGCCAAGGTGCTGCGCATGCGCTTCGGTATCGAAATGTCGACCGACCACACCCTGGAAGAGGTGGGCAAGCAGTTCGACGTGACGCGTGAGCGGATTCGCCAGATCGAGGCCAAGGCGCTGCGCAAGCTGCGTCACCCGTCGCGCTCGGACAAGCTGAAGAGCTTCCTCGAGGGCAGCAGCTGAGGCTTGACGGGTTCTCGCTAAAACAATATCCTCTCGCCACTTTCCATGCACGGCCGCTGATGTGCATGTGATGGTGGCGAGTTTTTAGCGCCCTTAGGCAGTACAGGTTTCGGGCCTCTAGCTCATGCTTGGTTAGAGCAGCGGACTCATAATCCGTTGGTGCCCAGTTCGACTCTGGGGAGGCCTACCAATAAAATCAAAGGCTTACGCGAGCTTCCCGCGTAAGCCTTTTTTATTACGCCGCCTTGAGCGCCGGCTGCGGACGTCGCCGCGCCAGCAAATCGAAGCGGTCCAGCATCATCACCTTGTCCCAGGCCCTGACGAAATCGCGCACGAACTTCTCCTTCGCATCGTCGCTGGCATAGACCTCGGCAATCGCCCGCAGTTGCGAATGCGCGCCGAACACCAGATCGGCCGACGTCGCCGTCCACTTCAGATCACCGGTCGCTCGATCGGTCCCTTCATAGAGCTTCTCGGAAGAAAAGGAAGCCGAAGGCCGCCAAGCCGTCCCCATATCGAGCAGATTCACGAAGAAATCATTGCTCAACACGCCTGGCCGCTCGGTGAACACCCCATGCTTGCTCTGCCCATGGTTCGCCCCCAGCACGCGCAAGCCGCCCACCAGCGCCGTCATCTGCGGCGCAGTCAGCTTCAGCAGATTGGCCCGGTCCAGCAGACGCGTCTCGGGCGACAAGGGATCGTCGGGACGGAAGTAGTTGCGGAAGCCGTCGCCCAGCGGCTCCAGCACGTCGAAGATCGCCTCATCCGTCTGTTCCTGCGACGCATCGGTACGGCCCGGCGTGAACGGCACCGTCACCGACGCACCCGCCTTGCCGGCCGCATCCTCGATCGCCGCGCAACCGGCCAGGACGATCAGGTCGGCCAGCGACACCTTCTTGCCGCCGGATGCCGAACCATTGAAGTCCTGCTGAATCTGCTCGAGCGTCGACAGCACCTTGGACAAGCGCTCGGGCTCGTTGGAGGCCCAGTCCTTCTGCGGCGCCAGGCGGATCCGCGCGCCATTGGCGCCACCACGCTTGTCGGTGCCGCGGAAGCTGGCCGCCGCACCCCAGGCAGTGGAAACCAGCTCCGGAATCGACAGCCCCGACCCAAGAATCTTGAACTTCAGTGAAGCGATGTCCTGCTCGTCGATCAGGACGTGGTCGACCGGCGGTACCGGATCCTGCCACAGTTGCGGCGCCGGCACCCACGGCCCCAGATAGCGCGACAGCGGCCCCATGTCCCGGTGCAGCAGCTTGAACCAGGCCTTGGCGAAGGCTTCCGCGAGCTGGTCCGGGTTCTCGTGGAAGCGTTTCGCGATCGGCCCGTAGATCGGGTCCAGGCGCATCGACAGGTCGGTGGTCAGCATCATCGGCGCGTGCCGCTTGCCGGCGATGTGGGCGTCCGGCACCGTGTTCTGCGCTTCCGGATTTTTTGGCGTCCACTGCTTGGCGCCGGCGGGGCTGGTCGTCAGTTCCCACTCGTACTTGAACAGGTTTTCCAGGAAGCCGTTGTCCCACTTGGTCGGGTTGGTGGTCCATGCGCCTTCCAGGCCGCTCGTGATCGCGTGCGGGCCCTTGCCGCTGCCGAACTTGTTCTTCCAGCCCAGGCCTTGTTCTTCGACCGGGGCGCCTTCGGGTTCAGGGCCGACGTTGCCGACCGCCGGCGCCGCGCCATGGGTCTTGCCGAAGGTGTGGCCGCCGACGATCAGGGCCACGGTCTCTTCGTCGTTCATGGCCATGCGGGCGAAGGTTTCGCGGATGTCGCGGGCGGCGGCCAGCGGGTCGGGATTGCCGCCGGGGCCTTCGGGGTTCACGTAGATCAAGCCCATCTGCACGTTGGCGAGCGGCTTGGCCAGTTCGCGGTCGCCGCTGTAGCGTTCGTCGCCGAGCCAGGTGTCTTCGGGGCCCCAGAAGATGTCCTCGGGTTCCCAGACGTCGGGCCGGCCGAAGCCGAAGCCGTAGGTCTTGAAGCCCATCGATTCCATGGCGACATTGCCGGCGAAGACCACCAGGTCGGCCCATGAAATCTTCAGGCCGTATTTCTTCTTGAGCGGCCACAGCAGGCGGCGCGCCTTGTCGAGATTGGCGTTGTCCGGCCAGCTGTTCAGCGGCGCAAAGCGCTGCTGGCCTTCGCCGCCGCCGCCGCGGCCATCCGCGATGCGGTAAGTGCCGGCTGCGTGCCAGCTCATGCGGATGAACAGCGGGCCGTAATGGCCATAGTCGGCCGGCCACCAGTCCTGCGACGTGGTCATGACATCGATGAGGTCGCGCTTCAGCGCGTCGACGTCGAGGTCCTTGAACTGTTCGGCGTAGTCGAACTCTTCATCGAGCGGGCAGGACAGGTGGGAGTGGGTGTGCAGTACGGACAGGTCCAGCTGGTTCGGCCACCAGTCCTTGTTCCTCCGTGGCCGGCCGCCGGTTTTCTGGGTCGGCGCTGGAATCGCCGGGTTTTCGCTTTCGCTGACGCTCTGGGTGTTCTCTTTTTCGGACATATCGGTCTCCATCGGGAATGAAAAGCAGGTCAAGCCTAGGCTACTGCGCTTGATGTCTCAATAAAAATTTATCAATGAAGCCGATAGCAGATTGCTGATTGTCGTTCCCGTCCTGCCGCTCCATGCATCTTTCGTTACGGCCCGGGATGCGTGTTGTCCGGCAACGCGGGAACCGCGCGCAGGTATTCGTAAATGGCGGCCAAGTCGGTATCGCTTTTCTTGCCGAAGGTCGGCCACGGCATCACCTGCAGGATCTCGCCCGGCGGATCCTTGGGATTGTGCCCGGTTCGCAGGGTCTGGATGAACTGCTGGCGCGTGAGGCCGGCAGGCTTGCCGCTGTGGTCGGGTGTGATGTTGGGTGCGGTGATCGTCGGACCGAACTGGCGTCCTCCCGACAGGTATTCCGGCGCATTGATCACTTCGGGCTGTCCCAGGAAGGGATCGCCGCCCGGCGAATACGAGGGATGGCTATGGCAGTCGATGCAGCCGCTGGTGTTGACGATGTAGCTGCCCAGTCCGACCAGGGCGCGGTTCTTGTCCTGCAGGTTCAGCTTCACGCCGGGCGGGACCAGTTGGTAGCCCAGCCTGACGAGCTGTTCGCCGTAGCTGTCGCCCCTGCCGTGGTCGTTGCCATTGTCGTGGGCCGAAACGGAGACAGCCGCAACCATGGCAGCCGCCAATCCGAGCGCGATCGCAGTCTTCGATGTCTTGTTCATCTTTTTTCCCTGGACTGAGCTTCAACGGAATGTCGTTCAAGTCTACGCAGGGAGACCTGGGGCAGCGGTGTGATTTGCGCGTGGGGTGAGATCTCTCAACCGCTTTCGCGGTCACAGGAACTTATCAATGCGCGGTCACGCCCACCTGCCGGCACATGTCGAGCACGGGGTCGCCTTGCGCTCGTGGGAGGTGCGTCACCTCGTCATAGGTGCGGATCGAAACGATGCAGGAAAGAAGCTGCTCGAAAACCGAGGTATAACCCTCTTCGGCCAGCTGGACAGGGCCGCTTTCGGCCAGTGTCGCACGGCTTCTTCGCTGCGTTCGAAGGCGGTGCCGACGTCGAAGGGCAGCTTGTCCGTGGAAGGAGAATAAGCGCGGTATGGAGCGCCTTCCGTTCAATACCGCACGATGAAGTTTTTACGACTTGCGGTTTTCAAAACAAGGCTTGTCGAAGTCCTTACGCGCATACCGAACTTGAATAGCAGAGTGCTATTGACTTCTGAAATTCGTGTGGCCATTACGCCGAAAACCCACCCTCGCTATCCCCAATCCCCCTGAATTCCTTTATAGTGCTGCCTGAGAGCAACGTCATAAAATCAGTCGCATTGTGACGTAATTTTTAGTTAAGAATCACTTCCTTACTAGGGCAACAAACATGGATACCCTCGAACAGTTCGTTGAAAAATTTAGCAATGCCGTCGACTTCCAGAGCGACGTCGTCCTGGCCGGCGACACCAACCTGAAAGCCCTGCCGGAGTGGGATTCGCTGGCTGCGCTCGGCGTGATCATCATGTTCGACATGGAATACGGCAAGGCGATCACCGGCAAGGACCTCGTGGTCTGCCAGACCGTCGCCGACGTCTACAAACTCGCCGCTTAATCCGCAACTCACCGGATCGACAAAAATGGCCCAGGCTACCCTCCGCAACGTCCGCTATGCGGGCATGGCAACGTGCGTGCCCAAGCGCGTGTTGTCGAATATCGATGACTGCCCGCCGCAAATGCGTTCCGCACGCGAGCGGGTAGTCCGCAACATCGGCATCGAGACCCGCCGCATCTGCTCGGAATGGCAGTACTTTTCGGACCTGGCATTCGACGCCACCGAAAAACTGCTGGAAGAGCTGAAGTGGGAGCGCGAGGAAGTCGATGCCCTGATCGTGATCACGCAGTCGCCCGACTATCCGATCCCGGCCACCGCGATCATCATGCAGGACCGGCTCAAACTCAAGCACGCCACGATCGCCTTCGACGTCAACCTGGGCTGCTCCGCCTACGCCTTCGGCCTGCACCTGCTGGGCTCGATGATCTCGGCGGGCGGTATCAAGAAAGGCCTGATCTTGGTGGGCGACAAGTCGGCTTCCGTGATCGAGCCGCTGTTCTCCGATGCGGCGACGGCCACCGCGCTGGAATACGATCCGGACGCGCCGCCGATGTATTTCGACCTGAACAGCGACGGCAGCGGCTACCAGGCCATCATGCTGCCGGTCGGCGGCCACCGCGAACCGATCGGCCTGCAGCACATGACGCCGGTGAAGGACGAGGACGGCATCTGGCGCTATCCCGGCGCGCTGGTCCTGGACGGCCCGGCCGTGCTGAGCTTCTCGACCCAGCGTGTGCCGCCCGCGGTGCGCAACCTGCTCGAGTACGCAGGCTGCTCGACCGAGCAGATCGACTACTTCATCTTCCACCAGGCCAACCGGATGATCAACGAGACCATCCGCAAGAAGCTCGGCCTGCCGCCGGAAAAGGTGCCCAGCACGCTGCATGACTTCGGCAATACCAGCGGCGCTTCGCTGCCGGTGACCATGACGGCCCGCATTCGCGAGCAGCTGCTGGAAGGGAAGAAGAAAGTCCTGATGTCGGGCTTCGGCATCGGCCTGTCGTGGGGCAGCTGCATCGTCGATATCGAAAACGCCGTGTTCCCGGAGCTGATCGTATCGTGAGCGCCGTGTCGTCGAATCCCTTCAGCCTCGAAGGCCGCCGGATCCTCGTGACCGGCGCCTCTTCCGGCATCGGCGAGGCCGCCGTGCGCCTGTGCGCCAACATGGGCGCGCGCGTGATCGCCTGCGGGCGCAACGCCGAGCGGCTCGAGGCCGTCGTGGCCGGGCTCGCGGGCAGCGGCCACCAGACCGTGGCCGGCGACCTGACCGATCCGGCCGCGCGCCAGGCGGTGGTCGATGCCGTCCCGGCGCTGGATGGCTGCGTGTTCAGCGCCGGCATCGCCGCGCTGGCGCCGATGCGCATGGTGTCGCAGCGCCATCTCGACACGCTGTTTGCCGTGAACTACGATGCGCCGATCCTGCTGACCCAGGCGTTGCTCGCCAAGCGCAAGCTCGCGCAGGGCGCGTCGCTGGTGTATGTGTCGGCGCTGGCCGAGCACACCGCGCCGTTCGCGACCGGCATCTATTCCGGCACCAAGGGCGCGCTGGAGTCGACCGTGCGCACGATCGCGGCCGAGGTGGCAAAGCAGGGCATGCGCGCCAACTGCGTCTCGCCCGGGTATGTGGCGACGCCGATGATGGATGGCCTGCAGAGCGTCATGAACAGCGACAGCAAGATGGAGATGGCGGCCCTCGGCACGATCGAACCGGACGACGTCGCCGCCGGCATCGTCTACCTGCTGGCCCCGGCCAGCCGCTGGGTGTCGCGTACCTCCCTGACGGTCGACGCCGGCCTGACCCTGCACCACCGATGAACGCAACCGCCATGTTCCAGAATCCCTTCAGTTTGCACGGCAAGACCGTGCTCGTCACCGGCGCCTCGAGCGGCATCGGCCGCTCGACCGCGGTCGAGTGCGCACGCGCCGGCGCGCGCCTGGTGATCACCGGCCGCGACCAGCAGCGCCTCGATGAAACCATGGGCATGCTGGCCGCCTGCGCCGACGGCGAACACAAGGCCGTGGTGGCCGACGTGACCGATCCGGCGCAGCTCGCGCAGCTGGTGGCCGAAGCGGGCCAGCTCGACGGCGTGGTGTTCGCGGCCGGCACCCACGGCACTTCGCCGGTGCGCATGTTCCGCCAGGCCCACCTGGAATCGGTGATGGCCACGAACTACATCGCGCCGGCCATGCTGACGCAAAAGCTTCTGTACCAGAAGCAGCTGCGCAACGGCGCGTCGCTGGTGTACGTGTCGTCGATCTCGGTCCATACCGGCACCGTCGGCGTCGGTCCCTACGGCGCGTCGAAAGGCGCGCTGGAGGCCTTCATGCGCGCGCTGGCGCTCGAGATCGCGCCGCGCGGCATGCGCGCCAACGCCCTCGCGCCGGGCCTGGTCGACACCCCGCTGGTGTCCTGGGCCGAAGAATGGTTTGCGGAGCAGGAGAAGAAGTACCCGCTCGGCCTCGGCAAGCCGGAAGACGTCGCGTATGGCGCCATCTACCTGTTGTCCGACGCCAGCCGCAAGGTGACCGGCACCCAGTTGCACCTCGATGGAGGCATCGTATGGACCTGAGCCCTGATTTGCCACGCGTGCTGATCATCAGCGCCGGCGGTTTCGGCCGCACCATGCTCGGCATGACCAGGGACGATCCGGCCAACGGCAAGGAGTGGCGCGTTGCCGGATTCCTCGACAGCCGTCCCGAGCTGGCCGGCAAGGCGCCGCTGCCGGTGTTCGGCGATCCGCTGACCTACCGCGCCCAGCCCAACGAGTGGTTCATCTGCGCCCTCGGCGATCCGGCCCAGCGCCGGCGCTATGCCGCGCCGCTGGTCGAACAGGGCGTGGTCTTCATGAACCTGCGCACCGGCCTGATCGACTATACCGGCCCGGTCATGGGCCAGGGCTGCCTGTTCGAGCAGCACGTGCGCACCGGCGTCGACGTCCACATGGGCGACTTCGTGATCATCCAGTCGACCACCGTGATCGGCTACGAAGTCAAGATCGGCTCCTACGTCACGATCGGCAGTTTCGTGTTCGTCGGCGGACGCGCGGAGATCGGCAACGACGTCGTGATCCACCCGCATGCGACCATCCTGCCCGGCGTGAAGATCGGCGACGGCGCCGTGATCGGCGCCGGCAGCGTGGTCATGAAGGACGTGCCGCCAGGCGTCACGATGCTCGGCAATCCCGCCAAAATCTTCCAGTTCAAATAGCGACCGATGCAATCCAGGATGCCGCCCGACGCCTACCTCGACCAGGCCTGGTTCGAGCGCGAGCGCGATCTGCTGTTCAAGCCGCTGTGGCAGTTCATCGGCCTGAAGGCCATGCTCGCCGTGCACAACGCCTTCATCACGCGCACGCTGTTCGGCATCCCGGTCGTGGTCCAGAACTTCAAGGGCGAACTGCGCGCCTTCGAAAACGTCTGCCCGCACCGCCAGAACCCGGTCCAGGTCCAGCCGCAAGGCGTACGGCCGCTGTTCTGCGCCTACCACGGCTGGAGCTTCGACAAGGAAGGCGCCACCGCCAACATCCCGTACGAGGATGCGCTGTACCGTTACAGGCCGGAAGAGCGGGCGTGCCTGCATCTGCGCCGCTTCGCACTGGTCTGCGTCGGCGGCCTGGTGTTCGTCAACCTGTCCGCGGATCCGCTGCCGATCGAAGAACAGTTCGGGGCGGAGATGCTGGCCGGGCTCACGGCGATGTCGTCCTCGTTCGACGGCGAGGTGATCATGACCACCTACGACGGCCAATTCAACTGGAAGCTGGCCTACGAAAACCTGCGCGATGCGCACCACCCGCGCTTCCTGCACGGCCGCACGCTGTTCAAGGAGACGAAGTTCCAGGCCGAGGTCGACGAGAGCGGCCTGGCGGCGCTGCGCCGACTGCAGGCCGGCGGCGACGTCGCCGACCGCGGCCAGGCGCTGGACCGGCTGCGCGGCTTCAGCGCCGGCGGACTGGATTCGCCGATGGAAAAGCCGCCCAGCGATCCCTGGCACGCGCTGATCGAGCGCTACCGCCACCTGGACGGCGCGTACCACGATTTCTACTACAACTGGCTGGTGTTCCCGAACCTGCACATCGCTTCGGCGAACGGCGGCTATTCCTTCATCATCGAACACCACGTCCCGGTCGGACCGGGACGCACCGACCTGATCGTGCACTACGTGACGGCGAAGAAGACCCGTCCCTACGCGCAGTCGGCCGCGGTCCTGCATGCCAGCATGATGGCCGCGGACGCGGTGCTGCGCGAGGATATCGACGTGATGGAAAACATCCAGCGCACCCTGCATCCCGGCGCGCGCCCGGCGCAGCTCGGCGACTTCGAATTCGAGAACGCCGGCATCCAGCATTGGTACATGAGCCTGATGGAGGGCCGCTTTGCCATCTAAATTCATCGTCGGCACCGGCGCGCCGCTCGACTGGGCCATGGCGGCCTGGCGCGAAGCCGCGCCCGAGCTGGACCTGGTCCCGCTGTCCATGTCGACCACCGCCGATCCGGCCGAGGTCGATGCCCTGCTGGCCGGGCGCGATCTCAGCGGCGCCACCGCGTTCATCACGGCCGATGCGCGCTACCTGAATTTCGCCCGCCTCGAGCGCATGGGATTGTTCCGCATGCGCGGACTGGGCATGCCGCCGCTGGTCTGCCGCGGGGCGATCGTCAGCGCCGGCGCGAAGATCGGCGAGAACAGTTACGTCGGCGCCGGCGCCATCGTCGGCCAGGGCTGCAAGGTCGGCTTCAACACCGTGATCGGCGCCGGCGCCAGGATCGGCGACGGCAGCAGCATCGGCAACTCGTGCTGGATCGAGGATGGCGTCGTGGTCGGGCGCGGCGCCGGCATCGGCGCCCACGTCACGCTGGGCAGCGGCGTGCTGGTCGGCAGCGGCGTCGCGGTCGGCAAGCTGTGCGTGATCGACAAGCCGGGCCGGATCGACGCCGACGTCGCGGCGAAGACCTTCATCCACGCTTCGCACGCGCACCCGATGGTCATCGTCGGCGCCTGAGGCTTCAGAAGAAGTACAGGCAGGTGTCCCAGCGGTCTTCCGTGTGGTGGCGCAGGCCGATTTTGTAGTCCGGCGCGATGCTGTCGACCAGGGCCGGAATATCGAGCAGGTCGGAGGAGCGGTGATAGGCCGATACCATCAGCTTCGGACGACCGGCGCGGATCACGCCGGTCGCGCCTTTCAGGGCCGGCATCTCGAATCCCTCGACGTCCATCTTGATGATGGTCGGCTGGTCGTCGACGATGTCGTCGATGCGCTGGATACGCACGTAGTCGGCCGGCGGGCAGATCTGGGCCCTGGCGGGCGGCAGCACCGAGCCGCCGTGGGTGCCCAGATGCTGGAACGGCACTTCGGCGGGATGCTCGCCCACCGCGACCGGGTGCAGCGACAGTTTCTTCTCATGCGCGGTGCCGGCGTACTTGCGCAGGAAGCCCTGCAGGGTCGCGACGTTGATCTTGTCCGGCTCGATCATCCAGGAGCGGTCGTAGCGGCCCTGCGTGACGCCGATCAGGGCGGTGGTCGATTCCGCGATCGAGGCGCCGCAGTCGACCATCTTTTCGTGTTCGCTGAACGAGAACAGGCCGGTGCGGAAGTACAGCGTCGAATACGGACGCGCGACGTTCAGGTACCACTCCGGATTGCAAGTCAGGTGGAAGGTCAGCACCGCGTACAGGGTCTCGACCGAATACGGGTCGGCCATGCGGCGTTCCAGCTTCAGGTACGCTTCGCAGCGCGCGGCGATCACTTCGCCCCAGTCGGCAACCCGATGGTCCAGAGTGTCGTTGAGCCCGAGCGCACGCACGCCCTGTTCGAAGTTCATGCAGGGAATGCCGTGGTTGCGGCACAGGTCATCGAAGAAGCGCTTTGAAAAGTCGTAGCGGCAGGCGTTGACGGCGACGATGTCCGGGTCCTGTTTGACCATCTCCAGGAAGCGGTCGGTGGAGACGATGTCGACGCCGTGGAACTGTTCGCCGCGATGCGAGCGGAAATCGTCCACCACGCTCACCAGGCGGGCGCGCTTGCCGAGCGCGGTCATGAAATTCGCGCCGAAGTCGCTACGGCCCAGCATCACGATCGGCATATCTGCGCCACGGCGCGCGAGGATTTCACGGGCCCGTGCCGGAACGCAGAACAGCGGGTCCTTGCGGTACAGGTCGACGGCTGCCAGGAAGGCATCCCTCGGATCGAAGGCGCCGAGCGCGAGGCGGGTCAGGACGGAGTCGGGGGTGAACGATTGCATGGTTGTTTCTTTCAGGAGGACTTGATCAGGGTGGCGATACGTTCGATGTCCGCCGTGTCCAGCGCCGGGTAGATCGGCAGGCACAGCACCTGGCGCGCGGCGACGGCGGCCTCCGGCAGATTCGCCGGGGCGGCCGAAGGCAGGCCCTGGTACATCGGGAACTCGCTGATCAGCGGGTAGAAATAGCGGCGCGCGTGGATGCCGGCGTCGCGCAGCTTCTGGTACAGGCCGTCGCGGCCGAGCGGGTAGTCGTCGCCCACCAGGATCGGGAAGTAGCCGAAGTTCGCTGCATGGCCCATCTCGGCCATGCAGCGGATGCCGGGCACGCCGTCCAGCAGGCGGCGGTACCGGGCCGCGACTTCCTTGCGCCTGCCGATCGCGGCATCGATGCCGTCGAGCTGCAGCAGGCCGAAGGCGGCGCTGACCTCGTGCATCTTGCCGTTGATGCCGGCGGCCACCACCGTCACCTCGTCGGCGATGCCGAAGTTCTTCAGGTGGTCGATGTGCCGCTTCATGGCGGCGTCGCGGCAGACGATGGCGCCGCCTTCGAAGGTGTTGAACACCTTGGTCGCATGGAAGCTCAGCACCGACAGATCGCCGTGGCGCAGGATGCTGCGGCCGTCCTGGCGCACGCCGAAGGCATGGGCGGCGTCGTAGATCACTTTCAAGTTGTGCTTGCGCGCGATGGCGTCGATGCGCTCGACGTCGCAGGGCGTGCCGTAGCAGTGCACCGGCATGATCGCGCGCGTGCTTGGGGTGATCGCCGCTTCGATCTTGGCCGGATCGAGGTTGAAGGTGACGGGATCGATGTCCGCGAACACCGGCTTCAAACCGTTCCACAGCAGCGCGTGGCTGGTGGCGACGAAGGAGTAGGGCGTGGTGATGACTTCGCCCTCGATGCCGAGCGCCTGCAGCGCCGTCATCAGCGCCAGCGTGCCGTTGGCGAACAGGGAGATGTGCTCGACGCCGAGGTGCTCGCACAGGCGCTGCTCGAGGCGTTGGTGGAACTGGCCGCCGTTGGTCAGGTACTTGCTGTCCCAGATCTGTTCGAGCGAGGCGACGAAGTCCTGCAGCGGCGGCATGGCCGGCTGGGTCACGTAGATGGCTGGCTGGGCCGGCTCGGGCGCGGCCTCCGGCTGTGCGGCTTCCGGCTGCGCACCCGGCACCTCGATCGATGCGGCGGGCAGGCCCTCGCACCAGCGCTGCCACATCATGCGCATGGCCTGCTCGACACCGTCTGCCACCTGGCCCATGAAATCGGACGAGGGCATACCGAAGCGCAGGCGCATCCCGATGCGCTCGTTCGCCAGCTTTGCCAGGTCGGCGCAGGCGGCCAGGCCCTTGCGCACGAAGTCTTCGGGGTCATGAGCGATGTATTCCGGCAGCTGCATATGCTCGAGAATGCAGGCGGTCTGGCGCCCGGCCGCGGTATCGCCGGCCAGCGTCAGGGTCTGCACGCCCATCCACAGCGCATGCAGGGTGGTGGTGCCGCCCGAGTAGGGGAAGGCGTCCAGGTTGATGTCGACCTGGTTGTGCAGAGCCAGGTAGTCCTTCAGCTGGCAGCGCGGATGGGTGCGCACGCGCGCGGCGTCCACGCCTTCTTCCGCAAGCCAGCCGAGCATCTGCTCGGTGATGTCGCCCGGCGGCACGCCGCCCAGCAGTAGCTTCGAATCCGGCAGCGCGCGCAGCAGCTTGCCCCAGGTGGCGACCACGTTGCGGCCGATCTTGCTGATGCGGTTGAAGCTGCCGAAGGTAATATAGCCATTGGTCAGCGCCGGCAGCGCGTTGATCGGGGCCGCATCCAGCTCCGGCTGGAAGGGCGCGGACACCGGCAGGTAGGCCAGCTTCTCGGTGAACTGGTGGTCGAACCGGCCCGGTGGCAGGATGTGACGGTCGGTCAGGTAGTAATCCATGGCCTGCAGGCCGGTGGTGCCGGGATAGCCGATCCAGGTGAGCTGGATCGGGGCCGGCTTGCGCGCGAATACCGGCAGGCGGTTGTGCGCGGTGTGGCCGGACAGGTCGACCAGGATGTCGATGCCGTCGTCACGGATGCGCTGCGCCAGCGCGTCGTCGTCCAGGCCCACGACGTCGAGCCACTGCGCCATGTAACCCTTGAAGCGCGCGCTGACGGCGTCGAGGATGACGTGGTTGTGATAGGCGAACATCGCCACGCCGGGACGGCCCGCCAGGCGTTCGAAGATCGGTTCGATGAAGGAGGCGACCGCATGGTGGCGCAGGTCGCCCGAGACGAAGCCGACGCGCAGCGGGCGCTGCGGATCGCGGCCGTTGGCGTGGGCGCGCCACTTCTTGCGCAGCGGCGCTTCGACGCGCTCGGCGAAACGCAGGTGCTCCTTGAACAGTTCCCGGGCGTCGATGGTCTCCATCTGGCTCATCGCGAACAGCATGTTGCTGTGCACGCCCGCGTTGTCCGGCTGCAGTTTGAGCACGCGGCGGTAGGCGTCGACGGCGCCGGCCATGCGGCTCTGGCCCATCAGGGCCACGCCGATGGTGTTCCAGGCCAGCACGTTCTTCGGGTCGATCGCGACCGCGGCGCGCGCGCTGGCTTCGGCTTCGGCCAGGCGGTTCATGTCGAGCAGGGTGACGGCCAGGTTGTTGTGCGCGTCGGCCCGCTTCGGGTCCAGTTCCAGCGCGCGCTGCAGGCAGACGATGGCGTCGTCGTGGCGGCGCGCTTCCTTCAGCAGCAGGCCGAGGTTGCTGTAGGTCTCGGCGTTCTCATGGTCGCATTCCGCGGCCTTCGCCATCGCCTTCACCGCCGGCTCGATGTGGCCGCGTATGTGGTGGATCACGCCCAGCGTTTTCCAGCCGTAGGGATGGCGCGGGCAGTCGACGGTCAGGGCGTGGGCCATGTGCTCGGCCTCGTCGAGGCGGCGCTGCTTGATCAGGGCGCTGAGCGCGTCGACGTCCTGGCGCGAGGGCATGCCGTTCTCGGCCCGCGTCAGGCGCTGCGACAGGCCGTCGAGGGCCGCGCCGCGCAGGCCATGGCGGCGGCCGAGGTCGATGGTCTCGCGCGCGGCCGCCAGTTCGACGCCGTTCAGCAGGACTTCGATATACGCCAGCCAGTACGCCGCTTCGGCGGGGTCGGCCTGGATCGCGCCGGACAGGTGGGCTGCCGCTTCCGGCAGGCGGCCGGCCTGCCATTCCAGCAGGCCCAGCTGGTACGCCGCCTGGGCGTGGCCGGGATGCATGTCGAGGATGGCCCGGCACAGTGTGGCGGCCTGCTCGAACTGGCCGGCGTCGATGTGCTGGAGGGCCAGCTGCATGGCTTGTCCGGCAACCTGCTGGATCTCTTCGCTGAGCGGTGCAACCGTGGTGTCTGGCATGAGATTTTCAGAGTGTTAATGCTTGAGGGATGTTTCCCTGGATCATCTCGCTACCTTAGTGGAAGCCCCGTGCAGGGTCAAGGAAATGCCCCCGATTCAGCCACTAACTGTTGCGAGGCACGCCGATTCGACGACACAATTGTCGACCCGGCTAGCCCGTTTGGCATGAGTGTTTATATGTGAGCAATGGCACGGTTACAAGCACTTGCATTTGATACGCTTTTAGTGTTTCCGGAACAGGCTGTTGCCGTTAGGCTGTTCCCAACAGGATCAATAAACCAATACCGAAGGGGAACATCATGAAAGCATTCTCGACCATCGCCAGCCGTCTCGCCCTCGCTGCCGCCATTGCCGGCGCCGCGCCGCTGGCGGCCCAGGCCGCACCCCAGGGCCACCGTGCGCCGCAATGCGCCAACTGCGGCACCGTGGTGTCGAACCACACCTATGAACGCGCCGCCGAGCGCGCCAGCGGCCTGGGCGCCGGCGGCGGCGCCGTGGTCGGCGGCCTGCTGGGCAACCAGATCGGCAGCGGCAACGGCCGCACCCTGGCTACCATCGCCGGCGCCGTCGGCGGCGCCTATGCCGGCAACCGCGTCGAGCGCAACATGCACGCGGTGACTTATACCGACGTGCGCGTGAGGATGGCGAAAGGCGGCTACCGCACCTTCACCGAGCAGGGCCGTCCGCGCTTCGGCAACGGCGAGCACGTGCGCGTGCTGCAAGGCCGCCTGGTGCGCAACTAAGGTTCCAGCTTCGCGGCTTCGCCAGCGTGTGGTCGAAGCCGCCTTCCGCCGGGACGGTGCGCTGCGTCACGGGGTCGCCTTTCAGTGCGGGGTCGGGAGGTACAGCGGGTCGGGCACGGCCTGCAGCGCGCGCGGCAGGTAGATGATGACCGTGGTGCCTTCGCCCAGCGCGCTGGCCAGGCGGATATGGCCGCCGCTCTGCTTGACGAAGCCGTGCGCCATCGACAGCCCCAGGCCGGTGCCCTTGCCTTCGGGCTTGGTCGTGTAGAACGGCTCGAAGGCGCGTTCCATGACTTCCGGCGGCATCCCGCTGCCGGTGTCGCTGACCGCGATCTTCACGTACTCGCCCGGCCGGATGTTGGCGTTCGCCAGGTCGCTGTCGTCGTCGACGCGGACGTTGTCGAGGGCGATCGTGATGCGGCCTTCGTTGTGCATGGCGTCGCGCGCATTGATCACCAGGTTGAGCAGCACGTTCTCGAGCTGGTTCGGGTCGACCAGGATGTTCCACAGCGTGTCCGGGATCGCGAAGCGGATCTGGATGGCGTCGCCGGCCGCGCGGTGCAGCAGGCTGTCCATGCGCTCGATCAGTTGCGCCGGGCTGACCACGCTGGGGTGCAGCGGCTGGCGGCGTGCGAAGGCCAGCAGCTGCGCGGCCAGCTTCTTTCCGCGTTCGACCGCATCCATGATGCTGAGCAGGCGCTTGCGGCTGCTCTCTTCGTTGCGCATCATGAGCTGCACGTTGGCGCTGATGATGTGCAGGATATTGTTGAAGTCGTGCGCGACGCCGCCGGTCAGCTTGCCCACCGCTTCCAGCTTCTGCGAGCGGTTGAGGGCGAGGCGCGCTTCGTCGAGGCGCTGCTGGCGCTGGCGCTCGCGTTCTTCCGCTTCCTTGCGCGGCCGGATGTCGCGCACGAAGGCGACGGCGGCGAAGCCCCCGGGCTGGGGCAGGGCGGTGACCGCGATCTCGACCGCGAGCTCGCGGCCGTGGCGGTCGGCCAGCTTGATTTCCGTCGGCGCGGCCAGCAGCGCGCATTCGCCGCGCGCCATGAAGGCCGTGAAATGGCTGCGCCAGCGCTCGCGCCATTCGGGCGCGGTGATCAGCTCGATGGCTTCGCGCCCCAGCGCTTCTTCCTCCTGCCAGCCGAACAGGGTGGTGGCCTGGGCATTCCAGTCGGTGACGCGGCCGTCCGGGCCGATCGCGAGGAAGGCGTCGTAGGCGTTCTGCAGGATCAGGCGGATGCGCTGGCGCTCGGTGTCGATGCGGTCGCGCGATTTGCGCAGCTCGAGCGTCATGCCGTCCGCCACCTGCAGGGCGCGGCGGCGTTCGGTGGCCAGCAGCCACACCACGAGACTGAGCAGCAGGCCGAGGCCGAGACCCGTCGCGGCGATCAGGGCGGTAGGGCGCTTGTCGAGCGCGGCGTCGAAACGTGGCGCGGAGCGGATCGCCAGGGTCCAGGTGCGGCCGGCCGGCGTGAGCACCTCACTGTACGAGAACATCGACCTGGCGCCGTGCGGACGCGCGCCGGGCGAGCGGTACAGCAGGCTGGCATCCGTCGGCCGGGCGCCGTCGTAGATCTCGACCTCGAGGTCGGCGGCCTGCGTGCCCCCCAGTCCGCGCATCAGGTCGTGCATGCGGAAGGGCGCATAGACCCAGCCGGCGATGGCGCTGCGGCGCTCCGCCACGGTGTCGTGCGGCAGGTCGTGGCGGTAGACCGGGACGTACATCAGGAAGCCCGGCTGCACGTTCTGCGCGCCTTCCTGCACCAGCGTGACGCGGCCGGTGGCGGCCGCCGCGCCGCTGTCGCGCGCCGTTTCCATCGCCGCGCGCCGTACCGGTTCGCTGTACATGTCGTAGCCGAAGGCGCGCAGGTTGCGGCCCTCGAAAGGCTGGATATGGGTGATCGACGTGTAGAGGTCGCGCGGGCCGGGCGGCTTGACCTCGTAGTCCGGGAAGCCGGCGGCGCGCATCGCGGCGATGTGGGCGGGCAGCCGCGCCGGCGGGATGATGGTGGCGATGCCGATCGCCTCGATGCCGGGGAAGCGCTGGTCCAGGCGCAGCACGCCGTAATACTCGGCGAAGTCGCGCTGGCTGACGTCGACCGAGCCGCGCAGGAAGCCGCGCGCGCCCTGCAGCACCTGTTCGTAGACGGCCATGCGCCGCACCAGCGCCGCCGAGAGGTCGCGCGCACGGTAGTTGAACGTGCTTTCGAGATCGCTCTCGGCATTCCTTTCGACGTTGTCCGCCACCATGTAGGTCACGATCATGGCCCCCAGGAACACCAGCGCCGCCATCAGCAGGGGAATGGCGGCCTGGCGGCGGGGGGACTCGGGCTGGGTGGACTGGTCGGAAAGCGGCATGTAGGGTGAGCGCGGCAAGGGCACGCACAAGGGCGTGGTGTCCGGCGTAGCATACCCGTGCATGGCATTGCAAGGCGCACAACATGTCGTGCCGTTGGCGGGCCGGTGTTGCTCCAGCTACAATTATGGCACTCGCCACCTTATTCCCATGCACGCCTCCGAACCCACCCACAGTGTCAGCCTGCTGCGCCGCCTGCAATGGACGCTGGCGGCGATCCTGTGCGCCGCGCTGCTGTGGGCCGCCGTGGCGCCGCTGCACTATCCCACGCGCGAACGCCTGCTTGAATTTCCGCATGGGTCGCAAGTGCTGCGCGACCGGGCCGGGGCCACGCCGGTGCCGGCCGCGGTCCGCCTGACGCTGGGCGTGCGCGACGTGCTGCTGCTGCGGAACCGCGACGTCGTGCCGCACGTGTTCGGCCAGGTGCTGGTGCTGCCGGGCCACACGGTGCGCCTGCCCTTCGAGCAGGCCGGCGATTTTCCCTACGCCTCCGACCTGGCGCCGGCCTCGACAGTGACGGTGCAGGTGCTGCCCCAGCCCGACCCCGGATGGGCCCGATTGCGCTGGCGTTTCACGGCGTTCGTCGAGGCCGTTCGGGGCTTGCCGATACAGGGCCCGGACGATTGAATCGTGCTCCGTCCCGCGCGGCGAATCTGTCATGATGCGCGCATGGCCACGATCTCCCTACCTCTGTTCCCGCTCAGCACGGTCCTGTTTCCGGATGGCGTGTTGCCGCTGCAGATCTTCGAGGTCCGCTACCTGGACATGATCAGCCATTGCCTGACCGAGGACGCGCCGTTCGGCGTGGTGCTGCTGACGCATGGCCAGGAAGTCCGTACGCCCGAAGGGCTGGAGCGCTTTGCCGGATCGGGCACGCTGGCGTCGGTGCAGGACACCACGGCGTCCACGCCGGGCCTGCTGCAGGTGGTGTGCCGCGGCGGCTCGCGCTTCCAGGTGACCGGCAGCGAACGCCGCAGCAACGGCTTGTGGATGGCCGAAGCCGAACTGCTGGAAGACGACCACGCGGTGCGCATTCCATCCGACCTGAAAGGTGCGGCCGACGCCCTCGACCGTGTGCTGGGCTCGCTGCACGACGTGCCGCAGAGCCGCTGGCCGGTGCAGCCGCCATTCCGCCTGGACGATTGCGGCTGGGTCGCCAACCGCTGGTGCGAACTATTGCCGCTGCCGAACCAGCAGAAGCAGAACATGCTCATGCTGGACAACCCGATGATCCGGCTCGAGCTGCTGCACGACGTGCTCGATGAGCATGGGCTGATTACGTCCTGAGTTAGGCTTCGACGCTGACGCTGACGCTGTCCGTGTCATTGCCGTTGTCCGCATAGGCCTTCAGCAGGTGCAGGGCGTGGGCCAGTTTGTGCATCGGGTCTTTCTGGTGCGCCGGCTTTTGCGTGCCGGATGTCGAATCGCTCGCTTGTTTCTTTTCGTAGGCCGCCTGCTCGGCATCGCTGACGGCGCCGCCGGCGCCGGGCGAGGGCGGAAAGCGTAAAGCCGCGTAAAGGAATGTAAAGAGAAAAGCGCGCAAAACCCGGGCAAGCAGGCCCAAAAGTGCAGGAATTCATATACAGAGGGGTGGATTTGAGGTAAATTGAGCGCGGTTTAGTATCTCTACGTCCGTCCAAGCCGCCGCCGCAGCGCACGCCGCGAGGCGCGTCACTTACCTTCGGAAGTTCCCGCGTTGGCCATGCCAGGGCCGCTTGGCCGTAGAACGCAACTCTTATTACGCCCGAAAGAAGAAATGTCAGAAACCCCGACCACCAATGATGCTGGCGGCGCGCCGACCGTGCGCTTTGCCGATTTCGGTCTGGCGCCTGAGATCCAGCGCGCACTGTCGGACCAGGGCTATGTCCATCCGACCCCGATCCAGGCCAAGGCCATTCCCGTGGTGCTGCAGGGCCGCGACGTCATGGGCGCGGCCCAGACCGGCACCGGCAAGACCGCCAGCTTCTCGCTGCCGATCATCCAGAACCTGCTGCCGCATGCGAACACCAGCATGTCGCCGGCGCGCCACGCCGTGCGCGCCCTGGTCCTGTGCCCGACCCGCGAACTGGCGATCCAGGTCGCCGACAACGTCAAGAACTACGCCCAGCACACGCCGCTGCGCTCCACCGTCGTCTTCGGTGGCATGGACATGAAGCCGCAGACCGAAATATTGCGCCGCGGCGTCGAGATCGTGATCGCGACCCCGGGCCGCCTGCTGGACCACGTCGAACAGAAAAACATCAGCCTGGCGCAGGTGCAGATGCTGGTGATGGACGAAGCCGACCGCATGCTCGACATGGGCTTCCTGCCCGACCTGCAGCGCATCATCAACCTGCTGCCGAAGAAGCGCCAGAACCTGATGTTCTCGGCCACCTTCTCGCCCGAGATCAAGAAGCTGGCGTCCAGCTTCCTGACCGACCCGCTGACCATCGAAGTCGCGCGCAGCAACGCCACCAACACCTCGATCACCCAGGTGCTGTACAAGGTGGCGGAAGAGCAGAAGCGCGACGTGGTCGAGCACCTGATCCGCTCGCGCGACCTGAAGCAGGTGCTGGTGTTCTCGAATACCAAGATCGGCGCCTCGCGCCTGTCGCGCTACCTGGAGCAGGCCGGCATCAAGGCTTCCGCGATCCACGGCGACAAGACCCAGCAGGAGCGCATCGCCGCACTCGACGCCTTCAAGAACGGCCAGATCGACGTGCTGGTCGCCACCGACGTCGCCGCGCGCGGCCTCGACATCACCGACCTGCCTTGCGTGATCAACTACGACCTGCCGTACAACGCCGAGGACTACGTGCACCGCATCGGCCGCACCGGCCGCGCCGGCGCCACCGGCGATGCGCTGTCGGTCTACTCGGACAAGGACGAGCGCCTGCTGGTCGATATCGAGAAGCTGATCAAGCAGACCATCACGCGCGGCGAGCTGACCGGCTTCGCGCCGGGCCGTTCGGGCGGCAGCGAGCGTTCCGGCGACCGCGGCAGCAGCGGACGCCGTCAGAGCGACGGTACGCGCAGCTTCGAGCGCGGCGATCGTGGCGGCGAACGCGGTCCGCGCGGCCCGGGCGCACCGCGCCGCGAGAAGATCGACCCGTGGTTCCTGAAACCTTACGAACCGTCGGCCGCGCCGCGCAAGGATCCGGCGGAAGCCGTGCCGGTGGTATCGGCCAAGCCGAAGCAGAAGCTGGCGGCGCTGCTGGGTGGGTTGCCGAAGCAGTAAGCATTGACGAGCGGGTCGGTAACGAGAGCCCGCTGCTTGTCAACGTCGTCCCCGCGCAGGCGGGGACCCAAGTTGGTCGGCGTTTCGTTAGCTCACGCAGAACTTGGGCCCCCGCCTGCGCGGGGGCGACGGTAAGAGCGCGGACACGACGCTTCTATTTCTTCTCCAGCGCCTTCTTCACCCTTGCCAGCAACTCCTCCTGCCGGTAGGGCTTCGCCAGCACGCTCAGCCCGCCGCTGCGGCCGCCCTGCGGCAGTTCGTCCATGTAGCCGGTGGTGACCAGCACCGGCAGGCCTGGCCGCAATGCGCGCACTTGTTCCGCCAGCTCCAGGCCCGTCATCCCGCCCGGCATGATCACGTCGGTGAACAGCAGGTCGGCGCCGGCGCCCTCGCGCAGCAGATCGATGGCCTGCTCGCCGCTGGCTGCCGCCTGCACCGCATAGCCTTCCATCTCCAGCACCTGTTCGGCCAGTTCGCGCACGTCGTCGTTGTCCTCGACCACCAGTACGCGCGGCTTGCTTTCGTTCGCCGGCGCGGCGGCCGGCGCCGCATCGGCTGCCGGTGCGTCGCCGTGGCCCGGGGCGTTGTCGGCGATCGGGAACAGCATCGTGACCTTGGTGCCCTCGCCAGGCTTGCTTTCGAGCTCCAGGCGGCCCTGCGACTGCTGCACGAAGCCGTGCACCATCGCCAGTCCGAGCCCGGTGCCGGGGCCCTTGGTGGTGAAGAAGGGTTCGGTCGCGCGGCGCAGCACTTCGGCGGACATGCCCTGGCCATGGTCGATCACGCACAGCGACACGTAAGTCCCGGGCGCCAGGCCGTGCCGCTTCAAGCGTTCCTCGCCGCGCACGATCGAAGTGGCGACGGTGACTTCGCCGCCGTCCGTCATGGCGTCGCGCGCATTGATCAGCACATTCAGCAGGGCCATCTCGAGCTGGGTCGGGTCCAGCGTGCAAACCGGCAGGCCGGGCTTCAGGTCGAGGCGCAGCTCGACCTTGCCGCCCAGGGTCCGCGCCAGCATCTCCGAAAAATCGAACACCAGGTTGTTGATGTTGACGGTCTTCGGTTCGAGGCGCTGCTTGCGGGCGAAGGTCAGCAATTGCTGGGTGAGCTTGCCGGCGCGCAGGGCGGCGCGCTGGGCGCGTTCGAGCTGCTGGCGCGCGAGGTCCGGCCGGTCCAGGCTGAGCACGGCGACCTCCAGGTTACCGTTGATGACCTGCAGCAGGTTGTTGAAGTCATGCGCCATGCCGGCCGTCAGCTGGCCGATCGCCTCCATCTTCTGCGCCTGCAGGTAGGCGTCCTGATTGGTGCGGCGCTCGGTGATGTCCATCTGCGAGGCGAAGAAGTACAGCAGTTTGCCGTCCTGGTCGAAGATGGGGCCCAGGAACAAGGCGTTCCAGAACGGCTTGCCGTCCTTCTTGTAGTTCAGGATGTCGACCGCGACCGCGCGTTCCTCCCTGATCGCATTGCGCACCTCGTCCACCGTACGGCGGTCGGTTTGCGGCCCCTGCAGGAAACGGCAGTTGCGGCCCACGGTTTCCTCGTTGGTATAGCCGGTGAGGTCGAAGAAGGCGCCGTTGGCAAACACGATCGGGTTGTCGGGCTGGCGCGGGTCGGTGACGATCATCGGCATGCGCGTCATTTCGACGGCGGCAAAGAAGATGTTGCCGCGGTCCTGCAGGCCGTCCTCGGTGATGAAGCTGGTCTGCCAGTGCTTGATGCCCGGCCCGCCCATCGGGGTCTCGGCATTGCCCTCGACCTGACCGGAAGCCGGCACGCCGGCGCTCTTGCCCTGGCCGGACTCTTCGTCGAGCGGCGTCGCCAGCCCTTCTTCCTTGCTGCTCCCGGTTGCCATTGCAGACTCTCTCCATCGACATGTCGGGGATTATTTTATGGCGAGAGGCGTGCGGCCACTGTTAGCGGACGCACGGAGGCGTTTCAATTCACGGGCGTCGAGATCTCGATTTCCGCCAGTGCAATGCCCAGTTTGCGGGTGTCGCGCGGGTCGCCGTTTTCCGCCGGCGAGGTCGGGTGCGGCACCTCGATCACCAGGCTGCGCTGCTGGCCGTCGGTTTCCAGGCGCAGGCCGACCTCTTGCGGCGCCCCGCTGATGCGGAACTGGGCGCTGCTGTCGCCGACCCGCAGCGTGAACGGCAGCTCGCTGTTGTCGCCGTAGGACCAGGCCTTGAACACGATGAAGGCATGTTTCGGCAGCGGGGCGTTGAAATGCAGGACGACCTGCTTGGCGTCCGACCAGCGCCCGAAGCCTTCGATATGGGACAGGCCCTCGCCGCCGGCCAGCAGGCCGGCCGGGCCGAATTCCTCGTTCAGGCGCGCGCTGCCGAGAATGCGGCGCTCGGCGTCCAGGTGCACCAGGGCGTAGTGCTCGTTCGATGCGACCGGCGTCAGGCCCTGCGGCAGCGCATGCTTGCCGAATACCAGCAGCCATTTGTTGCGCACGGGAATTTGGTAAGGCTCGATCGGCGCATCCTGCGGGAGCATCAGCATCGCCGAATCCTTGTCGTCGATGTGGAACTGGGCGCGCATGACCTGGCCGATATCCGTGCCCGCCACCGTGATCTTGCCGCGCTCCGCCGGCGGCACCAGGCGGTGCGCCGCCTTGCCGGCCATGTCGGCCGCCTGGTCCGGCGCCAGGAGATGCAACTGGATATTGGTCGCCTGGATGCCGCTGATAATGAACAGCGGCGTGACGACGAACAGGAACAGGCGCTGCGCCGACGCGCGGCCGGCAGCCCACAGCAGCAGGGCGCCGATCTGCAAGGCCAGGATGACATAGTTCCAGTGCAGTTCGAAGCGCAGGGCGAAGGCTTCCGGGCTGTCGACCGGCAGGACGGCGTAGGTCGGCAGCTTGACGACGGCGATCGCCAGCACGGCGCTCAGGAGCAGTGCGATGGTCCAGCGCAGGCCCCGCGATGCCTGGCCGCGACCTTCGACCGCGGCCGCGGCCACCACCCACAGCAGCGGGAACACGAAGCTGTAGTAGCGGACGTGCATGCGCAGCCCCTCGTAGGTGCCGGGGTAGGCCAGGGTGGCGGTGTAGAGGATGGTCATGCCGGCGGCCGCGCCGAGCATCAGCAGCGTGTAGATGCCGACCAGGTCGGCCTGCCCGGCATCGGCCCGTCTGGCGGGACGCAGCAGGCCCTGGAGCAGCAGCGCCATCGGCACCCCGAAGGCGAGCGCCAGCAGCATCAGGTGGGCGCGGGCGATGACGAAGGCCGGCTTCAGCAGGCGCAGCTTGTCGCCGGCGCTGGCGGCATTCGCGCCGCCGCCATAGAACGGGCCGAACAGGCTGAGCCCGGCCTCACCGGCCAGCAGGTAGCCGAGGCCGAACTTGACCGCGAACAGGCTGGCGCCGCCGATCGCCATCGACAGCAGGGCGCTGCCGATCCAGCCGGGGCCGGCTAGCCAGCGCGAATAGGCCAGGAACAGCAGCAGCGACGGCAACAGGAACACGCCGTGGACCTTCAACAGGCTCATCAGGCCGAGCAGGACGCCGCAGGCCAGCGCATGCAATGCCCAGTGCCAGTGGCGGCGCGTCAGCGCGACCCAGCTCAGGATGCAGAAGCCGAGGTAATACACGGATTCCGGCATGAAGTAGGCGGTGTACAGGTTCAGCGGCGCCAGCGTCGCCATCAGCGCGATGGCGGCGGCGGTGGCGCGTCCGGTGACGCTGCGCGCGGTCAGGTACAGGAAGGGCGCGCCGGCCACGAACAGCAGGGTGTTCGCGCCGCGGGCGCACTCGAGGAAACCGTCGCCGCAGGCATTCGCGGCGCCGAACAGCCACAGGTAGAGATAGGAAGGCACGATGGCCTCGGACAGCGGCTGCAGGCGCGCCATCTTGCTGTAGTACCACTCATCGGCAAACACGGTCGGGTTGATGCCGTAGCTGCGCATCACTAGCCAGGCGAAGATGGCGGCAAGCACCGCGAACGAAGCCAGGGGGAACAGGTGCCGGCGCAGGCCATGCGGCGTCATCGCGCCGATTTCTTCTCGTTTCATTCTATGGTCCTCAGGAACGGGTAATACGCCAGTCTTCGAGTGCCCGGGCCATCCGGTCCCAGCTGAAGAAGCGCCGCTTTTCATAATAGAGAGCGCCCGGATGCGGGCGCTGGTTCAGCCGGGCCGGATCGACCGGCTGCAGCAACTGGGCGCCGCGCGTCAGGTAGTGCAGCAGCACGAAGGGGAACAGGCCGATCCAGGTGCCGCGTTGCGACGGATAGGACAGGCAATGACGCAGATAGGCCAGGCGAGCGCGCCACGGAATGGCGCGCTCGCGCACCGGGCCATTCTGCGGCAGCGGCGTCATCACGCGAAACAGCGGACCGGGCAGGCCGGCGGCCTGGTACAGCGAATACTGCCAGGTGCGTTCCAGCAGGCCGCGCCGCGCCGCGATCGTCACCGCCAGCGCGTGCAGGGCGTCGTGGTCGTGGTGGCCGCCCTCCCAGGCGGTGACGTGCAGCGAATCGATCTGCCCGAAGCCGTCCAGCCAGCCGTCCAGCCAGTCCGCGGCCTGCCGCAGGTGCTGCGGCAGCCGTCCATCGCCGATGCCGAGCTGCTGGCCCGCGAAGTACACCGCGTCGGCCGCGACGCCGAAGCGGGCCAGCACCGCCAGCGACTCCTGGTTGCGCCGGGCGGCCGTCGCGCCCGGCGTGGCGCCGTCCGTCAAGTAGGCGCAGGCCACCCGCAGCCCCTGCGCGCGGCAGTCGGCGATACGCTGGAAAACCCCGAATTCGTCGTCCTGGTGGGCGAACAGGAAAAGGGCGGCGGGGCGGTCGGCGGACATCGCGTCGGACATTCAGTAGGCGTCGAAGTCGAGGAAGGAAAACGCGATCCGCGACGGGTCCAGCGCGGCCACGCGCGGCACGAACGAGCGATAGATCAGGTTCAGCGGCGACGGGCGCAGCGACATCGGGATGCTGGCGTAGTTCCAGTAATTGCTGGACGCATCCGGCGCCAGGCCGATGAACAGGCGCAGCGGCGACAGCAGCGGTCCGGGACGCGCCGGCAAGACGGCATCCGCGGCGTCCAGCTCGGCATAGGCCGGCAGCTTGTTGCCGCTGGCCGCCGCGTGGAAGCGCAGTTTGCCGGCGCCGGGCCGCATGAACACCGGGTTGTGCGGATTGGCGCAGCGCCACTGCAGGGCGGCGGCGCTCCAGCTGCGTTCGAACGACAGCCCGGCGGCGGGCGCCTTGCGGCCATGCCGCAGCCCGCCCACGCCGATGCGCGCCTCCAGCGGGCGCACCAGCTGGAAGCCCAGCTTGCGCACGAAGCCGGGGGTGCTGTTGGCGTTCGCCACGCCGTAGACGCCGTCGAAGCCCTGGCTGGCGCCGGCCTCGAAGGTCATGCTGGCGAGCTTCGTGAACAGGCCCTTGCCCTGGTAGTCCGGGTGGGTCGCGGTGTTCAGCGACAGCAGCACCGGCACGTCGCGGCCCTCGACCCAGGCGCGCGCCGGAATGCACACGTAATGGGCGGCCAGGCGCTCGCCGTCCCAGGCATCGTAGCCGACCGCCTTGCCGTCCGGATTGTCGACGTACAGCCACTCGAGGTAGCGCGGCGTGAACTTGTCCGTCATCGGGAAGCAGGCCTTGAACAGCGCGCCGTACAGGGCCAGCGCGGCGGCGTCGGTGCGGACAGGGGCGAAAACGAGTTCGGGCTTGTTCATGGGGCGTTCTTCCTGAAGATCCAGAATTTGCTCAACAAATAACCGTTGACCGACACCAGCGGCAGGGACAGGATCTTGCCCAGCAGCGGCTGCCCCGCGAGCGCCACCGCCAGCGCCACGCAGCCCATGGTCAGCAGGTAGTTCAGGCCGACCACGCACAGGTAGCGCGCGAAGCTGGACGCGCTGGCGCCCGCTTCGAAGGTCACGCGGCTGTGGAAGGCATAGTTGACCAGCAGGCCGGCCACGAAGCCGGCGGTGGTGGCGGCGGTGAAGTGCGCGCCGCTGTGCAGCAGGATCTGCATCACGCCGATGTCGACGAGCGCGCACAGCAGGCCGCCGGCGATGAAGGTGCCGAACTGGCGCGAATGGTTCATGAGCTTACGCATGCGGTTTGCGGAACAGGATCTTCTTGTGCAGCGGACGGCGCGGCACCGAGGCGATGTCGTAGGCAAGGAAGGCCAGGATCAGCTGCACGCCCATGATCACCGGCAGGGCGGCCACCATCACGGTGCCGGCCGGCGTGGCCAGGCCCTCGCGGCTGGCTTCGATCCAGTGGGCGATGCCGAAGACCGAACCGAACAGCAGCAACAGGACGCCCAGCGGAAGCTCGATCGAGGCGAGCGACATGTTGCGCAGGTAGTAGTTGTAGAACAGGCGCTTGAAGAAATTGCGCACGTGCTTGGCCGCGAATTCCGTGACGATGCGCGAGATCTTCAGGTTGCTGACTTCATCGGCATACACGGCGTCCATCGGCACGTCCACCACCACCGCGCCCAGGGTGTTCAGGCGGAACAGCATGTCGGTCTCGAAGAAATATCGGCGGCTGATTTTGCCAATCGGCAAAAACCGGGCAGCATCGGCGTGGATCGCGGTGTAGCCGTTGGTCGGATCGAACAGGTCCCAGTAGCCGGACGACAGCTTGGTGAGGAAGGACAGCATCGCGTTGCCGAACAGGCGCATCGGCGGCATCGAGCCGATCCGTTCCAGGTTGAAGAAGCGGTTGCCCTTGGTGTAGTCGGCCTCGCCGGCCAGGATCGGCGCGATGAACAACGGGATCAGGCTGGCGTCCATCTGGCCGTCGCCGTCGACCTTGACGATGACGGCGGCGCCGTCCTCGATGGCGGCCAGGTAGCCGGTCATGACGGCCCCGCCCACGCCCTGGTTCTGGGCATGCTCGATGACGACCACGCGCGGATCGCGGCAGTTCTCGCGCACGAACGCGCCCGAGCCGTCAGGACATTTGTCGTCCACGACGTAGATGCGGGCCACCTCCGGACCGATGCCGGCGATGACGCCGAGGATGTGGCGCGTCACCTTGTAACTGGGAATGACGACGGCGACGGTCCCCGCGCTGGAAATGGATGGAGTGTTCGTCAAGGGAATCAAGGTTGATAATTTGCAATCATAAATGGTAACCCAAGTGCCCGTCATCCGCCACTGCCGGCGCCGCGC
The DNA here is from genome assembly GCA_913778765.1 of uncultured Massilia sp. Classification (GTDB taxonomy): domain Bacteria; phylum Pseudomonadota; class Gammaproteobacteria; order Burkholderiales; family Burkholderiaceae_D; genus Telluria. Next base: position 45,527 of record CAJYXO010000122.1, on the reverse strand, counting down.
GGCGCGGCGCCGGGACGGCAATCGATCGCGCCGTCGATGTAGTACCAGCCTTGCGAGCTCGGGACCAGGCGGGTGCCGGGGGCCAGGCGGCGGCCGGCGCCGCACAGCAGTTCGTCGACATGCCCGCCGGCCGGATTGACCAGGGCTTTATGCCATTTTTCCGACACATAGACCTTGTCGGGCCAGATGTAGTCGTCGTTATTCGCCATGCGCTCGGCGAAAATCTCCGGCTCCGGGTGGTACCAGCGGTTGGCATGGGTCAGCGCGAGCCGGGCCAGCGGCGAGAACTTGACATACGGATAGCTGAACGCATGCGCGGTGGCGAGGACCTGGACCAGGGCCAGGCCGGCGACCAGGGCGGCAGGCCAGCGCACGGCCCCGCGCAAACGCCACAGCAGCACCAGCAGCAGGGGCATCGCGGCCCAGAAGCCGTAGCGCATCACGCCCTGGGCGCCGGAGTTCCAGTTGTAGACCGCCAGCGCCGGCACGATCATGGCCAGCACGAACAGCAGGCAGAGGGCGAACAGGCCGGGCGCGCGCCGCGGCGCGGTCTGCGCGGCGCCACGCCACAGCGCGAGCGCGCCCAGTACGCCGGGCAGGATCAGGATCATGCCCTGGTTGAGGTCGAAAAAGAAGGACACCAGGCGGGTGCCGCTGATCAGCCCCGCATTGGAAAATTTCTTGGCGATGATGTTCGGGACCCCGAACTGGTAGAGGTTGAACAGCGGCGGCAGCGCGAACACCAGCGCGCCCAGCGCCAGTCCGCCCAGGTTGGCGCGGGTCAGCTGGGTCCGCAGGTTGGCCGCCAGGCCGGCGCCGGCGCGCCATTCCAGATGGAGCTTGAGCAGCGGCGCGAAGACGAAGAAGAACACGATGGTCGGGTTCTGCTGCGCGGCCAGGCCGGCCAGCAGGCCGCCCGCGAGCGGCGCGCCGCTCAGGTAGAACAGCAGGCCGGCCAGCAGGCAGGCACCGGTGACGCATTCCGGGCTGGTCCAGTTCAGGTACAGCGCGCCGCCGCACAGCAGGAACAGCAGCAGGCCGAAGGCGGCGCGCCTGGCGCTGCCGAAGAACCGCAGCAGCGCCAGGCCCAGCACGAACACGGCCGCGTAGTTCACCACCTGGAAGGCCTTGAAGGGTGGGGCCCCGAGCTTTTCGAGCACCTTGAACGGCAAGGCCGCCAGCGCCGGGTAGCCGGGGAAATGCACCGAATAGACGTCGCCGCCGCGTCCGCGCACGAAGGCCGCGTACACATCCTGCTTGCCCGCGCGCATGTCGTCCTCGAGCAGCTGGAAGGTGCCGGAGATCTGCGGCGCCAGGCGGTGGCCGCGGGCGATGTCGTCCAGGCGGATGTCGGCGCTGCCGTGGTCGGCAAAGGCCACCGTCTCGAGCGCATATTCGACCACGTCGCCGCCAAAGTAAGGCCGGCTCAGGGCCAGCAGCGCCAGCAGGACGGCCAGCAGGGCCAGTGGAAAGCGCCAGGCGGTGGCATTGCGGGTAGTCGGCAAGGTCAAGGTGTCTCGCATGGGATGGTGCATGAATGGCTCAGCGCGTTGCGGCCACGACCAGCGCGCCGCACAGGGCCAGCACGGCCAGGCTGGTCATGTCCTTGCTGACGTACAGGACCGGGTCTTCGTTGACCTGGCCGCGGAAGGACAGGATCCACAGGCGCCCCAGCCAGAACACCAGCAGCGGCAGGATGCCGAGCAGCCAGTTCGGGTTCTCGTACAGCACCAGCACGTTGTCCGAATTAAAGTAGAGCATGACCACCATGACGGCGATGAAGGCCGCGTTCACGCCCATGATGCCGACCGGGGTGCGGTCGGCGATGGTGTAGCCGCGGCCGCGGGTCTTTTCCTTGCCGGCCTTCTGCAGGTTGGTCAGCTCGCTGTGGCGCTTCAGCAGCGCCAGGCTCAGGAAGATGAAGAAGGAGAAGGCCAGCAGCCAGAACGAGGGGACGATGCCGGTGGCGGCGCTGCCGCCCAGCACCCGCAGCGTGTACAGGATGGCCAGCGTGACGATGTCGACCATCAGCAGGCGCTTCAGGTGCAGCGAATAGGCCACCGTGGTGGCGAAGTAGGCGACCACCGCCACCAGCAGCACCGGATCGAACCACGCGCACAGCGCCAGCGCCGCCGCCGCCAGCAGCGGACTGGCGAACAGCGCCAGGCCGAGCGGCAGCGCGCCGCTGGCGATCGGGCGCCGCTGCTTGACCGGGTGCGCGCGGTCGTCCTGGGCGTCGAGGGCGTCGTTCAGCAGGTAGGCGCTGGACGCGCACAGGGAGAACGCCAGGAAGGCCACCAGCGAGGCCGCGAAGGTGGCGCCGTCGAGCCGATGGCCGGCCAGCATCGGCAGGAACACCAGCAGGTTCTTCAGCCACTGGCGCGGACGCATCGCCTTCAGCAGGGCGCCCGCCAGGCCGGGGCGGCGCGTGCCGAGGAACTCGGTGTCGCGGCCGTCCGCCAGGCGGAACGGGCGGTGCGTGACCGAATACGCGTGGCGCGCGCCCAGCCACACCGGCAGGTCGGCGCGCGAATTGCCGATGTAGTCGTAGCCGCCCTTGCCGTACACCTGTTCCAGGTGGCCGGCCTTGTTGTGCGAGGTCAGGTTGATGCCGTCGCCGGTGGCGACCACGCTGTCGAACAGGCCGAGGTGGCCCGCCACCTGCTCGGCCAGGCGCCGCTGCGCGCCGGTCGCCAGCACGATGCGGCGGCCGCGCCGGCGTTCCTGTTCGATGAAGGCCAGCAGCGCGGGGTCGTAGGGCAGGGCGGCCGGATCCATCTCGATGCCGGCGGCGGCGAGCTCCTTGAAGCCGGCCTTGCCGCGCGCCAGCCACAGCGGCAGGCGCCAGGCGCCGCCGAGGTCGTGCCTGAGGTTCAGGACCACCGATTCCCACAGCAGGTCGGACAGGATCAGGGTGCCGTCGAGGTCGACGACCAGCGGAATGGCCTGGCTGTCCATGCGGCCCTGCACTCAGTCCGCCGGAAAGAGGATGTCGACCAGCTCCGCGGCATTGTCGGACCAGGTGCGCGACGGGATGCCGGTCGAGCACGGCGCCTGGCCGGATGCGTGCAGGCGCAGCCAGTCCTGCACGGCCGCGGCCAGCGCGTCGCCGCCGGCGCCGCTGAAGTAGCTGGCGTGGTCGCCGGCGACTTCGCGGAACACCGCCAGGTCGCGCACCAGCAGCGGTACGCCATGGCGCGCGGCTTCGATCAGCGGCAGGCCGAAGCCTTCGCCTTCGCTGGCCACCAGCAGGCAGCTGCTGGCGGCGTAGATCCGGTCCAGGTACTCGTCGCTGGCGCCGTGCAGCACGAACAGGCGGCGGCCGAGTTCCGGGTGCTCGCGCAGCCGCGCCATCAGCGCCGGAATGGTGCGGCGCTCGCTGTCCGGCAAGCCCTTCCAGCCTTCGCCGCCGACGATCGCCAGGCGCACGTCCAGGCCCTGCGCCCACAGCTTCTCGAAGGCGTCGAGCGCCTGGGCGTGGCCCTTGCGGGGTTCGATGGTGCCGACCATGGCGAAGGTCGGGACGGCGGCGATCGCGGCCAGCACGTCTTCGGCGTCGGGCGGCAGGCCGGTGCTCGGGAGCGAGGCGTCGATGTCGGCGCCATGGTGCAGCACCGCGAACCGCGGCAGCGCGCGGCCGCGGCTTTCGCCTGCCAGCCAGGTGCGGGTTTCGTCGGCGACGGCGGCGCTGATGCAGACCAGGCAATCGGCTTCGCGGCCGACGGTGCGCAGGAACTCGCCGAACACCTTCTGGACGCGCGGCGGGAAGAAGTCGGGGCGCAGCACCGGCAGGATGTCATGCACCATGAAGCAGATGCGCACGCCGGCATCGCGCCAGCCGGCGTACAGGCCGACCCGTGCGGCCTCGTTCACCGCGCCCGGGAACAGGTCGGGGCAGTAGAACACGTCGCCTTCGGCAACGCGGACCTCGTCGTCGTGTACGCCGAAGCTGTCCGTGCCTCCCAGTTCGTGCAGGTAGCGGCGCGCGTAGCGGTAATGCCAGCGGCCGCCTTCGTCGCTGAGGTAGACCGGCAGCACCTGGCGATGCTTGTTCTGCAGGGCCAGCAGCGCGAGGAGCTGGGCCCGCACCACGCGCTGGATGCCGGTCTTGAGGTCCTCGCGGACCATCGCCGAGATGTCCACCAGGAGCTGGCGCGCGACCCGGCCGGCGGCCACGCTGGTGTGGTGGCGGCCATGCAGCACGGCGTCCATCAGCTGGTCCGCGCTTTGCTGCCAGGTCAGCCACGGCATGCCGCTGGAAACCGGCGCCTTGCCGGCCGCGTGCAGTCCGAGCCACGCTTCGATGGCGGCGGCCAGGTCTTCCGGCGCGGCGCCGTCGAAATAGAAGGCGTGTTCGCCGGCCACTTCGCGGAACACCGGAATGCCGCGCGCGATGATCGGCAGGCCCTTCTGGGCCGCTTCGATCAGCGGCAGGCCGAAGCCTTCGCCTTCGGACGCCGCCAGCAGCGCCGAGCTGTGCTCGTAAAGCTGCAGCAGCATCTCGTCGGAGACGCCGTTGAACCAGAACAGCTGCTTCTCGCGCTCGGGATGCGACTGCAGGCGGCTGGCCAGCGCATCGACCAGCCAGCCGTTCTTGCCGACGATGACCAGATTCAGCGCCACGCCCTTGGCCCACAGCAGTTCGCAGGCGGCCAGCGCCTGGGCCTGGCCCTTGCGCGGCTCGAGCGTGCCGACCATCAGCAGCGTCGGCGCGGCATCCAGGGCCTGCAGCGCATGCGCGGCGTTGTCGGGCAGGCCGCGGCTCGGCGCGCTGGCGTCGATGTCCGCGCCCAGGTGGAACCAGGCCAGTTCGAGCGGCGCCAGGCGGCGGTTCGGGCGCTGCGCCAGCCATTCGGCCAGCTCGTCCGCCACCGAGCGCGAAATGGCGACGATGCCGTCCGCCACCAGCGAGATGGTGTCGATGAAATCGCCGTAGTATTTCTGGGAGCCGAAGGTGAACCAGTCCGGCCGCAGCAGCGGCAGCAGGTCGTACACCGTGAACCAGATCCTGACGCCCTTGCTGCGCAGGGCCAGCAGCTGCGGCTGGTTCTGGGTGGTCAGGTTGCTGGCCAGGTCCAGGCCCAGGAACACGTCTCCGGCGCGCGCCTCGATCGGCGCATCCTCGAGCGCCAGCGGCGCGACCCCGAGCATGCCGCAGGTGAAGCGGCGCGCGTAGCGGTAGCAGTGGTTGCCGCCTTCGCTGTAGACCGGCTCGATCCGGTAGCCTGGCGGCGGTTCCTTGATCAGCGCCAGCACGATGCTGCGCACCACGCGCTGGATGCCGGTCTTGTAGTCGGCCTGGACCAGCGCCGAGATATCGACCAGCAGCTGGCGCGGCGCGCTCGGGAGCGTGTTCGACGCCATCATGGTGGCGGTTTCGACCAGCGCCGCCTCGTCCGGCGGGCGCGGCGTGCCGGGCGCGCTGAGCGCCGATACCAGCTGGCGCCGCAGCGCCGGCGCGCTGTCGCGGGCAAAGGCTTCGATCGCGTCAACGTAGAGCGTGCCGACGGCTGCCGGCGCATGGTGTTCGGCGACATGGGCGCGGCCGGCCCGCGCCAGCGCCGCGCGGCGCGCCGGGTCGGCGTGCAGGGCGGCCAGGGCCTCGGTCAGGGCGGCGTCGCCGAATTCGTCGTCCAGCATCCACAGCGCGGCGCGCGGCAGGTCGGCGGCGGCGCCGTGGGCGTTCACGATGGCCGGCAGGCCGTGCATCAGGCCGTCGAGCACCGAGGCCGAGGTTTCGCCGCGGGTCTGGGCGCGCAGCTGCACCGCGCAGTCGCTCGCGGCCAGCCAGTCCTGGTAATCGGCGGCGCTGACGAAACCGGTGATGCGGATCCGGCCGGCCGCCGCGCTGGCGGCGATCCTGCGCGACAGCTCGATGCCGTAGGGGCCAGGGTCGTTGGCGCCGACGAACACCAGCCGGCAGCGCGGATCGTCCGCCAGCGGCGACGCCAGCCAGGCGTCCAGCAGGCGGTGATTCAGCTTGGTCGCGCCCAGCATGCCGAAGCTGCTGACGATGTAGTCGCCGGCCCCGATGCCGAGGCGCTCGCGCGCGGCGCGGCGTGCGGCCGCGGCATCGGCGTCCGGCGCCACCTGGCCGCGCAGCAGCGGGATGGTGCGCCAGCCCTCGGCGCTGCCGGGGCCGTACCATTGCTCGGCAAGGCGGCGCGAAAAGTCGCTGTGGACGATCACGCCGGCGGCGCGGTCCAGCACTTCCTTGTTGCAGGGGTACTGCCAGATCGTGGGATTGCGGCCCTGTTCGCGGTGGTCGCGCAGGCCGGTGTAGCCGTGCGAGGTGTACAGCGCCTGCAAGAAGGCCTCGGGCACGTCGCCGTCGCGCTCCATGTTGTCCAGCACGCCGCTGAGGAAGAAGTCGTGCAGCACCACGGTGCCGGGATGACGCCGCAGCAGCGCGAACATGTGCTTGTGCACGTTCGAATTGCCGAAGTGGTAGAGCACCCGGTCGTAGGACGCGCCATGGCGCATGAAGTAGTCGGCGTCGCGCTGCGGGAAGCGCTGCAGGGCGGCGTCGGGCGTCGCGCCCGGGGTCAGCACCAGCTCGACGGCGTAATGGCGCTCCAGCTCGAGCAGCAGCTCGGCGCTGTAGTCGGCGATGCCCGAATGCTCGGGCGGCAGCGGCGAGACCAGCGCCAGCGTCGGCCTGGTCTTTGCGGGTGCGGCTTGCGCCACGGCCAGCGCGCGCAGCGTTTCCAGTTTGCGCCACAGGGCGGCGGCATCGTCGGCTTGCAGGCCGGCGGCTTGTGTTGTATCGAGCACCAGGTCGGCCGCCAGCGCGGCCAGGAAACCGGCGCGCAGCGCGTCGGCGGCGTGGCGGCGCCAGGGATCGGCGCCGCCGGGCTGGGCGTAGACGTGGAAGCGGTCCGGCGCCAGCAGGCCGTCCAGCGCATGCCGCAGCGCCTCGATGTCGGCCGGATGGCCGCCGGCGGCGGTCACGTGCACGTCATGCTCGCCGCGCGCGCGCAGCAGGGTCCTGGCCAGCGCGAGCAGCGCGGCGGTGTCGGGCGAGGACGCCGCTTGCGCGGCGCGGAAATCGATAATCAGGCGCATGCTTACTCTTTATGCGGTGCGTAGGCGTGGCGCAGCTGGTCCAGCGCTTCGCGTGCGGATTGCGGCAGTTCGCGCAGCAGGTAGGGCACGTCGGCGGCGGGGGCGGCGTGTTCGGCGGTGGCCTGCTTGGCGGCGGCCAGGGTGCGCGCGGTCAGGGCCTGCAGTCGTGGGGAGCGCATGACCAGCGGCAGCACCGCGCGGCGCAGCCATTCGCGCGAGGTCAGCCAGCGCAGGCCGCGGCGCGCGGCGCCCCTGGCCTTGCGGCGCGCGATGCTGGCCATGCTGTTCTCGCCGCGGCGCATGACGAAGCGCATCGGCGCGGTGATCTTCCACGAGGTGCTGTTCAGGACCGCCAGCAGGCGCTGCTCCAGGTCCTGGCCCCAGGCCGCGCTCTGGTGCAGCTGCGCCTCGATGGTCTGCTTTTCCAGGCGCAGCTGCTCGCACTGCAGCGCCAGGTTCTGCTTCTCCAGGTGCAGCTGTTCACCCTGGCGGGCCAGCGCGTCGGCCTTTTGCGCCAGCAGGCCGGCCTGCTGCGTCGCCTCCTGATACATGGCGCGGTGCGCGAGCGCGCTGCGCTCCATCTCGGCGGCGCTGCGTTCCATCTCGGCGGCGCGGCGTTCCACGTCGGCGGCGTGCGCCTCCACGGTGCCGAGCGTCGCTTCGAGCCGGCCGGCGTTCTCCTGCAGCGCCCCGATCTGGCGCCAGGCGCTGTCCAGGTGCTGCGGGATGTAGTCGTCGAACACGTTCGGCTGGATGCCGAAATGCCGCATCAGTTCCTGGTGTTCCTCGGCCACGTAGTAGCGGTTCAGGCCATCGAACCAGGCGTAGCGGTAGCGCTGGCTGGTCACCAGCTGCTCCCAGCTCTCGTGGTTGGTCTCGCGGCTGCCGGGCACGGTCGCCTCGACCACCAGCACCCACGGGCGCCAGCGCGCGAAATCCATCCCGCGCAGCACTTCGCCCTCGAAGCCTTCGACGTCGATCTTGAGGAAGTGGATCTCGCCGGTGACGTATTCCTCGCACACCGAGGCCAGGGTCCGCACCGGCACCGTGATCTCCGCGACTGCATGGCCTTCCGCGCGGTGCAGCGCCGCCACCGACGCTTCCGGCGAGGCCCAGCCGCGCACGGCCGGCACGTCGTACAGGGTCAGCTCGCCGTCGCGGCTGCCGGCGGCGAGCGCCAGGTTGCGGTCGCGCGCGCGCTGCTCGTCGAAGGCGGCGATGTGCGCCGGCAGCGGTTCGATGTTGATGCCGTGCCAGCCGGCGTCGTAGAAGGCCTTGGTGACCGAATGCTCGACCGGGTCGTTGGCGCCGACGTCGATGTAGAAGCCGCCCTGCACGTGGCCGAGCGCGCGCCACAGCAGCACGTCTTCGTTGTTCTGGGCGTAGGAAATGAATCTCATGGGCGCTCGTTATGTGCGTTCGATGTCGATGACGGGGTCGAGCCAGGCGGAACCCTCGAAGTGCGGCCGGCGCATGTTCATCACGGTAAACACCAGCGCCAGGTCGCGCCATTCATAGTTGTTGACGAGATGGGTCTCGGTGCTGACGATCGCGGTGGCGACGGAATAGGTGCCGGCCCCGAGGTTCATCGGGAAGCGGAAGCGGTAGACGACCTCTTCGCCGGCCGCCACGTCCGCCAGCGGCAGTTCCTTCAGGTGGGTGTTGGTGCCGTACATCGGCTGGCCGAGCCGGTCCTTGATCATGTAGCCCAGCACCATGCGCGGGATGTGCGCCTTGGCCGTTACCTTCACCTCGAGGGTGACCTCGGCGCCGACGTCGACCACTTCGACGCGCTGGCCGGTTTCGTCGAGCAGGGCGATGTCGCTGACGGTGGCTTCGCCGGTGCCGGACACGGTCTGCATCTTGCCTTCCGGGGTCGCGTTCAGGCGTACGGTCGCGTTCTCGCGCTCGGCGATCAGGGCGTTGTAATAGTCCATGATCTCTTCCGGCGGACCTTCCTTGGCCAGGCGGCCGCCGTCGAGCAGGATGGCGCGGTCGCACAGCGACTGGACCGCCTGCTTGTCGTGCGAGACCAGCAGCAGGGTGGTGCCGTGGCGGCGGAAGCTGCGGATGCGGTCGAAGCTCTTGTGCTGGAAATAGGCGTCGCCCACCGACAGGGCTTCGTCGACGATCAGGATGTCCGGGCGGCGCGCGGTGGCGACGCTGAACGCGACCCGCATCTGCATGCCGCTGGAGTACACGCGCACCGGCTGGTCCATGTAGTCGCCGATCTCGGCGAAGGCTTCGATCTCCGGCATCAGGCGCTCGATTTCCTCGACCGTCATGCCGAGCAGCTGGCCGGCCATGAACACGTTCTGGCGTCCCGTGAAGTCCGGGTGGAAGCCCATGCCCAGTTCCAGCAGGGCGGCCACGCGGCCTTCCATCCAGACGGTGCCGGTGGTCGGCAGGGTGGTGCCGGTGATCAGCTTGAGCAGGGTGCTCTTGCCGGCGCCGTTGATGCCGATCAGGCCGACGGCCTGGCCCGGCTCCACGGTGAAGCCGATCTCGCGCAGCACCCAGGTGAGCTTGTGGCGCGGCTTGTGGCCGGGCAGCACCCATTCGGCCAGGCGCGACCAGCGCGTCGGGTACTGGCGGTAGGCCTTGCCCAGGTTGGAAACGACGATGCGGCCCATCAGAGTTCGTCCACCATCTCGCCGGCGCGGCGGCGGAACAGGCGCAGCCCCAGCGCGCACAGCAGCAGTGCCAGCACCAGCACCGGCAGCAGCCCCAGCCAGTCCGGCGCCAGGCCCTTGACGAGGATCTGCTGGTAGGCTTCGACCAGGCGCGCCATCGGATTCCAGGAAAGCAGCTCGCGCACCTGCTGCGGCAGGATCGTGACCGGGTACACCACCGGCGTGAACCAGAACCAGAACTGCATCGCGATCGTCACGAACTGGCCGACGTCGCGGAAGAACACGTTCAGCACGCCGGCGACCATGCCGATGCCGATCGACAGCAGCAGCTGGATCAGCAGCACCGGCACGAGGGCGAGGAAGACCGGGCCCGGAAAGGTGCCGGAACCGATCAGGAACAGGACGAACAGGCCGAAGATGATGCCGAAGTTGACCAGCGCGTTGAGCACCACGATCAGCGGCAGGCAGATGCGCGGGAAGCTGATCTTCTTGATCAGGTTGGCCTGTTCGATGAACATGTTCTGGGCGCGCGCGACGATCTCGGCGAACAGGCCCCAGGTCAGGATGCCGGCGCACAGGTAGATGCTGTAGGCGAAGGGCGCGTTGCCGCCGGCGCCGGGCAGCTTGTTGTGCATGACTTCGGAAAAGATCACGGTGTACACCACGATCATGGCGAGCGGCGACAGCAGCGACCACAGGGCGCCCAGCATCGCGTTCATGTACTTCGCCTGGAATTCGCGCTTGACGCTGCCCAGCACAAAGCCGCGATAGGCCCACAGGCCGCGCAGCATCGAAGGAGAGATCATGGCAGGAGCGTCGGGTAAGTCTTCATCATTTGGCAATCCATCAGAGCGCGAAATTATACTCTACGGTACTGCCGCACAATTACGACAAATGTAACGAAATGCGGAACAAATGTCCGCAAATCGGCCCGATCAGGGACCCTGGACGAGCTTCTGAAGCGCCTCGGGATCGAGAATGACCAGGCGGTTCGCTTCCTTCTGCACGATCCCCTGCTGTACCAGGGTCAGCAGCGCGCGGGTCACGGTCTCGCGGCTGGTGTTGATCATGTTGGCGATGTCCTGGTGGGTCGGCAGGTTTTCCACGACCGCCTGGTCGCTGCCGTCGTCGGTCTGTTTCTGCAGCAGCGACAAATAAGTGTAGATGCGGCGCGCGGTGTTGTTGATGCTCAGGACCGCGCGGAATTCCGAATCGCGCTGGATCTTCTGCGCCAGGTGCTTGAGCATCTGCTTGGCCACGCTGGGCGAATGCGAGAACAGGTGCAGGGCGGTGGCCGCCGGCAGGAAGGCCACCAGCACGTCGCTGATCGCCACCACCGAGGCCGAGCGGGTGGAATTGTTGATCAGCGCGATTTCGCCGAAGAAGTCGCCCGGCGCCAGCATGCGCAGGCCGATCGCGCGGCCATCCTCGGTGATGTCGACCACCTGCAGCTGGCCGGACAGCAGGAACAGCAGGCCGTCGCCGCTGCCGCCCTTGTGCAGCACGACTTCGCGCTTGTTGTAGTGGCGGAAGCGCAACTCGGGCCGGATCGCGGCGATCTCGTCCTGGGTCAGGTCGGCCAGCAGCGGAATCTTGCGCAGGTGGACCTGGATCTGCACTTCCTGCAGTGCGGGCACGGGTTCGGAAGAGAAAGCCTTGCTGAGAGCGGTCATGTGGACATCAATATCGATCAGGGTTGCCAACGCCAGCTCAACTGGAACTGGCGGTTATTGTACTGAAAGATCTCGATGTTTTCCCGATTCAGTACGCCACGCGCTTCGAGCATCAGGCTGTGGTTCTTGTCGATCGGATAAGTCAGGGTGGCGCGCAGCACATGCGTTTCCTGGTTGCGGACCTCCGGAATCAGGAGATCCGGCGCGTAGGCCTGGGCGCTGCGCCAGGTCTGGCGGGTGTAGCCGAGTTCGCCTGTCAGGCCGGCCCACAAGGGGCTGCGCAGCAGCAGGTTCAGCAGCTGGCCATGGCGGTTGCCGCCCGGCCGCAGGGCGTTGCCGCGGTCGCTCAGCAGGCCGAGGCTGGTGGCCAGGTACAGGCTGCCGGTGCGGTGCGACAGCTCCGGGCGCAGCTCCAGCGTGCGGGCGTCGAAGTTCGTCAGGCGCTGATAATCGGTCCAGGTCCAGCCGCCCATCAGGTTGAAGGTGGTGTTGTTCGACAGCGACAGCGGCGGCGCCACCCGCAGCTGGGCCTGGGCCTGGCGCTGGTACAGGTGCCCGCCCAGGCTGACCATGCCGGCCACCAGCGTCGAGCGCAGGGCCCACTTGCCGAAGCGCCAGGGCGATTCGACGCCGCCGAACAGCGCGCTGGAATCGAACTGGCGCAGGCTGTCGTTGCGGCGCGACTGCAACTGCGCGAAGCCGATCGTGCCGTTCGGCGTCAGGTCGCGCAGGTAGTCGACGCCGGCGGTCACGTAGGCATCCTTCTTCGGCAGGAAGTCGTCCAGCAGTTCTACCGAAACGCCGCCCAGCGTGGGCGTGGAGGTGCTGGCGCCCTGGTTGACGTTGTGGTCGAAGCCGCGGCCGAAGGACACCGACAGCGCGCTGTTCGGGGTCCACGGACGGCAGCCTTCCTCGCGCGTCTGCGAGATCACTTCGAGGATGTCGCGCGACGGATTGAAACGGGTTTCGACGGTGGCGAACAGGCGCTCGGCTTCGTCGGCGTTGCCGAGGCCGCACTGGGTCAGGGCCAGTTCGAGCCAGGCGCCGGCGTGGCGCGGCGCCAGTTCGACCAGGCGCCGCAGGATCCGCGAGGCATCCGTGCGGCGGCCTTCGGACAGGGCCAGCAGGGCTTCCTGGTACAGGGCTTCCTGCTGGTCCGGCGCGCCCGCCGCGGTGTCCGGTGCGGCTGCCGCCGGCAAGGACGCGTCCTCGGCGGCGCGCGCGCAGGCGGGCGCCAGGGCGGCCATGAACGCCAACGCGGCCGGCAGCGCGGCCGCAAGCAGACGCCGGCTCATCGGGTGGACTCGCGGAGAACGGTGCTGCCTTCCTGCTTCATGCTGGATGTCAAAGTGTAAAGAATGGTCGGGTTTTCCTTGCCGCGCAGCCGGCGCTCGCCCAGCAGGATGAATGTATGGCGCCGCGCACGTTCGACCGTGCCGGCGCCGATGATGACGTCGTGGGGGAAATCGCGCGCCACCTGTTCCAGGCGCGAGGCGGTGTTCACGCTGTCGCCGACCGCAGTATATATGCTGCGGAAGGAAGTGCCGAAGTCGCCTGCCATCGCCGGCCCGCTTTCGATGCCGATCCGGACCCGCAGCGGCGCGTGGCCGGCGGCCTGGTGGCGCAGGCTCAGCGCCTCGACGCGGCGCAGGATCTCGCGGGCGGCGTCGAGCGCGAGGTCGGCATGCTCCGCGATCGGCAGCGGCGCGCCCCAGAACGCGACCAGGCCGTCGCCGGTGTATTTGTCCAGCGTGCCCATGGTGTCGATGACGGGGCCGGTCAGGCAGGCCAGGAAGTCGCGCGTCAGGCGCGACGCTTCCGCCACCGGCAGCGCCTCGACCTGGCTGGTATAGCCTTCCATGTCGGCGATCAGGGTGGTGACGTCGAGCTGGCGCGGCGCCAGCGGATCCTCGGCTTCGCTGCGCAGCAGTTCCTCGACCACGGACGGCGCGACATACTGGCGCAGGGTCGACAGCAGATGGCGCGAGCGGCGCTGGGCAAGCTGCCACTGCCAGGGCACGGCCACCGCCAGCAGGAACAGGCTGGTCGCCAGCGGCCCGACCGGCGAGAACGCCGGATCGTGGCGGCTGGCAAGGCCGGCGAGGACCAGCCACAGCGCCGAACCGGCGGCCAGCAGGCCCATGCTGGCGACGGCGGACAGGCGCGGGAAGGCGAGCGTCGCCACCACGGCGGTCAGCAGCGCGAAGGCGCAGGCGATCAGGCGTCCCGGCCACGGCGCGGGCGCCCGCCCGGCCTGGCGGTCGAGCAGGGTGGTCAGCATGTTGGCCTGGACCCCGAGCCCGGGACGATCGGCGCCCAGCGGCGTGGTCACGCGGTCCGCCATGCCCAGCGAGGACGAGCCGACCACCACCAGGCGCCGCGCGGCGCTGGGCGGATCGATGGCGCCGTCGAGGATGTCGGCGGCGCTGACCACGGTGTAGGCATTCCAGTCGCGGTCGAAGCCGACCCGGATCGCGTTGGTGTCGAGCCGCGGCGCCGGCTTGCCGGAGCAGCATTCGAGCAGGGCCAGCGCCAGCGCCGGATACTGCTTCCCTTCGAATTCGGTCAGCAGGGGCACGCGCCGCAGGACGCCGTCGGGGTCCGTGATGTAGGCGGCCGCGCCGACATGCGGTGCCGCCGCCAGGGCAGGGTAGTTGCCGATATAGCCGGTGGCCTTCACGCCGCGCAGCGGCGAGGCGACGGCGCCGCCGAGCGCACCCACGCGCACCTGCAGTTCGCGCGTGCGGTTGAAGTCGAAAGCCTGCAGCGGCACCACCGGACCGTGGCGCGCCAACAACGCCAGGCGCGTATCGCCGACGGTTTTTTCGCTTTCGGGCAACATGATGTCGAGCGCTACGCCGCGCGCTTCGTAACGGGTCAGCAGCATCTCGACCAGGTCGGCGATCCGCTCGCGCGGCCATGGCCAGGGGCCGAGCCGGGCCAGGCTGGCCTCGTCGATGTCGACGACCAGCACACGCGGCTCTTCCGCCGTACTGACCTGCAGACGCAGGTAGGCATCGCGCAGCCATTCGTCGGGCAGGAAGGCGTTGCGGGGCAGCGGGCCCCATTGCATCCATGCGCACAACAGCACGGCGGCGAGTGCGATCAGCCAGCGCAAGGCCGCCGAAGAAATGGAAGGAAGAAGTGCCACGCCTGCTCTTTTATCTTGTTGTCATTCTTTTCAACGACAGAGTATAACGAGTTTGTTGCTCTCAGACATTATTATTTTGATATGTTCGGTATTTATTGATTCCTCCGCCCATCGCTCATCGGGATTACAATGTGATGCTTATCACAGAGCTAGTTTCGCCAAGCAAGGTACATTCGGGCGAAAAGGGGAAATCCATGTGGCGTTCACTCATCGTTATCGCATTCGCGTGCGTCGTCCAGACCGCTCAGGCAGCTGAGGCTGGCAAGATCATTTTTGTTGCGGGCAAGGCCAATGTGGCCGGCCAAGCCGCCGTCGAAGGCGGCTTCGTCCAGGAAGGCCAGATGCTCAGCACCGGCCCGGACGGCTTCATGTACATCAAGACGGCCGACAACGGCCTGTTCATCCTGCGCCCGAACAGCCAGGCGCGGATCGACACCTACCAGATCGACGCGAAGAATCCGGCCAACACCCGCGTCAAGTTCGAACTGCTGAGCGGCGTTGCACGCAGCAAATCCGGCGACGCCGTCAAGAAGGCGCGCCAGAACTTCCGTTTCAACACCCCGGTCGCGGCGATCGGCGTGCGCGGCACCGACTTCACGGTGTTCACCGACCACGACACCTCGCGCGTCGCGGTGCTGTCCGGCGCCATCGTGATGAGCGGCTTCGGCGGCGCCTGCAATCCGGGCGGCGCCGGTCCCTGCGAGGGCAGCACCAGCCGTGAACTGAGCGCGGCCCAGCGCGGCCAGCTGCTGCAGGTGCAGCGCGGCCAGGTCGCGCCCCAGCTGATGCAGGGCAGCCCGCTGTCGCCGGACCAGGTGTCGCCGCCGCGCGCGGATGAGCCGCTGGCGCATGGCGTGGGCGTGGGCGGGGGCGCCGCGGTTGGCGGCCAGCCGAACCTGGATGCGCAAAAGACGGTGGACCTGGTCAAGGCGGTCGAGAAGCCGGCGCCGCCCCCGGTGCAGGTGCCTGATCCGGTGGTGACGGTGCCCGATCCGGTGCCGGCCCCGGTGCCGTCGGAGCCGCCGGTGACGCCGCCGCCGGCGCCGCCGGTCGTGGCGGCCATCGTGTTGCCGGACCGCGATGTCGTCTGGGGGCGCTGGCAGGTGGTGGCTGGCCGGGCGCCGACGTTCAATCTTCCTCAGGCGGCGGAGCAGAACGAAATCCTGGCGCTGAATGGTAACTACGCCTTATTGCGCAGTATGGGACCTGATACGTTTGTAATGCCGAACAACGGTAGCGTCGGCTTTCAGCTCAAGGCGAGCGAAGCCTTTATTTATACGGACTATACACCGACCTTTCGCGTTGAGACGCCGGCCTCGTTGTCGAACGGCGCCCTGACGGTGAATTTCGGCAGCAAGAGTTTTGCTACCAGCTTCGATCTGACGAGTGGAGCCGAAGCGTTCAAACTACAGGGCGAGGGAACCGTTGGGGCGGATGGGCGCTTGAACGGCAGCGTTGGCAGCAGCCAGCAAGGGGTCTTGAACTTGCAAGGATTGCTGAGCAAGCAAAACGGCGGTTCGGCTGCGTATATCTTCGATAGCCGCTTGGATGATAAGCGTACGGCGAATGGCGTAACGTATTGGCAGCAAAGTTCACGTTAACAGATTCAATATATGAAAAGACCCCAGCAAGTCTGGGGTCTTTTTATTCGTAGTTCGATAAAATATTGTATCTAATTGTTTCGTTACTTTCCTTGAGTAAGTGAAATTTTTTGCAATAGAAACAGGTGCTTAAGCGAAAAATTGTGATTATTGGAGAGATTTCCATGGCGATTTGGGGCGCTAATAAGGATCGTTAAACGCATTCCTTGCATCTGTGCAAATACTCTTCGATAATGACGCCCGATTAGCTGTCTGCAATTTACAAATTCCAGACAAGAAATCTTCCGCGAATGTGATGACGGTCACATCTTTGGTGAACTGGCATCTGTCATGATGCGGAACGTTGGGCGGCAGGACAAACTTGTCTCACCTGCTGTTTGATATAACTCACTGATCGATCGATCTATTTTGGAGCAATAATGGCAACGACCTATTACAACGACATTCAGAAACTGTACGTCGCTTACTTCAACCGTCCGGCAGATGCTGCTGGCCTGGCATACTACGAAGGCGTTCTGGAAGCTGCTAACGGCAGCGCAACCGTGATGGCCCAGATTTCGGCTGACTTCGCCAAGTCGTCCGAGTACACCGCTGCCTTCAGCGGCAAGACCAACGCGCAGATCGTCGACATCATTTACCAGAACATCTTCGGCCACGCTGCTGACGCTGCTGGTAACGCTTTCTACGCTGGCAATCTGGACGCCGGCAAAGTCACCGTCGCCAACGTCGTGCAAGAAGTCGCCAAGGGCGCACAAGGCACCGACCTGATCGCCTACAACAGCAAGGTGACCGCTGCTGCAGCCTTCACCGCTGCCATCGACACCGACGCAGAAAAAGCTGGTTACAGCGGCGACGCAGCCAACAAGGTCGGCAAGACCTTCCTGGCTGGCGTGACCGACTCGCTGACCCTGGCATCGGCTACCTCGCCGGCCGCCCTGAACACCACCGTCGCTAACGCCGTTGCCGCTGGCACCCCGTTCTCGGTGACCGGCGCCCTGGCACAAGCCAGCGCTGCCACCAAGGCCTACAACGCCTACGTGACCGCGACCGCGACCAAGGACGTTGACCTGAGCGGCACCAAAGACGCTGCCGACATCACTGCTGCCAAGACCAAGGCTGTGGCTGATATCGCTGCTGACTTCACCGACGTCAACGGCGTCGCCGACACCGCTGCTTCCACCCTGTACAGCAGCACCACTTCGGCCGACGTGCGCGCTGCCCTGGTCGCAAACCAGCAGACCATCAACGCCAAGATCCTGAGCACCGCTCAAAGCAACCTGGCTGATGCCAACGCCGACGTCGCTGACGTGACCGGCCTGGGCGACGCAGTGTCGACCCTGGCTGCCGCCAAGGCCGCTCTGAAAGCAGCCAACACCGCTGAAACCGCTGCTCTGGCTGATCTGACCGCCAAAGAAGCTTCGTTCGGCATCAACAACCCGGTCAGCGGCACTGCAAGCAGCGCCGTCACCGTGTCGGGCACCACCCTGGTGTACACCCCGGCCGGCGGCTCCCAGAAGGTGCTGGCTAACATCGCTAACGGCAAGGCAACCATCGCTACCGGCGTGAGCGCCAGCGACTATGTCGGCCTGACCGAGCTGATCGCTGCATTCAATGCAGAAGCGACCACCTTCACCAACGTCACCAAGGCGAACGACAACGTCGTGACCGCACAGCTGGGCGCCAACCTGCTGGACGTGGCTCCGGACGCTGCTGGCGACATCACCGTTGCTGGTAGCGGCGCTTATGCTGGCACCTACACCGAAGCTGACCTGATCGCCAAGATCGCTACTGTCATCAACACCACCACCCCTGGTACCGTCGCTGCTGGCGCGAACCCGACCCTGGCACAGATCCAGACCGAACTGGCTGTTCTGAAGGCCGGTGGTGCAGCCAGCGCTCCTTACCTGGACTTCAAGGCTCTGGTTGACGCTGAAGCCGCTGCTAGCAGCGCCGCCTTCAATCCGCTGGTCAGCGCTCAGAAGAACGCTTCGGACGCAGTGAGCGCTGCTAACGACAAGATCGCTGATCTGACGAAAGACGTGTCTGCTCTGCAGACCGCCAGCGCGAACGTCGACACCCTGAACGGCCTGAAAGCAACCGTGGACGCCTACAACAAGGTCCTGGTCGACAAGGGCTACACCGTGGTGACCCTGGATGCATCGCACACCACCAACTTCGCTGGCGCCACCTCGGACGTCTACGTTGTCAGCAACAAGGATGCGTCGATCGCTGCATTCGGCCTGCAAGGCGCCGACCAGCTGTACGTCGGCACCGGCTACACCCTGGTTCAGGGCGCAATCGGCGCGACCGGCGTGAAGGGCAACGACGCTGCAATGGAAATCTTCGTCAGCAACAACAACGGCGATACCGTCCTGCAGATCGAAACCCACGCTTACAGCTCGGCTGTGACCGGCACCGGCACCGGCGAAATCGTCACCATCACCCTGACCGGTGTGGACGCTTCGACCATCAAGCTGGACAGCACCGGCATCATCACCGCGCCGCACGCTTAATATCAGTCCCGGGCCTGTAATTTGGGCCTTTAAACTGAGGACCCCGTCTCTGCAAAGAGGCGGGGTTTTTTCTTGTTGGTTCGGCACTTGTCGTGAGAAAGCGACCCTTATGGTCGTTCCAATTTAAAAAATGTGACGCAGATCACATTTTTTTTGTGTTTTCGTAGATAATGTGCGCGGAAGCGATTTCTCCACAGCACATGCCGGGGCGCTTCATCTGACCTCTCACGCGAGACACATGAAAAAATTCTTGAATCCACAAACCGAGATCGGGCGCGTCCTGCTCAGCTTCAAAGGAACGTTCTATACCGTTGCGACGTTCAGCGCGATCGTCAACCTGCTGGCGCTGGTGCCGTCGATCTACATGTTGCAGGTATACGACCGGGTGCTGTCGAGCCGGAACGAGATCACCTTGCTGATGCTCACCCTGCTGATGCTTGGCGCATTCATGTTTTCGTCTGCGCTGGAACTCATCCGTTCTTTCGTGCTTGTGCGGGTGGGCGCGCAGTTCGACATGAAGCTGAACCGCCGTTTGTACACAGCCGCTTTCGAGCAGAATCTCAAGCTGGCCGGCACCAACGCGGGGCAGGCCTTGAACGACCTGACCACACTACGTCAGTTCCTGACCGGTAACGCGCTGTTCGCCTTCTTCGACGCGCCCTGGTTCCCGGTGTACCTGATTGTGATCTTCTTCTTCGAGCCCTGGCTGGGTCTGTTCGCGTTGTGCGGCGTGGTCGTCCTGGTGATCCTGGCGATTGTCAACGAGCGCGTGACCTACGAGCCGCTGAAGGAAGCCAATACGATGTCGATCGCTTCCAGCACCCTGGCGACCAACAACCTGCGCAATGCCGAAGTGATCGAATCGATGGGCATGCTGCCGAACCTGATGGCGCGCTGGTTCAAGACCCATGGCCGCTTCCTGAGCCTGCAGGCCCAGGCGAGCCAGAAAGCCGGCACGATCACCGCCGTCACCAAGTTCTTCCAGATGGCCCTGTCGTCGTCCGTGCTCGGCCTGGGCGCGCTGCTGGTGCTCGACAACAAGATCACGGCCGGCATGATGATTGCCGCGTCGATCCTGCTCGGCCGTACCCTGGCCCCGGTGCAGCAGCTGATTGGCGTGTGGAAGAGCTGGAGCAGCACCCGCAGCGCGTTCGACCGCCTGAGCCTGCTGCTCGAGAAGAACCCGGCGCGCGAAGCGGGCATGGCGCTACCGAAACCGCAAGGCATCCTGAGCGTTGAGGGCGTGCATGCCGCGCCCCCGACCGCGCGCAACCCGGTCGTCAAGGGCGTTTCGTTCGCGATCCAGCCGGGCGACGTGCTCGGCGTGATTGGCCCGAGCGGCTCGGGCAAGTCGACCCTGGCGCGCCTGCTGGTGGGCGTCTGGCCGACGATGATGGGTAAAGTGCGTCTGGACGGCGCCGATATCTACGCCTGGAACAAGGACCAGCTCGGCCCGCACCTCGGCTACCTGCCGCAGGATATCGAACTGTTCAGCGGCACCGTGGCCGAGAACATCGCCCGCTTCGGCGAGATCGATTCGGAAAAAGTGGTCACGGCCGCCAAGCACGCCGGCGTGCACGACATGATTCTGCGCCTGCCGGAGGGCTACGACACCAAACTCGGCGATGGCGGTGCAGGCCTGTCGGGCGGCCAGAAGCAGCGACTCGGCCTGGCGCGCGCCTTGTACGGCGATCCGGCCCTGATCGTGCTGGACGAGCCGAATTCGAACCTGGACGACCAGGGCGAACTGGCGTTGGTGAATGCGGTCCTCGACCTGCGT
Source organism: uncultured Massilia sp. (assembly GCA_913778765.1). Taxonomy (GTDB): domain Bacteria; phylum Pseudomonadota; class Gammaproteobacteria; order Burkholderiales; family Burkholderiaceae_D; genus Telluria. Next base: position 25,111 of record CAJYXO010000122.1, on the reverse strand, counting down.
CAGCGCGGCAAGACGATCGTCCTGATTACCCACCGTCCCAGCGCACTCGGCATCACCACCAAGCTGCTGGTGATGAACGAGGGCAGCGTGCAGTTGTTCGGCCCGACCAAGGACGTCATCGCGGCGATGAACGAAGCCAACCAGAAGGCACTGGCGGCCCAGCGCGCAGCCGCAGCCGCTGCTGCTGCGGGCCAGGCTGGCGCCGCACCAGGCGCAGCTTCCGCCCCGGCCGCCGCCGCAACGGCTACTACCGAAGAAGGTAAATAAATGAAATTGTTGAAGAACGATGTGGCGGAAGTCATCTCGCACGACGTGACGCCGCTGGAAGTGAATACGGACGCGCGCAAGTTCAGCCGCGTCGGCTGGCTGATCGTGGTACTGGGCTTCGGCGGCTTCCTGCTGTGGGGCCTGTTCGCACCTTTGGACAAGGGCGTGCCGCTACAGGGCACCGTGGCCAAGGAATCGAACCGCAAAGCGATCCAGCACCAGACCGGTGGCACCGTCAAGGAGATCCTGGTCAAGGACGGCGATCTGGTAAAGGAAGGCCAGGTGCTGGTGCGCATGAACGGTATCCAGGCGAAATCCGCCTACGAGACCACCGATGCCCAGTATCTGACCGCCCGCGCCAACGAGGCGCGCCTGACGGCGGAACGGGACGGCCTCAAGTCGATCAAGTTTCCGGCCGACCTGGAGCAGCGTCGCAACGACCCACGCGTGGCAGACCTGATGGCACTGCAACGCCAGCTGCTGACTTCGCGCCAGATGTCGCTGCAGAATGAGCTGGGCAGCGTGGATGAAAACATCGCCGGCCTGAAGGAACAGATCCGCGGATTGGAAGAGTCGCGAGACAGCAAGAAGACCCAGATGGGCTTCCTGAAGGAGCAGCTTGGCGGCATGCGCGACCTGGCCAAGGAAGGCTATGTGGCGCGCAACCGCCTGCTGGACCTGGAGCGTACCTATGCCCAACTGAGCGGCGCCGTGTCGGAAGACATCGGCAACATTGCGCGTGCGCGCCGCCAGGTGCTGGAGATGGGCCTGCGCAAGGCCCAGCGCATGCAGGATTACCAGAAGGAAGTGCGGACCCAGCTGTCCGACGTCGAGCGCGAAGCGGAAGCCCTCGCCGCGCGCCTCGAAGGTCAGAAGTTCGATGTCGACAGCATCGAAGTCAAATCGCCGGTGAGCGGTACCGTGACCAGCCTCGCAGTGTTCACCCAGGGCGGCGTGGTGCCGGCCGGCTTCAAGATGATGGAAATCGTGCCGACCGACGACCCGATGGTTGTCGAAGGCAACCTGGCGGTCAACTTGGTCGACCGTGTGCATCCGGGCCTGAAGACCGAGCTGATCTTCTCTGCCTTCAACGCCAACAAGACCCCGCATATTCCGGGCGAGGTCGAACAGGTGGCGGCCGACCGCAGCCTCGACGAGCGCACCGGTGCGCCGTTCTACCGGGTGCGCGTGCGCGTGACGCCGGCAGGCCAGAAGATGATCGCCCAGCACAAGCTGGATGTGCGCCCCGGCATGCCGGTCGAACTGTTCGTGAAGACGGGCGAGCGCACCATGATGAATTACCTGCTGAAGCCGATCTTCGATCGTGCGAAATCGTCGCTGACGGAGGAGTGAACGTGAAGGGAACACTTCGTCTGGCGTTGTTCGCCGCTTTCGGCGCCATGGTGGCCGGCCAGGCCGGCGCCGTCACCCTGCAGCAGGCCTACGAGGCCGCGCTGAAGAACGATCCGCAGTACCGCATGAGCTACTACGACAAGGAGTCGGCGCAGGAAAACCGCATCATCGGCCGCTCCTATCTGCTGCCGAGCGTGTCGGCCAGCTACTCTGCCAGCCGCAACGTGGCGGACCTCGAAACGTTCCAGAACGTGACAATTGCCGGTTATTCTGGCATCCAACGTACGCAGTCGTGGCCACGCTACATCAGCCGTTCTTCCGCGGTGCAGTTGCGCCAGCCGATCCTGAACCTGGACGGCATCGCCCGTTATCGCCAGGGCAAGGTCCAGGCGCGCCAGGGTGAAGCAATGTTTGCCGCCGCCGGCGACGAGGTCGCGGTGCGCGTCGTCAGCACCTATCTGGACGTGCTGTTCGCCGAGGACCAGTTGCGTCTCTCCCAAGTATCGCGTGACATGTACAAGGAGCAGATGCATGTCAACAATCGCCTGTTCGAAAAAGGCGAGGGCACCAAGACCGACATGCTGGAAACCCAGGCCCGCCTCGATATTGCCGAAGCCCAGGTGACCGAAGCACAGGACAACGTCGTCGCCGCGCGCGAAACGCTGGCCGGCATCATCGGCATGGATCCGGGTTCGCTCGACAAGCTTGGCGAGGGTTTCAAGCCAGCTGTCCTTACCACCGGCACCTTCGCAGAGTGGGAAAAGATCGCCCGCGAACACAACAACGAGCTGGCGGCGGCCCGCCTGGCGGTCGAGAACGCGCGTCTGGACATCCAGCGCACCAAGGCTGGCCACTATCCGCGCGCCGACTTCATTGCCACGTATAGCAAGGATGATTCCGCATCGATCAATACCTACCAGCAGAACTCGGTGAACCGCGCGATTGGTGTCCAGGTGAGCCTGCCCATCTACCAGGGCGGCGCCATCAGCGCGACGGTCCGCCAGGCCGGCGACGCCTATGGACGCGCCCAGTCCGACCTGGACGTGCGCACCAGCAAGGTCATGGTCGAACTGCGCAAAGCCCACAGCATCGTGCTGTCCAGCGTGCACAAGATCGAGGCGCTGGAAAAGGCGGTCGCGTCTGGCCAGGAACTGATGAAGGCCACCGAGCAGAGCATCAAGGGCGGCGTGCGCATCAACCTGGATCTGCTGAATGCCCAGCAGCAGCTCTACACCAGCCAGCGCGACCTGGCCCAGGCCCGCTATTCCTACCTGATCGGCCTGCTGCGTTTGCGCGCCGCGGCCGGTACGCTAGACCAGTCCAGCGTGCGCGAAGTGACGGCGTATTTCCATTGAGTTTATAGCGCTTCAATAAAAACCCACTGCTTCGGCGGTGGGTTTTTTTTATCAATCGACGAAATAGCCGGCTTGCGTCATCCATTTAACACTCTGGCTGATGCCTGCTGAATTTCTTTGAAAAAATCTTTTTCTTTCAAGAACTTACGATAATTTTAGCACGGTTGAGTGCGCCTCCGAAAAAAGGAATGGGGTATATTTTTTTACACTTATTCCAAAGGAGGCCATGATGGCGACCACGACCGAAACAGAAGTGCAGAAACTCTACGTTGCATATTTCAGCCGCCCGGCGGACGTCGCCGGCCTTGCTTACTGGACCAATATCCTGAATACCTACCCGACCGGCTATCAGACGGCGTCGGCGAACTTCGCCGCGTCGAGCGAATACCAGACCATGTATGCCGGCATGAGCAATAGCGCCGTCGTCAGTGCCGTCTACCAGCACCTGTTCGGACGCGCCGCCGAAGCCGCCGGCGTGAATTACTGGGCCAACCTGCTGGACCAGAAAGCCATCACCATCGACAACGTCGTGACCCAGATTGCCGCCGGCGCACAGGGCACCGACCAGGTCGCCTACAATGGCAAGGTCTCGGTCGCCAGCGTGTTCACGGCCCACATGGACCTGGCCAACGAACAGGCGGCGTACAAGACCGCGGTCGGCCTGAAGGCGGGTTTCGACTATCTCGCCAGCGTGCACGATCTGGCATCGGGCGCCGCCGCTGTCGACCCGGGCAATGTCGACATCACGATCGACAACATGGTGAAGGCTGCGGGGATGGGCATCGAGCACCAGACCGGCCTGGTCGGCGTTGCCGATCCGCATCCGCCGCTGTGGGGCTGAGGTCCATCGACCATCGCAGGGATGTGAAATTTTATTTCACGCAAGCCGCGTGAATGAAATAAAACGAAAACCGCCGGTCCAGCCCGGCGGTTTGTCTTTATTGCGGGGTGTCCGCGGGGACGCAGTGCGGGCAGGATACGCCCACCACGTATTCCGGCGCCAGCTGCTGGCGCGGCGTCACGACCGCGCGGCAGGCGAAGCATTGCACGGTCTCGGTCGGCTCCAGCTTCGGATTGAGGGCGGTGCGGTAGTCGAACACGAAGCAGTCGCCCTTGTAATGGTCGCCGCCGACTTCTTCGAAGTATTTGAGGATGCCGCCGTCGAGCTGGTAGACGCGTTCGTAGCCGATGTTCTGCATGTGGATTGCGGCTTTTTCGCAACGGATGCCGCCGGTGCAGAAGGTCACCACGGTCTTGCCCTGCAGCGCGTCCTTGTGCTGGGCCACCACGTCCGGGAACTCGCTGAACTTGTCGATGCGGTAGTCGAGGGTGTTCTCGAAGGTGCCGACGTCCACTTCGAAGGCGTTGCGGGTTTCCATCATCACGACCGGCACGCCGTCGTCGTCATGGCCCTGGTCGAGCCAGCGCTTGAGCGTCTTCGGCGCAACGGACGGCGCGCGGCCCAGTTCCGGCTTGATGAGGGGCATGCGCATCGTGATGATTTCCTTCTTGATGCGCACCAGCATGCGGCGGTGCGACTGTTCTTCCGACAGGCTTTCCTTCCATTCCAGGTCGGCCAGGCGGGCGTCGCTGCGCACCCAGGCCAGGTACCGGTCGATCGCTTCGCGTGGGCCCGAGACGAACATGTTGATGCCTTCCGGCGTCAGCAGGACCGTGCCCTTCAGGGCGAGTTCGGTGCACAGCGCCTGGTATTGCTGGCGCATCTCTTCGAGGTTCTCGAGGGTGACGAATTTGTAGGCGGCGATGTTGACGTGCATGGTAGTCCGGATCGAATGCTGGGAAGACAGCCGGCTATTATAAATCAGGGCCAGCCGGAATGATGCCGCCGGGGCCGGACTACCGTGGCATTTGAGGCGCTTGTAGGATTACAATTGTTTTCTTACAAGTCACCGATGGCGGAAACCGGACACCCATGCAATCTCTGAATTTGCAATACAACCCGCGCATCGACCAGCTGCGCTGGCTGGCCGCCACCATCGTCTTCCTGTTCCATTTCCAGCTCGAATACCGCGGACTGGGCGGACCCGGCATCCAGACCCAATGGGCAGCCCTGATCACGGAAGGGCATACCGGCGTCGGCCTGTTCTTCACGCTGTCCGGCTTCCTGTTCATGCAGATCGCCCTGCACCAGAAGGCCATCGTCTACCGCGATTTCCTGCGCAACCGCGTGCTGCGCATCCTGCCGCTGTTCCTGACGATCTTCCTGGTCGCCACCTCGATCGGCCGCGATACCTTCCAGCCCCAGGACCTGCTGTACGTGTTCGCCACCAACCTCGGCCACGCGCCGACCTCCGGCACGCCGGTCACCGGGGCGGCCTGGACCATTTCGCTGGAATTCCTGTTCTATATGGTGTTCCCCTTCCTGGCGCGCTTCGCCATGGAGCGCGGACCGCGTTACCTGGTCAATCTGCTGGTGCTGATGGTGTTCTTCAAGCTGGCCGCCTACACCGTCAACGAAAACAGCACCCTGATGCTGTTCTGCACCTTCGTCGGCCGCTTCGACCAGTTCCTGGTCGGCATGCTGGCGGCGATGCTGATCCAGGCGCATCGCACGCGGCTGCAGGCGCTGGCGCCCTTGCTGCTGCTGCTCGCCGGCGCGCTGGTGGTCTGCGACACGGCCGCGATGCACCGGATCGCGCCCTTCGGCGCCACGCCCCGCCACCAGTTGTGGATCTGGTGGTCGCTGGTCGAGAGCAGCGGCTGGGCGCTGTTCATCGTGGCCTGGGTGTCTTTCCTGCCGCGCCTGCCTGGCCTGGTGGACCGCGTGCTCTGCCACGGCGGCAAGATCAGTTTTTCCTTCTACCTGCTGCACATGGGCCTGCTTCACCTGCTGGCCCAGCGCGTCGGCCTGGTGCGTCCGACCGGCAACGGCTGGCTCGACGCGGCGATCATGATCGCGGTGGCGTATGCGCTGACCTGGGGTCTTGCCACGCTCAGTTACAACACCATCGAGGAACCTTTCCTGCGCATGCGGCGCCGCTATGGCGCGGAAAAGACAGCACGTCTTGAGCCCGTCAGTCAATAATCGGATGGCTGCCGGGCGTTGGTAAAACCGCCACGCCCGGCCGTTTGAATGCAGTCCGGCAATCCCATGCCGGGCCCGGGCGCGGTAAAATGCCGGGATGACTGCCCCGACTTTTACCCACCTGCGCGTTCACTCCGAGTACTCCATCGTCGACGGCCTGGTCCGCATCGACGACCTGGTGGCGGCTGCCGTCAAGGACCAGCAGCCGGCCCTGGCGGTGACCGACCTGGCGAACGCCTTCGCCCTGGTCCGTTTCTACAAGGCCGCGCGCGGCAAGGGCATCAAGCCGATCGTCGGGGTCGATGCCTGGATCACCAACGACGAGAACCGCGACAAGCCGTTCCGCCTGCTGATCCTCTGCAAGAACAGGACCGGCTACCTGCAGCTGTGCGAGCTGCTGTCGAAGGCCTGGCTCACCAACCAGTACAAGGGCAGGGCGGAGATCCGCGTCGAGTGGCTGGAAGCGCTGGCAAGCTCGGTGTCGACGCTGGAGCCGGATGTGCCGCAGGCGAACGCCCTGATCGTGCTGTCGGGCGCCCAGTTCGGCGACATCGGCCAGGCCATCGACAACGGCGACATCGAGAAGGCCGAAGCCTGCGCGCGGCGCTGGTCGAAGCTGTTCCCGGGCCACTTCTACGTCGAGATCCAGCGCGCCGGCCAGCCCAACCAGGAGCAGCAGGTGCGCCATTCGGTGGCGCTGGCCGGCCGTCTGGGCCTGCCGGTGGTGGCGACCCACCCGGTGCAGTTCATCAGCAAGGACGAATTCATCGCCCACGAAGCGCGCGTCTGTATCGCCGAGGGCGAGATGCTGGCCAACGCCAAGCGCGTGCGCCGCTTCAACGAGAACATGTGCTTCAAGTCCCAGGACGAGATGGCCGAGCTGTTCAAGGACCTGCCGGGCGCGCTCGCCAACTCCGTCGAAATCGCCAAGCGCTGCAACGTCACCCTGACGCTGGGCAAGCCGCAGCTGCCGAACTTCCCGACCCCGGGCATGACCATCGACGAATTCCTGGTCGCGGAAACGAAAAAGGGCCTGGAAGAGCGCCTGCTCCAGCTGTTCCCGGATCCGGAACAACGCGAAAAGGAGCGCCCGCGCTACGAGGCGCGCCTGGAGTTCGAGAACAACACCATCATCAAGATGAAGTTCCCGGGCTACTTCCTGATCGTGGCGGAGTTCATCCAGTGGGGCAAGAACAACGGCGTGCCGATCGGCCCGGGCCGCGGCTCGGGCGCCGGCTCGCTGGTCGCCTACGCGCTGAAGATCACGGACCTCGATCCGCTGAAGTACAACCTGCTGTTCGAGCGCTTCCTGAACCCGGAACGCGTCTCGATGCCCGACTTCGACATCGACTTCTGCCAGGAAAAGCGCGAACTCGTCATCCAGCACGTGAAGGACCTGTACGGCCGCGACGCGGTCTCGCAGATCGCCACCTTCGGCACCATGGCGGCGAAAGGCGCGATCCGCGACGTCGGCCGCGTGATGGACTTCGGCTACACCTTCTGCGACGGCATCTCGAAACTGATCCCGTTCAAGCCGGGCAAGCCGGTGTCGATCGCCGAAGCGATCGAAGAAGAACCGATGCTCAAGGAGCGCCTCGAGAACGAGGAAGAAGTGAAGCAGCTGCTGGATCTTGCCCAGCAGGTCGAGGGCATCACCCGTAACATCGGCATGCACGCCGGCGGCGTGCTGATCGCCCCCGGCAAGCTGACCGACTTCTGCCCGCTGTACACCCAGGGCGGCGACGCCGGCGTGGTGTCGCAGTACGACAAGGACGACGTCGAAGCCGCCGGCCTGGTGAAGTTCGACTTCTTGGGCCTGACCACGCTGACCATTCTCGACCGCGCCGTGAACTACATCCGCGCGCTCGATCCGCAGGATGCCGGCTTCAACCTCGAATCGCTGCCGCTGACCGACCGGCCTTCGTACAAGCTGCTGACGGAAGCGAAAACCGTCGCCGTGTTCCAGCTCGAATCGCGCGGCATGCAGGGCATGCTGAAGGATGCGCGTCCCGACCGCTTCGAGGACATCATCGCGCTGGTGGCGCTGTACCGGCCGGGCCCGATGGACCTGATCCCGGACTTCTGCAAACGCAAGCACGGCGAGAAATTCGACTACCCGGACCCGCGCACCGAGTCCATCCTGTCCGAGACCTACGGCATCATGGTCTACCAGGAGCAGGTGATGCAGATGGCGCAGATCGTCGGCGGCTACTCGCTGGGCGGCGCGGACATGCTGCGCCGCGCGATGGGCAAGAAGAAGGCCGAGGAAATGGCGGAGCACCGCGAGATCTTCCGCGCCGGCGCCGCCAAGGACGGCCTCAGCACCGAAAAGGCCGACGAGATCTTCGACCTGATGGAAAAGTTCGCGGGCTACGGCTTCAACAAGTCGCACGCCGCCGCCTATGCGCTGCTGTCGTATCACACGGCCTACCTGAAGGTGCACCACACCGCCGCGTTCATGGCAGCCAACATGTCGCTGGCGATGGAAGACACGGACAAGATCAAGATCCTGGTCGAGGATGCGATCGACGTCTGCAAGCTGACCATCCTGCCGCCGGACGTCAACGAATCGCAGTTCCGCTTCACGCCGGAAGGTCCGCCGCGCTCCGTGACGGGCAAGCAGGTGTCGAACATCCGCTACGGCCTGGGCGGCGTGAAGGGCGCCGGCCAGGGCGCGATCGAAGCCATCATCGCGGCGCGGAGCGGCGGCGGCAAGTTCAAGGACCTGTTCGACTTCTGCCTGCGCGTGGACCGCAAGCAGATCAACCGCCGCACCATCGAGTCGCTGATCCGCGCCGGCGCGATGGATTGCTTCGGCGTCGACCGCGCGGTGCTGCTGGCCACGGTCGGCTTCGCGATGGAAGCGGCCGGCCAGGCCGCGGCCGCCGCCAACCAGGTCAGCCTGTTCGGCGGCGACGATTCCGACCTCGTGGCCCCGCCCGAGTACGTCAAGGCGACGCCCTGGACCGACCGCCAGAAACTGTCGGAAGAAAAGACCGCGCTCGGCTACTACCTGTCGGGCCACATGTTCGACTCCTACCAAGCTGAAGTGCGGCGGTTCGCCAAGACCAAGCTGAAGGACCTGGAGCCGTCGCGCGACCCGCGCATGCTGTGCGGCGTGATCACCGGCGTGCGCACCCAGCTGACCCAGCGCGGCAAGATCCTGATCGTGACCCTGGATGACAAGACCTCGGTGGTCGAGGTGACGATCTACAACGAGCTGTTCGAAACCAACAAGAACATCTTCCGCGAAGACGAGTTCCTGCTGGTGGTCGGCAAGGTGTCGGAAGACCGCTTCAACGGCGGCCTGCGCATTACCGCCGAAAAGGCCTTCGGCATCGCCGAGGCGCGCATCCAGTACGGCCACAAGCTGGAAATGGACATGGCGTGCACCGTCCAGCCGGGCAAACTGGCCGAGATCCTGCAGCCCTACCGCCAGGAAGGGGGCCTGCCGGTCAGCCTGCGCGTCACGCCGCAGGGCATTCCCTGCGTGGTGCAGCTCGGCGACGACTGGCGGGTGGCCCCGTCCGACGAGCTGAAGTACGCGCTCGAGCTCCAGCTTGGCGCATCGGCAGTGGCCGTCGAATATTGACTTTGCCGGTTCGAGCCGCCGCAGGCGCGAGCCTGTGGCGGCATCGCCACATTCCCGCCTGCACATGGGGCCGGCTTTCTCCACGCCGGCGCGCCATGTCCTCCCTCTGGGCAGCGTCGTGTACCGCTGAAGCTGCATAAAGTTCATCCCGCGCTATTGAGACGGCGCAAACAGCTTTAGCGACCTCTCCCCGTAGGATGGCTTGCATCGACCCAGCACGCATACGAGCCGTCACGTCACAACTTACCAGGAGGCGAGCATGAGCAAATCCAAGCTAGTGGGCGCGGGCCTTGCAGCAACGGCCGCGATGATGTTCAGTCACGGCGCCGCGGCGCAGGAACTCTATCCCATGCAGTTCAGCGGCGAGACCAACCTGATCGGCCTCGGGGTATTCTCGGTCCCCGACTTCTACGGTTCCGACAAGAACGAAGCCCGCGCCGCACCATTGGTCCACTATAACTTCGACGCCTGGGGCTATCCGATGTACGTGCAGGTGATCGGCCCCGAGATCCGGCTGAACGTCTCGCCGGTGAAGGAATGGCGGGCCGGCCCGCTGCTGCGCTGGCGCCAGCGGCGCGACGACGACGTCGACAACGAGACCGTCAAGCGCATGCAGCCGGTCGCCAGCGCCACCGAGCTCGGCGCCTTCGTGGCCTACCACATGCCGCTCGACGCCAACCCGCTGCACAAGGTGGTGTTCCAGGGCGACCTGACCTGGAATACCAACGGCGTCTACGACGGCGCCACCGGCAACGTCCGGGCGACCTATTTCCATCCTTTCGCCTCGGGGCTGGGCGGCAAGCCGTTGCTGGGCACGATCGGCTTCGGCCTGTTCTGGGCCAGCGACCACTTCAACGACCGCTATTTCGGCGTCCACGGCAGCGACTTGCTGCTGTATCCGGAGCGGAACGGCGTCCCCTACACCGCGTCGAGCGGGCTCACCTCGATCAAGATCCCGTTCTCGCTCAGCTCCCAGGTCGATCCGAACTGGCTGATCAGCCTGGCCGGCCGCTACGAGAAGCTGCTGGGCGACGCCAAGGACAGCCCGGTGGTCGACCGGCATGGCAACGAGAACCAGTGGACCATCGGGGTGGCGGCGTCGTACACCTTTTGAATGTTCGCAGGGTGGGCTCGGGGAGCCCACCCTAGGCCATATGCTCCCGTAATCCGATCGTTGCCTGCGTGACTTTTGCCTCGGCGCGTTCCAATACGACTTTTCGGTTGCTCGATTCCTGGTCCCGCTGCGCCTCCCGGTGCCACAGATGGAAGACCTCGGTGGCGAAGGCGCCGTCCTTGCGCTTGACGCCGGCGTGGAACAGGCGGACCACCAGGTCGGAATCCTCGTGGCCCCAGCCCGTGAAGCTTTCGTCGAAGCCGTTCACCCTTTCCAGGTCGCTGCGCCAGACCGCCAGATTGCAGCTCTTGATGCGGCGCCAGGAGAAACTGTTGCGTATGCGCCCCAGGTCGGGCCAGCGCAGGCCCAGTTGCAAAGTCTTGTTCAGGTCGCCGCGCAGGCGCCAGGCCAGGCGGGTGGCGGCGCCGGTGGCCGGGAGCGCGATGCCCTGTTCAAGAACTCGCCGGGTCAGGCGCTCGCTCATCAGGATGCGGCTGCCGGATACCAGGCAGCCGGGCTCGGACAAGGCGCGGTGACGGGCGATGAAATCGCGCTGCGGAATGCAGTCGCCGTCCAGGAAAACGATGTAGTCGCCGCGCGCCGCGAGGGTGCCGCGGTTGCGCGCCATCGCCGCGCGGAAGCCCTGGTCGGGCTGCCAGACGTGGCGAACCGGCATCGGCGCGCCCTCTGAAAGCCTTTCCACACAGTCGCGTGTGTTGGCAGTCGAGCCATCATCAGCGATAATGATTTCGAAATTTTTGTCGCTCTGCATGAAACATGCCCGCACCACCGCCTCCAGCGCGTCCGGCCGGTTGTAGGTGGTGATCACGACCGAGATTGTCTGTGCATGCCGCATAGGGTCCGATGTACACTGCTGTATTCAGGGGCATGAGTATCCCACAAGAACACGAATGAACAGTAATCTGACGAACACGCGGGATCCGGTGCAGCTCTGGACCGGATCCCTGGCCTTCCTGTTTCCATTTCTAAGCCTCGTCACCCTGTTCGGCGTCAGTCTTGGTAGTTTCCTGTTCCTGGCCACTGCTTTGATCTCGTTCAAGCCGTGCCGGGACGCGCTGGTGCACCACTGGCCGCAGGTGCGCTGGGTCGTGCTAGCCTTTCTTCTGTACTTCCTGTTCGTGCTGGGCTGCGCTTTGGTGCGCGGGGCGAAAATGAACACGGTAGAAAAGCCTGCACGCATGTTCTTCGCGGTCACTGCCCTGGCCGTGATCCTGGCCGCGCGTCCGCCCCGGCGCATGCTGTGGTGGGGCGTGATCGGCGGCGCGCTGGCGGCCTTGCCCTTCGTGGCCTGGCAGCGGCTGGCGCTGGGCATCGAGCGTCCGGGCGGCCTGATCAATGCGATCACCTTCGGCGACCTGGCCTTGCTGCTGGCGCTGCTGTCGGTGACGGCCGCGATCGACATGCGCAGCAATCCGCGCCAGGCCGCGCTGGCGGCGGTCGGCGCGCTGGCCGGGCTGGGCGCCTCGCTGCTGACCGGTTCCCGCGGCGGCTGGCTGGCGCTGCTGGTCGCCGCGCCGCTGTTCCTGCGCCATACGCGCGGCATCCGGGCGAGGGGCGTGCGCGCCCTGCTGGCGGTGGGCGCGGTGGTGCTGCTGGCGGTCTGGTTCACGCCGGCCACCGGCATGCAGGCGCGCTTCGACGAAGGCGTGAGCGACGTCCGCGCCTGGTTCGACGGCGGCTTCGTCGGCACCCGGGTCGGCACCCGGCTCGAACTGTGGAAGGGGGCGGCCATGCTGGTCGCCGAACACCCGCTGCTGGGGATGGATTTCCAGGCTGCGCGGGTGCGTCTGGCCGAATTTGCGCATGAAGGCAGGCTCGACCCGGTGGTATTGACGCTGCCGCACCTGCATAATGATGGTTTGCAGGAATTGGTGAAGGGCGGCGTGGTCGGTTTCGCCTTGTGGGTTGCGATCCTGGCGGCGCCGCTGCTGTTCTTCGCGCGCGCGCTGCGCGCCGGCACGGGCACGCCGCAGGCGGCGCTCGCGCTGGCAGGCATATTGGTAGTGGCCAGTTATGTGTGCTTCGGATTGACCGAGGTGATTTTCTGGTCGATGAAAGGCAGTCTGTTCTACGCGCTCATGGTGTTCGTGCTCATGGGCTTCTGCCTGAATGCGAAAGATAAAATTGGATAACCGTATCATCATCAAGCGCCTCTGGGCGATCCTGAAACCCTATCGCGGGCGGGCCTTCCTGTCGCTGCTGGCGATGGCGCTGACCGCCGCGACCCAGCCGCTGCTGGGCGAAGCACTCAAGCTGCTGATGGACAAGGGCTTCAACAACAAGGTGCCGTTCAGCCTGTGGTGGATCCCGGGCGTGCTGGTGTCGATCTTCGTCCTGCGCGGCATCGGCACCTTCGCCACCGCCTATTACAACAACTGGGTGCTGAGCCGGGTCACGAACGACCTGCGCGCGCAGGCCTTCGAGCGCCTGCTGCGCTTGCCGGTGGCGCGCTTCCACGAGGAGTCGACCGGCAAGGTGATCAACACCGTGGTGGGCGACGTGCGCCAGGTGGTCGACATGATCCAGTCCGTGTTCATCGCCTTCGTGCGCGACACCCTGGTCGTGATTGGCCTGCTGGCTTCGCTGCTGTACACGAACTGGCAGCTGACCCTGGTGGCGGTCGTCGTGGTGCCGCTGACCGCCGTGATCGTCCGCACGACCAGCAAGCGCCTGCGCCACCTGAACCGCGAGAACCAGCGCGTCACCGCCGAGATGACCCAGGTGGTCGAGGAAGCCGCGCGCGGCCACCAGGTGATCCGCGTGTTCTCCGGCGAACGCTACGAAAACCGCCGCTTCTTCCAGCGCAGCGAAGCCCTGCGCGGCTTCTCGCAGCGCATGACGGTGGCCTTCGCCGCCACGACGCCGGTGACCCAGATCGCCACCTCGCTGTCGCTGTCGGTGGTGGTGGTGCTCGCGCTGCAGGCCAACATGTCGGCCGGGGACTTCACCAAGTTCGTCGCCATGATGCTGATGCTGCTGACACCGCTGAAGGCGCTGGCCGAAGTGAACGGTCCGATGCAGCGCGGGATCGCCGCCGCCGAGACCGTGTTCCAGCTGATCGACGAACCGGTCGAGCACGATCCGGGCACGAAGGTATTGGCCCGTACGCAAGGCCAGGTGCGCTTCGAGAACGTGGTGTTCCGTTACCCGAACGCGATGGCGCCGGCGCTGGACGGCGTCTCGCTCGAGGCCAAACCGGGCCAGACCGTGGCCCTGGTCGGCATGTCGGGCGGCGGCAAGTCGACCTTCGTCAACCTCGTCACCCGTTTCTACGAGCCGGAAAGCGGACGCATCCTGCTGGACGGCGTGCCCTACCAGGACATCCAGCTGCCCAGCCTGCGCGCCCAGATGGCGCTGGTGAGCCAGAACGTGGTGCTGTTCGACGACACCCTGAAGGCCAACATCGCCTATGGCGTCGAGGAAGTCGACTACGCGCGCCTGGCCGCGGCGATCAAGGCGGCGCACCTGGACGACGTCGTGGCGCGCCTGCCGGAAGGCGTCGAGACCATGATCGGCGAGAACGGCATGCGCCTGTCCGGCGGCCAGCGCCAGCGCGTGGCGATCGCGCGCGCCATCTACAAGGATGCGCCGATCCTGATCCTCGACGAAGCGACCTCCGCCCTCGACAACGAATCCGAGCGCGCGGTGCAGGCCGCGCTCGACACCCTGATGGCGGGCCGCACCACCTTCGTGGTCGCGCACCGCCTGTCGACCATCGAACGCGCCGACCGCATCGTCGTGATGGAGCGCGGCCGCATCGTCGAGCAGGGCACCCACGAGGAACTGCTGGCCCAGGGCGGCCCTTACGCCAACCTGTACCGGCTGCAGTTCACGGCGCCGGCGGAAACGGTATGAGCGAGATGAACCTCCAGGACCGTACCCTCGTCATTTCGCCGAACTGGATCGGCGACGCGGTGATGGCCCAGCCCCTGCTGCGCCTGCTCAAGCAGGCCCATCCGGAGCGCCCGATCGACGTGCTGGCGCCGCCGCAGGTGGTGCCGGTGTGGAAGCGCATCCGCGAAGCCGACCACATCATGGTGACGCCGTTCCGGCATCGCGCCCTGCAGCTGGGCGAGCGCCTGAAGACGGCCAGCGTGCTGCGCCAGCGCGGCTACCGCGACGCCTACGTGCTGCCGAACACCCTGAAGTACGCGCTGATCCCGTGGCTGGCGCGGATTCCGCGCCGGGTCGGCTACAAGGGCGAAATGCGCTACGGGATGGTCAACGTGATGCACCACGACGACACGCCGCCGCGCTCGATGGTGCCGTTCTATGCGG
Source organism: uncultured Massilia sp. (assembly GCA_913778765.1). Classification (GTDB taxonomy): domain Bacteria; phylum Pseudomonadota; class Gammaproteobacteria; order Burkholderiales; family Burkholderiaceae_D; genus Telluria. The sequence goes on along the minus strand of CAJYXO010000122.1, from coordinate 10,085 downwards.
CGCTGGCGCGCGAGCCCGAGCTGCCGCTGCCGGGCCAGCTGACGCGGCCGTCGCTGGTGGTCGCCGGCGAGGAAACCGAAGCCGTCGCCGACCGCCTCGGCATCCATCTCGAGCGCCCGCTGGTGGCCTTCGCCCCGGGCGCCGAGTTCGGCATCGCCAAGCGCTGGCCGCCGGCCCACTACGCCCAGCTGGCCGCGCGCGTGGCCGAGACCCTGCCGGGCGTGCAGATCGCGCTGCTGGGATCGCCGAACGACCGTGAGACCTGCGACGTGGTGCAGTCCGAGGCCGGCCCGGCCGCCGGCGTCATCCACAACCTGGCCGGCCAGACCTCGCTCGACGACGCCATCGCCCTGCTGGCGCAGGCGCGCGCCGTGGTCTCGAACGACTCCGGCCTTCTGCACATCGCCTCGGCCCTGAACCGCCCGGTGGTGGCTCTGTACGGCTCGACCGACCCGAACTACGCGCCGCCGCTGTCGGAAGTGGCCCGCACCGTCTCGCTGCGCCTCGAATGCTCGCCCTGCCGCAAGCGCGAATGCCCGCTGGGACACCACGACTGCATGAACAAGATGAGCGTGGACAGGGTATGGAGCGAACTGGCGCCGATCCTGGCGCGTCGATGAAAATTCGGGGTCAGATCACTTTTTTGGGCATGGTCCTGCTGGCAAACCCAACGTCTTGCTACGCACATCTTCTCGTCGAAGCCTGACACCCTGTCGGGAAAAGCGCAGCACGCGGGAATACCATCGGGCTATTGCCACAAAAAGTGCTCTGACCCCGATTTTTCTGACCCCGATTTTTAGTCGCGGGCGCGCAGGTTGATGCACACATCCGCCGCCAGCGCCTGCAGCAGTTCATGGCGCTTCCTGGCTTCCGAGCGCTTTTTCGAGGGGATCGCTTCCAGGTCCGGCGCCGGCACCGGTGCGCAGTCGAGTTCGTAGTCGCCGCCGGCGTTCTTTTGCGCGCCCAGTTCTTCCCACAGCAGGTCGTAGTCGGCCAGCACGCGGCCGTGGCGGATCGCCTTGTAGATCACGCGGTTGCGGTTCGATACCAGGTGCAGGCGTTCGCAGCCGTATTCGAAGCCGAGCTGGCGCACCAGGCTCACCATCAGCTGCTTCGGGCGCAGGCCGTGCAAATCGCGGGTGGCCAGGCGGATCGCTTCGCGCGCGTCCGCCGTCTTGCCGCCCTGGACGCAGCCGATACTGACGGCGGGCCGGCCGGCGCGCGGCGCCACTGTGAAGGCGACCGTATAGATCACCTTGCCGTCCTGCGCCAACTGGAGCACCAGCTCGCCTTCGCGGTCGAACATGTTTACCGTGCGCAGCTGGATTTCGTAGGGCAGGCCGCTCTTGCCCAGGGTGGATGCCAGCAGCACCGGCCCCAGGCTGGCGCGCGCCACCATCTGGCCGAGGCCGCGGTGGAAGATGAACTCGTAATGGGCCTGGATCGCCGCCAGCCTGTCTGCCGGGCGCATGACATGGCTGATGTAGGGCCGGTAGACCTTGTAAAGGAAGCGCGGACAATTGCGCACGTAGTCCGAAAACGCCGGATGGGAATTCAGCAGATGCAGCCAGGCCGGCGTCTGCTGCGGATGCAGCAGGGCGCGCACGCGGATCTTGAGCCGTTCGCGCAGCAGCGGCAGGCGTGACAGGTGGGAGGGCACCGCCGAGTCCAGCGTGATCGACGGGGTGGCGGCAGCGACCAGCCGCTCGGCCCAGCCAAATTCTTCGCGATACAGCTTCATGATCAGATCACACTAAATTGCGTAAAGTAACGCCATGTAACGTAGTGTAACCAAGGAAATGCATCGCGTAAATATAATGCTATTCGTAAAGCATATAAACGACAATGGAAGCGAAAAAAAATCGGGGTCAGATCCGGATCTGACCCCGATTAGGTTGTTGCCGCCGGGCTCATGCCAAAAATGGGAGTCTGACCCCGGTTTGCGGTTTGTCAGCTGGCGTAATGCGCCGTTTCTTCGGTGCCGCTCCGGACTTCGCCCAGCTCGCGTTCGCGCAGGTAGCGCGCCAGGGCGTCGTCGAAGGACGGCAGGATCAGGCCGCGCTCGCTGGTGAGCGCGCTGTTGAGCGGGCGCGCCGCCGCCATGCCCAGCTCGCCGGCCGGACGCGCTTCCATGCCGGCCGGGTCGATCCCGGCAGCGGCGCAGGCGCGGCGCGCCAGCTCGGCCCAGCTCATGGCGGCGCCATTGGTCAGGTGCCAGATGCCGGACTCCTTGTCGATCAGCAGGTCGAGGCAGGCATTCACCAGGTCCGGCACATAGGTCGGCGATACCGTCATGTCGTCCGCCGCCGCGAACGGCCGGCCTTCGCCCAGCGCGGCCAAGGCCTGGGTCACGAAGTTGCGTCCGTCCCAGGGGCCGAAGAAGGCGCTGGTGCGGATGACCAGCGCCTGCGGATCGGAATCCAGTACGCGGCGCTCGGCCTCCGCCTTGCTGCGGCCGTAGGCATTCAGCGGCGCCACGCGGTCCGACTCGACATACGCCCGGCCTGCGCCGCCGTCGAATACCAGGTCGCTGGAGAAGGTCATGAAGCGCACCGCATGGCGGATCGCCGCCAGCGCCAGCACGGTCGGTCCCATCGCGTTCTCGCGCATGCAGCGCTCGAGCTCCCGCTCGGCATCGTCGACCCGCACATAGCCGCTGGCATTCACGATCGCCCATGGCTTGTAGCGCACGATCGCCGCCTCGACCGAGGCCGGGTCGGTGATGTCCATCTCCTGGCGGCCCAGCACCTGGCAGGCCAGGTTGCGCCGCTCGCAGATGCGGGCAAAGGCGCGGCCCAGGGTGCCGGTGGCGCCGGTGATCAGGATCGGCTGCGGGAAGGTCGAGCGGAAGGCGCCGCGGTCGTTGATGTCGGCGACGGCCGTGCGGGTCGCCACCGGCTTGGTCCAGAAGCGGCCCGGACGGCGCCACCAGCCCTGGCCCTGCAGCACCGGCGCCGACAGCGGCCGGCCGGTGGCCAGTTCGCGCATCAGCCCGGCCACCGCGGTCGGGCGCGGTTGCGGACCGCGCACGTCGAAGGGGCCCGGTTCGTAATAGCCGCGGCATTCCGTCACCAGGCAGTTCCAGTCGTAGGAGCCGAGCAGGGCCCAGACCGTCACCGCGCGGATGTCGGCGCCGTTCTGCTGCACCTTCTTGGCGGCGTTCCAGATCTCGACCAGCCAGCGCAGCTGGTCTTCGCGGTTGGCGTCGATGTGGGCTTCGGTGATCGCGATCGGCAGGCCGTAGCGGTCCCAGGTTTCCTGCAGCAGCGGGCCGATGCCGGGCGTCGGCGTGGCCAGCACGCGCGGGCATTCCATGTCGGCGTGGGGCACGCCGCGGTACTGGGTGCGGTGGCTTTCCGGATAGCGCTCCAGGCGATGGTCGAGCCAGCGCTCGCTGGTGATGTAGTAATTGACGCCCATGATGTCGGGCGGGCAGGGGTTCTCCTTGAACCACAGCAGTTCTTCCGGCGTCGCGTCGGCGGCGAGCAGGTAGTCCCACAGCGCGTGGTGCTCGTCGATGCGGCCGCACAGCATGTCCCAGCCGAGCCAGCGGCGCTCGTTGAAGAAGTTCGCGATCTCCGCCATTTCCGGCGTGCCGTAGGTGCGCGACAAGTCGTCGGTCTGCACCAGTTTGGCGTCCGGGGTGACCTTGCGAATTTCGCGCATCGCCAGCACGGTGGCGCGGCACTGATTGACCAGGGCGCGCACGAAGGTCGCTTCGCTGGAGCCGTGCGGGTACCACACGCCGTTCAGGCCCGAGAAGCGGGCCGTGGTGCAAATCTCGTTGACCGGGGTGTAGTACTCGACCCAGGGATAACGGCGCGCGACGGCGCCGGCATATTCCGCCAGCTTTTCAGGGAAGTCCCCGGAGACCAGGCTGGTGTGGCGCGGGCCGCTGCCGTGGTGGACCAGGCCGACGATGGGCGTGACGCCCAGTTGCTGCAACACGGGCAGGCGCTCGTCCGGCCATGACCAGTCTGCCGAGTCGATGCCGTCCGGCGCGGTGCGTTCCCACAGGACCGGATAGCGGATCGCGCGGATGCCGAGGGAGGCAAAGCGCTCCAGGTCCTGCAGGCGTGCTGCATGACCATTGCGTTCCATCTGGGAGAAGTAGTTATCGCGTACGCGGTTGACGGTGCATTCGAGGCCGCCCCAGAGCTGAAGCGGCGAACTTGCGGGCTGGATATGACTATTCAGATTCATGGACTTTTCCTGCGTAGTGAACCAAATAGTTAGCCTAGTCGGCAGACCCGGCTTCTTGTGTGAGCCAGCGAACATATAACTCGGATTTAGGACAAGTCCTACGCAGGGTGGGTATTATCCAAGACATGCGAAAATGCCGAAAGTTAGACGAGGAAACAGGAGAATACGATGTACATGGTGTATTGGACCACCATCGAGGACGAGGCCGGCGTCCCGCATGCGGAAGCCTTCGACACCAGCGAAATGGTCGCCGCGATGAAGTTCATGGAAGCGCTGCGGGCGCGCCAGCGGGCCGGCGAGGCGGTGCGTTTCATCACCATGTGTTCGGAGCACCCGGACGTGGTCGGCCATCCGGGTGTCGATGTGACCGGCCCTGATTACAACTGGAAAAAACGCCGCCGCTAAAAAGCGCCTGAAAGCCCTCATGGCGGCGTTGCATTCGTCTCGATGCGCCTTGCCCTGAGGGCTTTTAGACGCTTTTGGAAACCAGCCGGTGCTTCAGCACCTTGCCGCTGGGCGCCGCCGGCAGCTGTTCCATGAAGACGATCCGCGCCGGGCGTTTATAAGGGGCCAGGCGGGCGGCGGCCCAGTCTCCCAACGCATCCGGTTCCGGCGCCTTGCCCGCCACCGGCTGGACGAAGGCCACCACTTCCTCGTTGCCATCCGCGAGGGCGCGCCCGACCACGGCCGACTGCGTCACCGACGGATGCGCGTTCAGCACCGTCTCGACTTCGAGCGGATAGACCTTGAAGCCGGAGCGGATGATCAGCTCCTTGCTGCGGCCGTCGATGAACAGGGCGCCGTCCGCGGCCTGGCGCGCCAGGTCGCCGGTGTCGAGCCAGCCGTCTTCCCGCAGCACCGCGGCCGTGCCTGCGGGATCGCGGTAGTAGCCCAGCATCACGTTCGGGCCGCGCACGAACAGCTTGCCGTCACGATCGACGCGCACCTCGACGCCCGGTATCGGATGACCGACCGAGGTGTCGGCGCGAGGCGCATCGAGACGGGTCTGGCTGACCGTGGGCGCGGCTTCGGTCAGGCCGTAGCCGTTGTGCAGGGGGATGCCGAGCAGGCGCTCCACCTCGGCCTTGAGGCCGGGATCGAGCGGCGAGCCGCCGGCGTAGGCGAAGCGTAGCGTCGACGAGATCGGCGCCTGCACGCCGTCGCGCGCGCAGAGTTCCAGCAGCCGCGCATACATGGCCGGCACGCCCTGCACGATGCTCAAGCCTTCGCCGCGGATCGCATCCAGCATGGCGCGCGGCGTGAAGCGCGGGCACAGGCGCAGGCAGGCGCCGGCGTACAGGGTCCCCAGCAGCACCGAGGTCAGGCCATACACATGCGAGACCGGCAGCACGCCATACGCCAGGTCGCCCGGCGCCAGGCCGCGCAGGCGGCTCGAGACGGCGGCCACGAACAGCAGGTTGCGGTGGCTGAGCATCACGCCTTTCGGCTGGCCGGTGGTGCCGGTGGTGTAGATCAGGGCGCCCGGCGATCCGGCGGCCGGCGATCCGGCGGCCGGCGACCCGGCTGCGACCGGCGCCGCGCGCAGCGGCTCGGGCACGATGCCGTCCCCATGCAGGCTGGCGCGCAGTTCGCCATGTGCCGGTCCCGCATTGCGCGCGCGGTCCGCATGGGCCGCGGCATCGGGCGAACACGCTGCCGTGTACAGCAGCACGCGCGCGCCGCAGTGGCCGCGGATCGCATCCAGCTCCGGCGCCGTCAGGCGCGCATTCACGTTGACCGCCCAGGCATCCAGGCTGGCGATGGCGAACAGCGCGGTCACCTGGGCGATGCAGTTCTCGCTCACCAGCATCACCCGTTCGCCGGCCTGCACGCCGAGGCTGCGCAGCCAGGCCGCGCAGGCATCTACTTCGCTTTCCAGTTCGCCGTAGCTGATCGCGCGGCCGTCTTCGCGCAAGGCCGGCGCGCACGGCGTGGCGCGCGCATGCCCGCGCACGATCGCATCGATGCGCGCCGGCAGCCCCGCCAGCAAAGCCGCCACGGCTATCATGCGCCGGCCCTCTTGACCATGTTGCGGGCGATGACCAGCTGCTGGATCTGCGAGGTCCCTTCGTAGATGCGGAAAAGGCGCACGTCGCGGTAGAAGCGCTCGGCCGCGTAATCCGACACATAGCCCGCGCCGCCATGGATCTGCACCGCGCGGTCGGCCACGCGGCCGCACAGCTCGGACGCGAACAGCTTGCAGCATGAAGCTTCCAGCGTGACGTCGCGGCCGTCGTCGCGCTGGCGCGCCGCATCGATCACCATGCTGCGCGCGGCATAGAGTTCGGCCTGGCGATGCGTCCCAGCGAAAGGCCGGGCGCGCCGCGTTCGACCAGGAAGGCGGAGATCGCGCCGGCATCCCTGCGCGTGGCGTCGGTACGGGCCATCACCGTGAACACGCCGGCTTCGGGCGCGTTGGTGATGAAGCGCTTCACGCCGTCGATCACATAGGCATCGCCATCGCGCACGGCGGTGGTGCGCAGCGAGGCCGCATCCGAGCCGCTGTCCGGTTCCGTCAGCGCGAACGAGCCGATGATCTCGCCCGCTGCGAGGCGCGGCAGCCAGGCCGCCTTCTGTTCGGGCGTGCCGTCGATGACGATGCCCTGGGCGCCGATGCCGTTATTGGTGCCGACCAGCGAGCGGAAGGCGGGCGAGGCATAGGCCAGCTCCATCGCCACCAGCACTTCTTCTTCCATGGTCAAGGCGAGGCCGCCGTATTCCTCGGGGATGCACAGGCCGAACAGGCCGAGCTCGCGCATCTGCGCGACGATGGCGTCCGGGATCGCATCGAGCTCGGCGACGATGTCTTCATGCGGGATCAGCACCTCGCGCACGAAGCGGGCGATGCTGTCCTTCAGCAGATGGAGGGTTTCCTGGTCGCGGATCATGCGGGTCTTTCGGGGAAGGCTTCCTGGATCGATTCGATCGCGCCGGTGCGCGCGGCGTCGTAGCCGGGCAGGGCGTCGACCAGCCGATGATAGCCGGGCTGGCGCAGCACCGCCAGCAGCTGGGCCATCAGGCTGTCCTCCAAAGCGTCCACATGCAGGGCGAAAAAATAGCGTTCGCGCAGCAGCGGGATGAAGCCGAGCTTGAACTGCTCGGCCGCGGTGCGCATGCCGATGCCGACGTCGGCCATGCCGCTGGCGATATAGGCCGCCACCGCCGAGTGCGTGAATTCGGCGCTGTTCCAGCCGTTGATGGCTTCGCGGTCGATGCCGTCGCGATCGAGCATCATCTCGAGCAGCATGCGGGTGCCGGAGCCGGCCTGGCGGTTCACGAAGCGCACCCGCGGACGCACCAGGTCGGCCAGGGTCTGGATGCCGAGCGGATTGCCCGGCGCGACCAGCAGGCCCTGCTGGCGGCCGCAGATGTGCACCAGGCAGTGGCGCTCCGGGTCCAGCCAGCGCAGGTAGCGGCGCGCCGTCGCCGCTTCGAATGCGCCTTCCGGCACGTGGAAGCCGGCCAGGTCGCAGTCGCGCCGCGCCAGCGCGGCCACCGCATCGAGGCTGGTGCGGTAGCGCAGCTCGACCGGCAGTTCCAGCTTGTCGAGGTAGCCGGTGAGGGCGGCCACCGCGAAGCCGTGGCTGGCGTCCATGCGGATCGTGCGCAGGCCGATGCCGCGCAGGCGCACCTTCCCCAGCTCGGCCTCGAGTTCGGAGGCCAGGCTGTCCAGGGTCGGCGACAGGCGCGCGGCGATGCGGCGGTCGGCCCACACCAGCTTCAGCGCCAGCAGGGTCAGGCGGGTGCCGCGTCCGCGCCCGGTTTCCAGCAGCGGCTCGCCGAACAGTTCCTCGGCTTCGCGCAGCACGCCCCAGGCGTAGCGGTAGGACAGGCCGGCCGCCTTGGCCGCGGCGGCGATCGAGCCCTGGTCCTGGATCGCCAGCAGCAGGGCCAGCAGCGTGGCCGTGTCGAGCGGCGCGTCATTATTGAAACTTATTTCCCAGTGCGGGCGGATGTGGACCTTGAGCATGGCTTATATGCTTAATAAAGCCTATTTCTGGCAAGAGGACACCATGATACGCTCGGCATTGCAGTAGATGTAAGCCAGAAGTATATGCTTTTTAAAACATATTAATTCGAGCAAAAAACGGAGGAGACATGGCTTTACTGGATAAGCTGGACAAGGAGCACACCATCGCCGGCCCCGGATTCAACCGCTGGCTGGTGCCGCCGGCGGCATTGGCGATCCACCTGTGCATCGGCATGGCGTACGGGTTCTCGGTGTTCTGGCTGCCGCTGTCGAAAGCGATCGGCATCAAGGAATCGCTTGCCTGTCCGGCCGACATGGGATTCTTCGACGTCATCACGTCCACCACCTGCGACTGGAAGATCTCGATGCTGGGCTGGCTGGTCAGCCTGTTCTTCCTGTTCCTCGGCCTGTCGACCGCGCTGTTCGGCGGCTGGCTCGAGCACGCGGGCCCGCGCAAGGCCGGCGTCGTCTCGGCGATCTGCTGGTGCGGCGGCCTGGTGATCTCCGCCCTGGGCATCTACAAGCACCAGATCTGGCTGATGTGGCTGGGTTCCGGCGTGATCGGCGGCATCGGCCTCGGTCTCGGCTACATCTCGCCGGTCTCCACCCTGATCAAATGGTTCCCCGACCGGCGCGGCATGGCGACCGGCATGGCCATCATGGGCTTCGGCGGCGGCGCCATGATCGGCGCGCCGCTGGCCGACAAGCTGATGAAGCATTTCGCCACCCCGGCCTCGGTGGGCGTGTGGGAAACCTTCCTGGTCCTGGCCGCGATCTACTTCGTGTTCATGATGGCGGGCGCGCTGGCCTACCGCGTTCCCGCAACCGGCTGGAAGCCGGAAGGCTGGACCGCGCCGGCCGCCAGGAGCGGCAACACCATGATCACCAGCCGCCACGTGCACGTGAGCCGCGTGTGGGGCATCCCGCAGTTCTGGCTGGTGTGGCTGGTGCTGTTCTTGAACGTCTCGGCCGGCATCGGCATCCTGGCGATGGCCTCGCCGCTGCTGCAGGAAGTGTTCGGCGGCCGCCTGATCGGTGTGACTGCCACCTTCAACGAACTGGACGCCGCGCAGAAGGCGCAGATCGCCACCATCGCCGCCGGCTTCACCGGCCTGCTGTCGCTGTTTAACATCGGCGGCCGCTTCGCCTGGGCCACCTGCTCCGACTACATCGGCCGCAAGATGACCTACTTCGTGTTCCTGGTGCTGGGCTTCGTGCTGTACTCGGCGATCCCGTCCTTCGCGCATGGCGGCCACCTGGCGCTGTTCGTGCTGGCCTTCTGCATCATCCTGTCGATGTACGGCGGCGGCTTCGCCACCGTGCCGGCCTACCTGGCCGACCTGTTCGGCACCCAGATGGTGGGCGCGATCCACGGCCGCCTGCTGACCGCCTGGGCCGCCGCCGGCCTGCTCGGCCCGACCCTGGTCAACTACATCCGCGAATACCAGCTCGCGCATGGCGTCCCCAAGTCCCAGGCCTACGACACCGCGATGTACGCGATGGCCGGCCTGCTGGTGCTGGGCTTCGTCTGCAACCTGCTGGTGCGCCCGCTGGCCGACAAGTACTTCATGAGCGACGCCGAACTGGCGGACGAGAAGCGCAAGGCGCATGAGCGCGACGTCGCCGCATCAAGCGGCAGCCGCGCCGCCGCGGCGAGCGGCGGCGATGCCATGGTCGCGGGCGTTTCCGGCGCCGGCGTCATCGCGGCGGCCCCGGTCGCGGCGAGCGGCGCCTTCGTCACCCTGCTGGCCTGGGCCGCGGTCGGCATTCCGCTGCTGATCGGCGTGTGGATCACGCTGCAGAAGGCCATCGTGCTGTTCAAGTAAGGCATCACGGCGGCGCCGGGAAACCCTGGCGCCGCCGCACGATCCAAGTAATAAACGCAATACAGGAAACCGCCATGAACCATCCC
>CAJYXO010000121.1 GCA_913778765.1 uncultured Massilia sp. | reverse complement strand
GGAGCGGGGAAAAACGTTTCGCCATGGAACAACGATCGGGCGATGGCCGGCATGTCCACCGAACACGCCAGCGCGCGGCGCAGGCGCACGTCCACCAGCGGGTTGTCGGCCGGGTCCGGCCGGCAGTTGAAGGCCACCGCGGGATAGTTGTTGATCTGCCGCGCGAGCAGCGTGGTGCCGGCCAGTGCCCGCACCTGGTTCTCGGCATCCGTCGGGATCGAGGTGATGAAATCGAACTCGCCGGTCGCCAGTCCCGCCAGCCGCCCGGCGTATTCGGGCACCAGGCGAAAGTGCAGGCTTTTTGCCGGTGGCGGCCCGCTCCAGTGCCGGTCGAAAGCCTCCAGCACCGCGCCCTCGCTGCTCTTGTATGCGCGGACGCGGTAGCTGCCGGTACCGATGGGCGCCTGGCCGAACGCATCCACGCCGCGCCGCAGGTAGTCGGCCTTGGGCACCACATAGCCGATATAACCGGCCAGCTTGCCGGGCAGGTGGATGTCGGGTTCACGCGTGGTGACCTGCACCGCGTACCTGCCCACCGGCCGCACGTCCACGAAACCGGCGGCGTAGGTGCGGCCGCGCGGCTCGTGGGCATGCGCGCCCCAGAGCCGCTCGGCGGACAGGGTGAAGGCGACATCCTCGGCGGTCATGGGGCTGCCGTCATGGAAGAGCACGTCTTCGCGCAGCGTCAGGGTCCAGGTGTGGTCCTGGCGTGTCCAGGTGGTCGCCAGCCGCGGAGCCAGGGTGCGGCCGCTCGGGTCGCGGAGGTAGTCGACCTCGATCAGCCGGTCGTACACATTCGGAAAGATGCGGATGCTCGGGTTCGAGATGCCGCTGACCGGCGCGATGTTGCGCCACAGCGCCTCGACCGCGATGGTGATGTCGGGGCGGGCGCCTCTGGCCTCCGGAGCCGTGCCGCCTGTTGTGGCCGTGGCCGTGCCGGCCTTGGCGGCCCGGCAGTCCGCCGAGAGCCCGCCCAGGGCAGCGGCGGTCGCGGCGATCAGTGTGCGTCGTGTCAGGTTCATGTCGGTTCAGCCGCCTTGCGCGGGTCGGGGTGTGGCGGCCTGGGAAGAACGCAGCGTCGGGTCGAGCCGGTCGCGCAGCCAGTCGCCGACGATGCTGATGGCCAGGGTCGTCGCCAAAATCAGGGTGCCGGGCACCACGCAGATCCACCAGGCGGTCGACAGGGAATCGCGGCCGTCACCCATGATCTGGCCGAGGCTCACCAGCGGCGGCTGGATGCCCAGTCCCAGGAAACTCAGCGCGGATTCGAGCAGGATGATCTGCGGGAAAGTGAGCGTCAGCTGGACGATGAGCGCACTGGCGATATTCGGGAACACGTGGCGACGGTACAGCCACCAGGGCGAGGCGCCCAACGTGACCACCGCCTCGGCATAGGGCTGCGCCCGTGCCGACAGCACGATGCCGCGGGTGATCCGCGCATAGTGTTCCCAGCCATAGAGCGACATCAGGCCGACGGCGAGCAGCATCGAATTGCCGAAGAAGGCCAGCAGCGTCAGCGCGATCAGGATGAAAGGCAGGGACGACTGGATGTCGACCAGCATCATCAGCAGTTGGTCGACCCATCCGCGCAGGTGTGCCGCCGCCAGGCCGACCAGGATGCCGGCGATGGCGCCGACCAGTGTGCCGGCCAGCGCGACCAGCAGGGACACCCTCACGCCCGATGCCAGGCGGGCGACCAGGTCGCGCCCCAGCACGTCGGTGCCGAGGAAATGCCCGGTTTCGCCGCCGAACCCGACCGGTGGCAGCAGGCGGGCCTCCAGGTTGAAATGCCCTCCGCCGGCGGGCGCCAGGGCGGCGCCGAACAGCGCGAACAGCAGCAGGGCGGCAAGCAGGGCCAGGGCCGCCGCCACCGGCAGGGGAAACGCGCTCGGCCGTTTCATCGCTGCACCCGCACGCGGGGGTCGAGCACCGCATACAGCAGATCGACCAGCAGGTTGGCGCCGACCATGATGCAGGCCAGCATCAGCACCAGCAGTTGAACCAGCGACAGGTCGCGGGCCGACACGGCGGCCACCAGCAGCCGGCCGATGCCGGGCCAGCCGAAGACCGTCTCGACGACCACCGCACCGCCGACGATGGCGCCGACGTTCAGGCCGATGACGGTGACTATCGGAATCGCCGCGTTGGGCAGGGCGTGCACGAAGATGCAGCGCAGCGGGCTGGCACCCTTGGCGCGCGCCGTGCGCACGTAAAGCCTCCCCAGCACTTCGAGCATCGCGGATCGGGTGAAGCGCGCCAGCGTGCCGGCGATGTACAGGCCGAGGGTGGCGGCCGGCATCAGCAGGTGCTGCCAGCCGCCGGCGCCCGAACTGGGCAGCCAGCGCAGGGTGAAGGAAAACAGCAGGATCAGCAGCACGCCGAGGAAGAAGCTCGGCATGGCGAACCCGAGGACCGACAGCGACATCACGATGCGGTCGATCCAGCCGTTACGGTGGACCGCGGCCACGATGCCGGCCGGAATGCCGACCAGGATGGCGATGAGGTATGAGGCGCCCGCGAGCGTCACGCTGTTGGGCAGCTTTTCGCGGACGCTGGCCCAGGCGGGCCGGCCGTCCTGGTAGGAAATGCCGAAATCACCCTGCGCCAGGTGCGACAGGTAACTCATGTATTGCTCACCGAGCGGGTCGTCGAGATGCCAGGTCTTGCGGAACTGTGCGATCTCGTCGGCCCGCGCATCCGGGCTGAGCATGGCCACCGCCGGGTCACCTGACAGGCGCAGCACGACGAAGGTCAGCGTGACCACGCACCAGAAGGTCAGCAGCGCGCGGGCAAGGCGCACCATCCATTGCCGGCGGCTCACGGCAGTGCTCCCGGTGCGACGGCAGGCACTTGGATATGGCGGATTTCGCCCAGGGTCCGGCCGCGCGCCTGCCCAGCCTGGCGCGCG
>CAJYXO010000120.1 GCA_913778765.1 uncultured Massilia sp. | reverse complement strand
AGCTGCTGCTGGTCGGACTGGTGCTGCGTTCTGTATTCGCGACCGCTTCGCCGGCCGCCACCGCCGCCGTGATCCTGTTCATGATCGCCGCCGCCGCGCGCGAAGTGGCGACCCGCCCCAGGCAGCGCCTCAAGCGCCAGATGAACTACCAGATCAGCGCGGCGGTGGTCGCGGTGTCCGGCTTCGCCACCGTGCTGCTGGCGCTGACCACGGCGGTACGGCCCGAACCCTGGTACGCGCCGCGCTACGCGATCCCGCTGATGGGCATCGTGCTGGGCAGCGTGCTGAACGCCGCCAGCCTGGCGCTCGACGGGGTGCTCGACGGCGTGGTGCGCGAACGCGCCCGCATCGAGGCGCGACTGGCGCTGGGCACGCCCTTCCGCGAAGCGATCGGCCCGCTGGTGCGCGGCGCCACGCGGCGCGGCATGATCCCGGTGGCGAACCAGATGTCGGCGGCCGGCATCATCACCTTGCCCGGCATCATGACCGGGCAGCTGCTGGCCGGGATGGATCCGATGGAAGCCGTGAAGTACCAGATCCTGCTGATGTTCCTGCTGGCCGGCGCCAGCGGGCTGGCGTCGGTCGGCGCGGCGCTGCTGGCGGTGCGTGCGCTGAGCGACGACCGGCAGCGCCTGCGGACTGACAGGCTGCGAAGCTAGGCCATGCTCTTCCGCAGGTCGCGCAAGACTTCGCGCGCCGCATTGTGCCCCGGCGCCCCGGTCACGCCGCCGCCCGGATGGGTGCCGGCGCCGCACATGTACAGGCCGGTCAAGGGGCCGCGGTAGTCCGCATGGCCGAGCATCGGGCGCGCCGCGAACAGCTGGTCGAGGCCCCATGCGCCGTGGAAGATGTCGCCGCCGACCAGCCCGAAGGTGCGTTCGAGGTCGAGGGGGCTCATGATCTGGCGTCCCAGCACGGACGCCTCGAAGTTCGGCGCGTGTCGATTCACGGTGGCGATCATCAGGTCGGCCACCTCTTCCCGATGGTCGTCCCAGCTGGCGCCGTCCGGCAGCGTGGGCGCCACGTGCTGGCAGAACAGGCTGGCCACGTGCCGGCCGGGCGGCGCCAGGGTCGCATCCAGCACCGACGGGATCAGCATCTCGACCACCGGCGCGCGCGACCAGCCGGACGCGCGCGCATCGTGGTAGGCGCGCTCCATGTACTGCAGGCTGGGGGCGATGATGATGCCGCTGCCGTGGTGCTCGGCCGCCGTGCGCCCGGGCAGGCAGCGGAAATCCGGCAGCTCGGACAGGGCCACGTTCATGCGGAAGGTGCCGGAACCGCAGCGCCAGCCTTCCATGCGACGCAGGAAATCGGCCGGCAGCACGGCCGGATCGAGCAGCCGGGTGTACAGCAGGCGCGGGTTCAGGTTCGACACCACCACGCGCGCATCGAGCCGTTCGCCCTTCGCCGTGACCACGCCGGTGGCGCGGCCCTTCTCGACCAGCACCTCGTCCACCGCGCAGCCGGTACGGATCTCGACGCCTTGTGCGCGCGCCGCGCTGGCCATCGCCTGGGTGATGGCGCCCATCCCGCCGATCGCGTGGCCCCAGGCGCCCTTCTTGCCGTTCACCTCGCCGAATACGTGGTGCAGCAGCACGTAGGCCGAGCCGGGCGAATACGGGCTGGCGTAATTCCCGACGATGCTGTCGAAGCCGTAGGCCGCCTTGATCGGCGCGCTCTCGAACCAGCCGTCGAGATAGTCGCCGGCCGAGCGCGTGAACAGGTCGAGCAGCTCGCGCTGGGCCGACAGCGACAGCTTGCGTACCCGGTTGCCGATTTTGCCGGCCTTGATCAGCTCCGGCAGCGCGCCGAGCCAGCCGCCCTGCACGCGGTTGGGCGGGGTTTCCAGCACCAGTTCGCGCAGCAGGTCGGCGGCGGTGTCCAGGTGCCGGGCGTAGTCGTCGAGACGGCCGGCGTCACGCGGCGAGAATTTCGCGACTTCGCCGGCGGTCCTGCCGGCGCCGAGCTTCAGGTAGCGGCCGTCGTCGAGCGGCAGGAAGTTCGACAGCGGCCGTTCGACCACGCGCAGGCCATGGCTGGCCAGATGAAGGTCCTGGATGATCTTCGGGTTCAACAGGGAAACGGTGTAGGACGCCACCGAGTTGCGGAAGCCCGGGTGAAATTCCTCGGTCACGGCGGCGCCGCCGACCACGCCGCGCCGTTCCAGCACCGTCACTTTCAGGCCGGCGCGGGCCAGATAGAAGGCGCAGACCAGGCCGTTGTGGCCGCCGCCGATGAGGATGGCGTCGCGCATCGGGTTCCTCCCATGTCGATATCCTTCGATATCAATTCACGAATCAATCCAAGGCGCGCTGGCGCGACTCCAGGTCGACGCACAGGATCGCGAAGGCCGCCACCACCAGAAAAGCCGCCAGCATCGCCAGCGACAGCGTGAAACGCGTCGCCATCACCGGCGCCACGATACTCGGGGCGAACAGGCCGCCGAAGCGCGCCACCGCGCCGGCCATGCCCATCCCGCTGGCGCGCAGCTCGGTCGGATAGACCTCGGGCGTGAAGGCGTACAGCGCGCCCCAGGTGCCCAGCAGCGCAAAGCTCATCAGGAGGGTCGAGCCGACCACCAGCCAGGTGGTGCTGCCGAAGCTGTAGCACAGGCAGCCCATGCTGCTGAGCAGCAAAAAGCCGACCAGGGTCGGCTTGCGGCCCCAGCGTTCGACGCCATGGGCCGACAGCGCGAACCCGGGCAACTGCACCAGCGCCAGCAGGATCAGGAATTCCTGGCCGCGCATGAAGCCGAAGCCCTCGGCCCCCAGCTTGACCGGCAGGTAGACGAACACGCCGTAATACGCTACCGAAATCAGGGCCCAGGCCACGAACAGCGACAGGCTGCGGCGCCGCAGGCCGCCTGAAAACAGCGCGGCCAGCGAGGGCCTGGCCGGCCGCTCCGGCGCCAGCGAAGGAAAGTCCACGCTGCGGCCGTTGATGCGGGCGACGCGCTCCAGCACCGCGCGCGCCTGCTCCGGCATGCCGCTGCGGTTCAGATACATCGGCGATTCCGGCACGCTCATGCGCAGGACGACACCGATCAGGGCCGGGATCCCGGTGACGAAAAAGATCGTGCGCCAGGCATCGTCTCCCCAGCGCAGGGCGAACAGCGCCAGCACCGCCAGCAGCAGCGTGCCGACCGCCCAGAACGATTCCAGCAGGACCAGCCAGCGCCCTCGCCGGTCGCTGGGCAGGAATTCGGCCATCATCGTGTAATCCACCGGCAGCGTTCCGCCCACGCCGACGCCGGTAAGGAAGCGCAGCGCCAGCAGCCAGCCGAAGCCAGGTGCGAAGCTGGAGGCGACGCCGAAGCAGGCGTCGATCACCACCGCCGCCATCAGCACCGGGCGCCGTCCGATCCGGTCCGCCAGGCGGCCGAAGGCAAAGGCGCCGACCAGCATGCCGACGAAGAACAGGGTGCCGGTCTCCAGCGCCTTCGGCAGCGGCACGTCGAAGGTCCGGGCGATCGATGGGGCGCTGAAGCCGATCGACAGTACCTGCATGGCGTCGGCCATCCAGACCAGGCCGAAGATGAGGAACAGGCGGTACTGGAACTTGCCGACGCCGGCGCTGCGGATGCCCTGCTCGATGGTGATGGATGCGGTGCGCATTGTCCCGGCGCCTCCTCGCCGTGGTTGGTGTCCGATAGTGGCAAGTGTGCAGGAAAATGGCGCTGCGAAGCGCCGCGCTCGTCTATTCCGGGCCAGGAGTCGCTCGCAGCACGCGCAAACTTGGCGGCGCTCTCGGGCTCGAAGTCATTGTCGAAGGGTGCGACGAACAGTACGGACGCGGGTGTATCCGCGGCTTGCCAAATGGATGCGGCCTCTGCGCCGCCACGCGCCGCCCTGGGCCGATCCCTTCGCCGGCAAGCTGTCGATGTCGGCCAACGGCGCCCTGTACATCACGGCCAGACCAGCGTCCTGGCCGTGAATCTGAATTAAGTCTCAGGTCACCAGTCCACCACGCCCATGCCCTTGCCCGGCTGGTAGCTGTAGTACAGGCCGACCGAATCGTAGCGCTGCTGCCGCTCCACCACGTTCGGGAAGGAGAAGCTGCGACGCGAGGTGATGTACTTGAGGGCGATGGCGTGCGGGCCGGCGATCCGGTAGCTCAGTGAGGCGTCGCCGCGCAGCACGCGGTCGCTGCCGCCGGTGTCCGGGCTGGTGATCTTGCCGTCGAAGAAGGCGCGCGAGCCCAGGTCGAGCGCGATGCGGTCGCCATAGATCAGCCGCAGCATGAACACGGTCTGCGGCGCGAAGCCGTAGTGGTACTGGCCGCTGGACATGGCGCGGATGGTGCCGGTGGCGGTGTAGCCGACGCCCGCCGAGGCATGGCCTTGCATCACCAGCTCGGGGGCCAGCCACCACTGGGCATTGCTGCCCAGGGACAGGCCGGTGCTGGCGATCCTGAACAACTGCGGCGACAGGTAATCGTAGCTGCCGTACAGGCCGGCGATGCCGCGCAGGTTCCTGCCGCCCTCGTACGGGGCGCCGAACAGCATGCCGCGCGAGCTCAGGCTTTCGAGGCCGTTGGCGTTCGAGACCCGCGCGCTGAACCGGAAGTAATCGAAGGGCTTGCGCCAGGTATAGCCCGGCTGGCCGGGCAGGCCGTACTCCAGCGAGAAATCGGCCGCCACTTCGCGCTGCTTGCTCGCCAGCGAGGGGCCGACGTTGCTGCTCGAAGGATTGCTGGCGCCCAGCTGCAGGCGCCCGAGGGTGGCTGGCGGCGCACCGGCCCACAAATCGGCGGCGCGCCAGCCGCGGCCGCTCTGGCGGTTGTAGCCGAAGCCCGGCGACACCGCGACCGCGCCGGCCTCGCGCAGCAGCGGCCTGTTACCGCCGATGCCGCGGTCCAGCACCAGGTTGGCCATCCGGTACAGAGATTCGCCGAGGAAACTGCCGCCGAAGCTGGTCGTGATCTGGTCGTTGCGCGAGGGCGGCGTGGTCTCGCCGGCGATTTCCCAGACCGCGCTGCCGGCGAAGGCATAGCCGAGCGATTCCCAGAAGCTCAGGCCATTGCTGCGCGCCAGGTTGAAGTAGACCGAGCCCTGGTAAGGGTGGCCCATCTGGTTGATTTCGAAGGGATCGCGGTCTTCGACCCAGCTGCTGTGCAGGTTGCGCCGGATCGAGCCGACGCTGACGCGGTAGTCGTCGGGGGTGACGAAGGCGTGGTCGACCCGGTTCAGCAGCACCTGGAAACCGAGGATTTCCAGGGCCGCCGCACCGTAGCTTTTATAGGGGCGGTCGGCGGCGAGCGGGCTGGACGGCCTGGTCGGCGCCGCGGCGGGCGCGGGTTCGCGCAGCGGGTTCTGGTCCTGCACGGCGGCCGGCGCCGGCGCGGTGGCCTGCTCCGGGGCTGTGGGCGGCAGGTCCGGTGCGGCCTGGGCGGCGCCGGCCGCCAGGGCCAGCAGCAGCGCCTGGACGGCGCGTTTCAGTCTGAATTCGTTGGCTGGTGCGTTCATGGATTTCCCAAATCGTGGCAATGCGAACACCTTGCGAAGATGTTGGCATAACTTTAACAATTTAAGAAAAGCAATGTCGCACGATCTATGCGCAACGAGTGCGCCCCGTCTCCTCTCAGCGCGTGCGTGCCGCCGCCAGGCCCCGCGCCTTGTGCAGCTTACGGTAGCTGTCCATCAGGCGATGGTGGCGGTCGAGGCCTTCCAGCTGCATGCTGGTCGGTGTCAGGCCATAGAAGCGCACGCTGCCGTTCACCGAGCCCAGCACCGCGTCCATGCGGGCGTCGCCGAACATGCGGCGAAAGTTGACGACGTAATCCTCGAGTTCCATGTCGTCGTCGAGGACGATCTCCAGCACCGCATTCATCGCCTGGTAGAACAGGCGGCGTTCGACGGTATTGTCGTTGTATTGGAGGAAAGCGCCGACCAGTTCCCGGGCTTCCTCGAAACGTTGCAGGGCCAGGTTGATCAGCAACCGCAGCTCGAGCACGGTCAGCTGGCCCCAGTCGGTGTTCTCGTCAAATTCGATGCCGATCAGGGTGGCGATATCGGAATACTCGTCCAGCTCGTTGTTCTCGAGCCGGTCCAGCAGGGCCGCCAGCGCGGCATCGTCCAGGCGGTGCAGGTTCAGGATGTCTTCGCGGAACAGCAGCGATTTGTTGGTGTTGTCCCAGACCAGGTCTTCCACCGGGTAGATTTCCGAATAGCCGGGCACCAGGATGCGGCAGGCCGTGGCGCCCAGGCCGTCGTACACCGCCATGTAGACTTCCTTGCCCATGTCCTGGAGGATGCCGAGCAGGGTCGCGGCTTCCTCCGCATTCGCATGCTCGCCCTGGGCGCTGAAGTCCCATTCGACGAAATCGTAGGCCGCCTTCGCACTGAAGAAGCGCCACGACACCACGCCGCTGGAATCGATGAAGTGTTCGACGAAGTTATACGGCTCCGTCACCGCCTCGCTGGCGAAGGTGGGCGGCGGCAGGTCGTTCAGGCCTTCGAAGCTGCGTCCCTGCAGCAGTTCCGTCAGGCTGCGTTCCAGCGCCACCTCGAAGCTGGGGTGCGCGCCGAAGGAGGCGAACACGCCGCCCGTGCGCGGATTCATCAGGGTCACGCACATGACCGGATAGGTCCCGCCCAGCGAAGCATCCTTGACCAGCACCGGAAAGCCCTGGGCTTCCAGCTCCTGGATGCCGGCCACGATGCCGGGGTATTTCGCCAGTACCTCCTGCGGCACGTCGGGCAAGGCGATTTCGCCTTCCAGGATGTCGCGCTTGACCGCCCTTTCGAAAATCTCCGACAGGCATTGCACCTG
>CAJYXO010000119.1 GCA_913778765.1 uncultured Massilia sp. | reverse complement strand
CGCGCCTGCCGCGGCGGCGGTCGTTGCCGCACCGGCCGCCGCTGCGCCGGCCGCCGGCGCCGATGGCCTGGACTGGGAAGCCATGTACATGGCCGTGGTCCCGCCGGGCACTTACACGCCGGCCGCGGGCGCCGCGCCGGCCGCTCAAGCCGTCGAGGCCGCACCTGCCGCCGCACCGGTCGTGGCCGGCGCCGCGCCTGCAGCCGAAGCCGCCCCGGTCGGCAAGCCGGGCTGGGACGGCGTCGAACGCCGCACCGATAACAAGCCTGCCGCGGCCGCTGCCGCCAAGGCGGACGAAAGCATCCGTATCGATGCGGTCAAGCTGGACGCCCTGCTGGAAGTGGCGGGCGAATCGGTGCAGGCCGCCAACCAGGCCGCCGTGCTGCTGGAGCGCCTGTCGCAGTTCAAGTTCGAAGGCCAGGCCGCCACGCTGATGGCGACCCTGACCGAAACCCTGGAGCGCGCTTCGCGCTACTCGGCCGAACTGCAGCGCGCCACGCTGGCGACCCGCATGCAGCCGGTCGGCCGCCTGTTCCAGAAATTCCCGCGCCTGGTGCGCGAACTGGCCAAGGACCTGGGCAAGGAAGTCGAACTGACCATCGAAGGCGCCGAGACCGAAGTCGACCGCGTCGTGGTGGACAGCCTGTACGACCCGCTGGTGCACATGCTGCGCAACGCGCTCGACCACGGCGTCGAAGGTCCGGAAGACCGCGTCGCCGCCGGCAAGCCGGCCAAGGCCTACATCCTGCTGAAAGCCTGGCAGGAAGCCAACAGCGTCATGATCGTGCTGCAGGACGACGGCCGCGGCATGGATCCGGCCAAGCTGCGCAAGAAAGCGATGGAGAAGGGCCTGATCAGCGAACACCAGGCGACCTCCGACGACGAAGCCTACCAGCTGGTGTTCCTGCCGGGCTTCTCGACCAAGGAAGTGGCGTCCTCGGTGTCCGGCCGCGGCGTCGGCATGGACGTGGTCAAGACCGCCGTCGAGAAGAACCGCGGCGCCATCCGCATCGATTCGAACCTGGGCAAGGGCACGCGCTTCTCGATCCGCCTGCCGATCGAACTGTCGATCGTGC
Organism: uncultured Massilia sp.; assembly: GCA_913778765.1. Taxonomy (GTDB): domain Bacteria; phylum Pseudomonadota; class Gammaproteobacteria; order Burkholderiales; family Burkholderiaceae_D; genus Telluria. The sequence continues at coordinate 23,499 of CAJYXO010000119.1, read as the reverse complement.
CGACCATGCTGGTGTCGACCTCGGGCGCCCAGCTGGCGCTGCCGATGGCCGTCGTCGAGCGCGTGGTCGAGCTGCCGGAAGAGTTCATGCAGGTCGGCGGCGCGCCGGTGCTGAAGGACCAGGGCCGTCCGCTGCCGGTGCGCTCGCTGGCGCTGTCGCTGGGCTACGAGGAATGCTCGGAGCGCGTCGGCATCGTCATCAATGCGCCCCAGCCCTACATCATCGCCGTGGAAGCGGTGGACGGCACGGCCGACCTGGTGATCAAGCCGATGACGGCGCTGCACGTCGAAGGCATCACCGGTACCGCGCGCTCCGCCGAGGGTTCGCTGGTGCTGGTGGTGGGCCTGTCCTTCCTGATGGACGGCTGCCGCAGCACGGTGCGTCTGGCGGCATAAAAACCACGAAGCAACAAAGCCAAGAAAAGCCTGCGCATATTACGCGCAGGCTTTTTTTATGTGCATTTTTGTCTTTCTTTGCAAATAAAATTTGCATGCGAGAGCATCCATTGAAATAATCGTGCAAGCAGGCTGGGGTGACGCACTGCACAAATATGGCATAATCGAAGACCAAGCCCTGCATCAGGCAGGCTGTTCGAATGGATTCGTCATGTTAAAAACGCTCTACGACAAACTCTGGGATTCGCATGTCGTGCGTGCCGACGCGGATGGCACCACCGTGCTGTACATCGACCGTCACCTGGTCCACGAAGTCACCAGTCCGCAGGCTTTCGAAGGCCTGCGCGTGGCGCACCGCCCGCTATGGCGCACTTCCGCCAACCTTGCCGTGGCCGACCATAACGTGCCGACCACCGACCGCCGCCAGGGCATCGCGGATCCGACCTCGCGCCTGCAGGTCGAGACCCTCGACGACAACACCAAGGCGTTCGGCGTCACCTACTTCAACATGAACGACAAGCGCCAGGGCATCGTCCACGTGATCGGGCCTGAGCAGGGCGCCACGCTGCCGGGCATGACGGTGGTCTGCGGCGACTCGCACACCTCGACCCACGGCGCCTTCGGCTGCCTGGCGCACGGCATCGGCACCTCGGAAGTCGAGCATGTGATGGCCACCCAGACCCTGCTGGCGAAGAAATCGAAATCGATGCTGGTGCAGGTCGACGGCAGCCTGCCGGCCGGCGTCACCGCCAAGGACATCGTGCTGGCCGTGATCGGCAAGATCGGCACCGCCGGCGGCACCGGCTACGCGATCGAATTCGCCGGCTCGACCATCCGTTCGCTGTCGATGGAAGGCCGGATGACGGTCTGTAACATGGCGATCGAAGCGGGCGCGCGCGCCGGCATGGTGGCGGTGGACGACACCACCATCGAGTACGTGAAAGGCCGCCCGTTCGCACCCGCCGGCCCGCACTGGGAACAGGCGGTATCGTACTGGCGCACCCTGCATACCGACCCGGGCGCGAAGTTCGACATGGTCGTGACCCTGAACGCGGCGGAGATCCGCCCCCAGGTCACCTGGGGCACCTCGCCCGAGATGGTGACCACGGTCGACGGCCGCGTGCCGGACCCGGACAAGGAACGCGATCCGGTCAAGCGCGACGCCATGGAAAAGGCGCTGGTCTACATGGACCTGAAGCCGAACACGCCCATCGGCGACATCCGCATCGACAAGGTCTTCATCGGCTCCTGCACCAACTCGCGCATCGAGGACATGCGCGCCGCCGCCGCCATCGTGCGCGGCCGCCAGCGCGCCTCCAACGTCAAGCTGGCGATGGTGGTGCCGGGATCGGGCCTGGTCAAGGAACAGGCCGAGCGCGAAGGCCTCGACCAGGTGTTCAAGGCCGCCGGCTTCGAATGGCGCGAGCCGGGCTGCTCGATGTGCCTGGCAATGAATGCCGACCGCCTCGAACCGGGCGAACGCTGCGCCTCGACCTCGAACCGCAACTTCGAAGGCCGCCAGGGGCAGGGCGGACGCACCCACCTCGTGTCGCCGGCGATGGCCGCCGCCGCGGGCATCGCGGGTCACTTCGTCGACGTATCCCGCGGTTAGCGGAGGGGGCAGCGGAGGGGTTAGCGGAGGGGTCAGAGTCCGGTGTTGGTTTTCAAGGGACTCTGACCCCGGTGTTCAGCCGCAAAGCTATTTTGTAAAGGTGCCACCAGCGCCGCAACCGAGACGGCCGGCGTCGATCACGCCGGCCGGAACATGAAATCAAACTATGGAAACCATGAAAAAAGCACTCGCTCTCGCACTCATCGCATTCGTTGTCACTGGCTGCAATACCATCTCCGGCGTCGGCAAGGACGTGCAGAAGGTTGGCCAGGTGATTACTGGGGCGGGCGGCAAGTAAACCAGGCGGCTGATCATCGGCCGTGAACTTCGGGGTCAGGGCCCCTTTAAAAGCAACATCGGGCTCTGACCCCTACGGACCCCCTGCGGAAGCAAACCATGGAAAAATTCACCGTACACGAAGGACTGGTGGCGCCGCTCGACCGCGCCAACGTCGACACCGACGCCATCATCCCCAAGCAGTTCCTCAAGTCGATCCGCCGGACCGGCTTCGGTCCCAACCTGTTCGACGAATGGCGCTACCTGGACCACGGCGAGCCGGGCATGGACAATTCCACGCGCCCGCTGAATCCGGACTTCGTGCTGAACCAGCCGCGCTACCAGAGCGCGTCGATCCTGCTGGCCCGCAAGAACTTCGGCTGCGGGTCCTCGCGCGAGCACGCGCCCTGGGCCCTGGAGCAGTACGGCTTCCGCGCCATCGTCGCGCCGAGCTTCGCCGACATCTTCTTCAACAACTGCTACAAGAGCGGCCTGCTGCCGATCGTCCTGACGGAAGCCCAGGTCGACCAGTTGTTCAATGAGGTGAAGGCGTTTGCCGGCTTCAGGCTGGTGGTCGATCTCGAGCAGCAGGTGATCCGGACGCCGGACGGCCGCATCGGCTTCGCATTCGCGATCGACGAATTCCGCAAGTACTGCCTGCTCAACGGCCTGGATGACATCGGCCTGACCCTGCGCCACGCCGACGAGATCCGCGCCTTCGAAGAACGCCATTTGCGCGCCCAGCCCTGGCTGGCCAATACCATCTGAAAAGAGCAAGAACATGAAGATCGCAATCCTGCCGGGCGACGGCATCGGTCCCGAAATCATGGCGCAGGCCGTCAAGGTCCTGGACGCGCTGGGCGAATCCTTCGAGATGGAGAGCGCGGAAGTTGGCGGCGCCGGCTACGCGGCCCATGGGCATCCATTACCCGAGAAAACGCTGGCGCTGGCCAAGGCCGCCGATGCGGTGCTGTTCGGCGCGGTCGGCGACTACCAGTACGACCATCTCGAGCGCGCGCTGCGTCCCGAGCAGGCCATCCTCGGCCTGCGCAAGGAGCTCGGCCTGTTCGCCAACCTGCGTCCGGCGATCCTGTACCCGGAACTGGCGGGCGCATCGACGCTGAAGCCGGAAGTGGTTTCGGGCCTGGACATCCTGATCATCCGCGAGCTGACCGGCGACATCTATTTCGGCAAGCCGCGCGGCGTGCGCGAATGCCCGGACGGTCCGTTCAAGGGCCAGCGCGAAGGCTTCGACACCATGCGCTATGCGGAAGGCGAGATCCGCCGCATCGCCCACGTCGCCTTCCAGGCCGCCCGCAAGCGCGGCTCGCGCGTGACCAGCGTCGACAAGGCCAACGTGCTGGAAACCTTCCAGTTCTGGCGCGACATCGTCACCGAGGTGCACAAGGATTACCAGGACGTCGAGCTCGAGCACATGTACGTCGACAACGCGGCGATGCAGCTGGTGCGCGCGCCGAAGAAGTTCGACGTCATCGTCACCGGCAACATGTTCGGCGACATCCTGTCGGACGCGGCGGCCATGCTGACCGGTTCGATCGGCATGCTGCCCTCGGCCTCGCTCGACGCGCAGAATAAAGGACTGTACGAGCCTTCGCACGGCTCGGCGCCGGACATCGCCGGCAAGGGCGTGGCGAATCCGCTGGCGACCATCCTGTCGGCCGCGATGATGCTGCGCTTCTCGCTCGGCAAGCCGGAGCAGGCCGAGCGCATCGAGAACGCCGTCAAGGCCGTGCTGGCCCAGGGCCTGCGTACGCCGGACATCTTCGAGGAAGGCACGACCCGTGTCTCCACCTCCCGGATGGGCGAAGCGGTGGTCAACGCACTCGCGTGAAGCAGCGTTAAACGCAAACGCATAAAATAACGAGTCGCGGGCGTCGGGCCCGCGCGGAAATTCGATAACCCAAGGGATTTGGAAATGAAACTAGTTGGTCTGGTTGGTTGGCGCGGCATGGTCGGCTCGGTCCTCATGAAGCGCATGCAGGACGAGGGCGATTTCGACCACATCGAGCCGGTGTTCTTCACCACCTCGAACCCGGGCGGCGCTGCCCCGGGCATGGCGAAGAACGAGACCAAACTGAAGAGCGCGACCGACATTGCCGAACTGTCCAAGTGCGAGATCATCATCTCCTGCCAGGGCGGCGATTACACCACCGAGGTGTTCCCGCAGCTGCGCGCGGCAGGCTGGAACGGCTACTGGATCGACGCGGCCTCGACCCTGCGCATGAACGACGACGCCGTGATCGTGCTGGATCCGGTCAACCTGAACGTCATCAAGGACGCGATGACCCGCGGCGTCAAGAACTTCGTCGGCGGTAACTGCACCGTGTCCTGCATGCTGATGGGCCTGGGCGGCCTGTTCAAGCACGACCTGGTCGACTGGATGACCTCCATGACCTACCAGGCGGCATCGGGCGGCGGCGCCCAGCACATGCGCGAACTGCTGACCCAGTTCGGCACCATCAACGCGGCCGTCAAGCCGCTGCTGGACGACCCGGCCGCGGCCATCCTCGAAATCGACCGCACCGTGCTGGCCACCCAGCACGGCATGTCGGCCGATGAAACCAAGCAGTTCGGCGTGCCGCTGGGCGGCAACCTGATCCCCTGGATCGACAAGGACCTGGGCAACGGCCAGTCGAAGGAAGAATGGAAGGGCGGCGCCGAGACCAACAAGATCCTCGGCCGTACTTCGGCAACGGGGAACGTCATCCCGGTGGATGGCCTGTGCGTGCGCATCGGCGCGATGCGCTGCCACTCGCAGGCGCTGACGATCAAGCTGAAGAAGGACGTGCCGCTCGACGAGATCAACGACATCATCGCCGGCGACAACCAGTGGGTGAAGTTCGTGCCGAACACGCGCGAAGCGTCGATGCGCGACCTGACCCCGGCCGCCGTCACCGGCAGCCTGACCATTCCGGTCGGCCGCGTGCGCAAGATGGCGATGGGCCCGGAATACATCTCGGCATTCACGGTCGGCGACCAGCTGCTGTGGGGCGCCGCCGAACCGCTGCGCCGCATGCTGCGCATCGTGTTGGACAAGTAATCGGGTAGACTGCGGGCTGGCCTGCGGCGACAGAAAAGAAGGCGGCTGCGTGCCGCCTTTTTTGTTGTTTTTGGGTGTGATCGCCATTGCAAGAGGTGCTAGCGAAATGACATGTTTTAACCCAAAAAACATCACAAATATGAATGCGCCGTCTACATAGCTCACGGATGCTGAATGTTTCCTTCCGTAGAGCTTGCATGCCATAATGCATGATGCTATTTTTCTGAGACCTCCGGGCAAAGCTTCTGGCCCGATCAACTCATTCAGTACCAGTCCAATTATGCATTCCACTCACCGTCCCTCGATGAAATCGTCCGCACTGAAGAAGCTCAGCGCGGCGGTCGCCAGTGCGTTGGTCCTGAGCTCGGCCGCCCACGCGGCAGGCCTCGGCAAACTTACCGTGCTGTCCGCGCTTGGCCAGCCCCTGCGCGCGGAAATCGAGCTGACGGCGGTGTCGAACGACGAAGCCGCGGGCCTGGTGGCCAAGCTGGCGTCGCCGGAAGCCTTCCGCACGGCGAACATCGAATTCAATCCGGCGCTGCTGTCGCTGCGTTTCGCGGTCGAGCAGCGCAACGGCCGCCAGTTCATCCGCGTGACTTCGACCCAGCCGCTGAACGAGCCCTTCGTCGACATGCTGCTGGAGCTGAGCTGGAATAACGGCCGCCTGGTGCGCGAGTACACCTTCCTGCTCGACCCGGCCGAACTGCGCGCGACCCAGCCGGCCCAGGTGGTGGCAGGCGACGCCGCGGCGCGTGCGCGTTCGGAAGCGCCGGCAGCGGCCGCGCCGGCGGCGCCGGTGGCGGCGGCGGAACGTCCGCGCCGCGAGCGCGCGCGTCCGGCGGAAGAAGCCGCGGCGCCGGGCTCGCGCCAGGCAGGCAGCGCTGGCAGTGCCGGGGCCGGCGGTTCGAAATACCGCGTCAAGCAGGGCGATAGCCTGGGCCGCATCGCCGCCCAGCTCAAGCCGGTCGACGTCTCGCTCGACATGATGCTGGTGGCGCTGTACCGCGCCAACCCGGACGCCTTCATCGGCAACAACATGAACCGCCTGAAGTCGGGCCGCATCCTGTCGGTGCCGGACGCCGGCAGCGTGCAGTCGCTGAACGAGGGCGAAGCCCACGGCGTGGTGGTGGCCCATGCGGCCGACTTCAACGCCTACCGCAACAAGCTGGCCGGCCAGGTCGGCGCCGCCGAGCCGGTCAAGACCCCGCAGGCCAGCCAGAGCGCGGGCGGCAAGATCACCGCCAAGGTCGAGGAACGCCCGACCGCCGCCAACGAATCCCAGGACCAGCTGCGCCTGTCGAAGGCGCCGGTCACCGGGAGCGCCGGCAAGGGCGCCACCGCCGGCACCGAAGACAACATCGCCAAGCAGCGCGAGCTCGAGGAAGCCCAGCAGCGCGTGAAGGAACTGGAGCGCAACGTCAACGACCTCGAGGCGCTGGCCACGGTCAAGAGCAAGGGCGGCGCGGAAGCGCAGCAGAATGCGTCGGCGCCTGCCACTGCCGCAGCGCCTGCGGCGCCTGCGCCGGCGGACAAGCCGGCGCAGAAGAAGCTGGCCACGATCAAGCCCGCCGTCAAGCCGGCCAAGCCGGAACCGGGCGTGTTCGACTTCATCACGGACAACCTGCCCCTCGTCGGCGGCGCGGTCGCGCTGCTGCTCGGCGGCCTGCTGGTGGCCCAGCGCCGCAGGAAGAAGGACGTCAAGGTGGTTGCGGAACCGTCGTCGATCCTGGGCGTGCCGGCCGAGCCGGCGCATTCGCTGTTCGCCGAGACCGGCGGCCAGAGCATCGACACCAGCAACAACAGCGTGTTCAATTCCAGCTTCGCGCCGTCGGCCAGCCAGCTCGATACCAACGAGGTCGATCCGGTGGCCGAAGCCGACGTCTATATCGCCTACGGCCGCGATGCGCAGGCCGAGGAAATCCTGAAGGAAGCCCTGCGCACCCATCCGGAACGCTATCCGGTGCGCCTGAAGCTGCTCGAGATCTACGCTGGGCGCAAGGACCAGCGCGCCTTCGAAACCCAGGCCGGTGAGCTGTACAGCATGACCCGCGGCCAGGGCGAGGAGTGGGCGCAGGCTGCCGCGCTGGGCCTGTCCATCGATCCGCTGAATCCGCTGTACGCGGTCGGCGGCGCTCCGGCTGCCGAGGAAGCGCCTGTCTTCGGCGCGCACGACGCCACCGCGGTGCCGGCCGCCGCCGCTGTCGGCGCCGCGGGCGTGGCCGCCGCCGCCGCGGCCGTCGCCGCGCACGAGGCGATGAGCTTCGACCAGCACTTCGCCGGCGCCATGGGCGCGGCCCAGCAGGCTGCCGAACCGGAAGCCCTTGCACCCGTCGCGGCCGCGCATCCGGCCGACGACGACCATACCCTCGACTTCGACCTGGGCGGCCTGGCCTTCGAGCCGGTGCAGGCCGAGGAGCCGAAAGCGGCCCAGGCGCAGGCCGACGAGCACGTGCTCGACTTCGACATGGGCGGCTTCGATGCCGCCCCGGCCGTGCCCGCCGCCGCGGCAGCCGAACAGGTGGCCGAACAAGCAGCCGCACCGGCCGCCGCCGAGGAGCCGCTCGACTTCTCCTTCGACATGGACTTCGGCGCGCCGGCCGCGAATCCGGCGCCGCATCCGGCCGCGCAGCCTGAAGCGCAGGCGCTCGACAGCGTCGACGACCTGACCTTCGGCGACTTCGACCTGGAAGACACCGCGGCCCCGGCCGCCGCAGCGCAGGCCGACTTTGCCGGCAGCGACGCCGACATGGCCAGCCTGGCCAAGGAATTCGACCTGGAGCCGCTCCCGGCCGCACCGGAACAAACCAGCCCGGCCACCGAGCTGGAAGATCCGCTGTTCGACCTCGACACCATGGACTTCGGCCTGGCCGACGAGGTGAAGGAAGCCCCGGTGGCGGCGGCCGATCCGGCGCCGGCGCTGTCGCTCGAAGACGAACTGTTCGCCGACCTGCCGACGGCGACCCCGGCCCCGGTGGAGACCGCCGAGTACGCGCCGCACGACATGCTGGAGCCGCGGAAGGTGGAAGCGGACTTCGATCTCGGCAGCTTCGACCTCGACCTGCCGGGCGAAAGCGCGCAGGCGCTGCCGGAGCTCGAGACCGTTGCCGCGCCGGCCGCGGCAGGCAGCGCCGCCGGCGAGATGTCGGCCGCGCACATGGAGATGGAAACCAAGCTGGATCTGGCGATCGCCTACCAGGAAATCGGCGACAAGGAGGGCGCGCGCGAGCTGCTCGAAGAAGTCATCAAGGGCGGCAACAGCGAGCAGGTCACGAAGGCCAACGCGATGCGCGCACAGCTCGCGTGAGGCCGGCCGGGTGACAAGAATCGCATTGGGTGTCCAGTACATCGGCACCGCCTGGAACGGGTATCAGAAGCAGCCTTCGCGCGACACGGTGCAGGACCGGCTGGAAATCGCGCTCGAAAAATTTGCCTGCACACCGCTGGCCACCACCTGCGCCGGCCGCACCGACGCCGGCGTGCACGCCATCGAACAGGTCGTCCACTTCGACACGGAACTCGACCGCGCACCGCAATCCTGGGTGCGCGGCACCAACGTCTTCCTGCCGGATTCGATCGTGGTGCGCTGGGCGCACGTGGTCGCGCCGGATGCGGAAGGGCAGGACTTCCACGCACGCTTTTCGGCCAGGTCCCGCACCTATCACTACGTGCTGTACAACCACCCGAATCCGTCGGCCCTGCTGGCCGGCCGCGCCGGCTGGGTGTTCCGTCCGCTCGACGTCGAGCGCATGCAGGAAGCCGCCCGGCACCTGATCGGCACGCACGACTTCAGCAGCTTCCGCGCTTCCGGCTGCCAGGCGAATTCGCCGGTCAAGCAGATGCACGAGGTGAACATCGTGCGCCGGGGCGACCTGATCGTGTTCACGGTGCGCGCCTCGGCCTTCCTGCATCACATGGTGCGCAACATCGTCGGCTCGCTGATCTACGTGGGCACCGGCCGCAACGAGCCGGGCTGGATGCGCGACGTGCTCGAAGCCCGCTCGCGCGATGCGGCGGCGCCGACCTTCATGCCGGACGGTTTGTATCTTGCTACAATCGACTACGATCCGAAGTGGGGGTTGCCGCAGGAGAGGGGTCAGAGTCCGGTGTTGCCTTTCTAGGGACTCTGACCCCTCCGGAAATCATGCAAAGAACCCGTATCAAAATCTGCGGCATCACCCGCGAACAGGACCTGCGCGCCGCCGTCGATGCCGGCGCCGATGCCCTCGGCTTCGTGTTCTATCCGAAGAGCCCGCGCTGCGTCACGCCGGCACAGCTGAGCGCCCTGGCCGCGGCGATGCCGCCGTTCGTCAGCGGCGTCGGCCTGTTCGTCAACGCGACCGTGGAAGAGGTCAGGGCGGCGGTCCAGGCCGGCCCGATCGCGCTGCTGCAGTTCCACGGCGACGAAACGGCAGAGCAGTGCGCCGCCATCGCCGCCGCGGTACAACGCCCCTTCGTGCGGGCCTACCGCGTCAAACCTGACACATCTCCTGCCGATTTGCTAGAATCGGAAGCTCAATACCGCGCCGCCACGCCGTGGTTTTCCGGCCTCCTGCTGGATACCTGGGTGGATGCCTACGGCGGCGCAGGAAAGGTCTTCGATTGGTCTCTTATTCCAAAAGAGCTCGCGCCTCGGGTCGTTTTGAGTGGTGGCTTGAGCGTGCAAAACGTGACTAGCGCGGTGATGCGCGTACGCCCCTTTGCGGTCGACATCAGCAGCGGTGTCGAGGAAAGCAAGGGGATCAAGGATGCCCGCAAGATCGCCGCGTTCGTCGACGCGGTGCGGGCTGCCGATGCATCACCCGATATGAGCGAGTCACACCATGAAAGACAACCCGCAAGGTCTGTTCAAGACCCCTGAATACCAGTTGCCGGATGCCTCCGGCCACTTCGGCCCCTACGGCGGCAGCTTTGTCGCCGAAACCCTGAGCCACGCGCTGGCCGAGCTGAACGAAGCCTACGCGCGCTACAGCCAGGATCCCGAATTCCTCGAAGAATTCCGCTACGAGCTGGCCCACTTCGTCGGCCGTCCGTCGCCGGTCTACCACGCCAAGCGCTGGTCGCAGCAGGGAGCGAATGAAAATCGCGGCGCCCAGATCTTCTTCAAGCGCGAAGACCTGAACCACACCGGCGCCCACAAGATCAACAACGTGATCGGCCAGGCCCTGCTGGCCAGGCGGATGGGCAAGCCGCGCATCATCGCCGAAACCGGCGCCGGCCAGCACGGCGTCGCCACCGCCACCATCTGCGCGCGCTTCGGCCTCGAATGCGTGGTCTACATGGGCGCCGAGGACGTCAAGCGCCAGGCCCAGAACGTCTACCGCATGAAGCTGCTGGGCGCGACCGTGGTGCCGGTGGAAAGCGGCTCCAAGACGCTCAAAGATGCGCTGAACGAAGCGATGCGCGACTGGGTCACCAACATCGAGAACACCTTCTACATCATCGGCACCGTGGCCGGCCCGCACCCGTATCCGATGATGGTGCGCGACTTCCAGTCCGTGATCGGCGAGGAATGCCGCGTGCAGATGCCGCAGATGACCGGCCGCCAGCCGGACTACGTGCTGGCCTGCGTCGGCGGCGGCTCGAATGCGATGGGCATCTTCTATCCCTATATCGACGAGCCGGGCGTGAAGCTGGTCGGCGTCGAGCCGGCGGGCGAGGGCATCGAAACCGGCAAGCACGCGGCCTCCTTGAGCGCCGGCTTCCCCGGCGTCCTGCACGGCAACCGCACCTACCTGCTGCAGGACGCGAACGGCCAGATCATCGAGACCCACTCGGTGTCGGCCGGCCTCGATTATCCCGGCGTCGGCCCCGAGCACGCCTGGCTGAAGGACATCGAGCGCGCCCAGTACGTGTCGATCACCGACGACGAAGCGCTGCAGGCCTTCCACGACTGCTGCCGCATCGAAGGCATCATCCCGGCGCTGGAATCCGCGCATGCGATCGCCTACGCGGCCAAGCTGGCGCCCACGCTCCCCGCAGACCAGATCATCCTGGTGAACCTGTCCGGCCGCGGCGACAAGGACATGCACACCGTGGCGCAGCGCGCCGGCCTGAATTTCGGTTGATAAGAAGAGAGCAGACATGTCCAGAATCGAACAGACTTTCACCGCCCTGAAAGAGCAGGGCAAGACCGGCCTCGTCACCTTCGTCACGGCCGGCGATCCGGGCCCCGACCTCACCGTGCCGATCATGCACGCCCTGGTGGCGGGCGGCGCCGACGTGCTGGAACTCGGCGTGCCGTTCTCCGACCCGATGGCGGAAGGCCCCGTGATCCAGCGCGCCTGCGAACGCGCGCTGGCCTTCGGCATCAGCATGAACGACGTCCTCGACTACGTCGTCGAGTTCCGCAAGACCGACCAGCACACCCCGGTGGTCCTGATGGGTTATGCGAATCCGATCGAGCGCATGGGCCCATCGGCATTCATCCGCCGCGCGAAAGCCGCGGGCGCCGACGGCGCCATCGTGGTCGACTATCCGCCGGAAGAGTGCGAAACCTTCGCCGCCGAGATGAAGGCGAACGACCTCGACCTGATCTTCCTGCTGGCGCCGACCTCCACCGAAAAGCGCGTGCAGCAGGTGGCGCGCCATGGCAGCGGCTTCTCGTACTACGTCTCGCTGAAGGGCGTGACCGGCGCCGGCGGCATCGACACCGACGATGTCGCCCGCCGCGTGGCCGCGATCCGCGAACACGTCAAGCTGCCGATCGGCGTCGGCTTCGGCATCCGCGATGCGGAGACGGCGAAGTCGGTGGCGGCGGTGGCGGATGCGGTGGTGATCGGCAGCCGGATCATCCAGGAGCTGGAGAATACGCCGAAGGAACGGGGGCCGGAGGCGGTGCGGGCCTTCGTGGCCGGTATCCGGGCGGCGCTGGACGCCCGCTGAAGCATAGCGGTTGAAGGGGGCGGCGCCGGACTTTGATCGTTTCGGTGCCGGCGCGCCGTTTCGATTTGCCGATCGGAAACGCTGAGCTAGAGTGGGGCGTTGGTCCCCTCAACAGATCGTAAAGGTTTCTCCTTTCCAGTCAGCCAAAGTCATGGCGTTCATTTATCTCCTTACTTCGATCCCGATCGTGCTGGTGATGGCAGTCGTTGCAAGCCTCGGTAGCGCAGGCGCGAGCCTGTCGATACTGATCCTGATGCCCCTCCTGTACATGGGCGGCGGCTTCTTGGGAACCTTGCTTGCTGCCTGGATCTACAATCTCGTGGCTGCGCGCGTCGGCGGGTTCGAATTCATGACGGCAGAGGTGGGTAGCATCGCCAAATCTTGATCGTCTTTTGCTGCCGACAACCGGGGCCACGCGCCCCGGATTTTCCTTGCACATTGCGCGTGGTTTTCTGATAGTTTCCCGCGTTGACAAACAAGTAAGATGGCTGGTTTCCGTCCCCAATTCGAAGGGAACCATGAAACCTGTCGGCTCGCTCGCCCTCCTTGTATCTCGGCCGATTTTCGAAACTGCAAAGCGCCAGGGTGATGTCGGCGTTCTACCTGGTCATTTCAATCCCGCTGCCGCTATCGCTGGCGGAGCACGGGGAAGATCGATGCTGAAAGCAGTTTGCTTCGCGGCCATCGCCTGGATGCTGGCAGCGCCTGCGTGCGCGGTCGAACTGTCCGGCGCCATCCGCAGCGCGACCGGCGCGCTGCCGGCCAGGATCGAAGTCTTAGCCGACCGCGCCGACAAGCTCCCCGTTATCGCCGGCAAAGTAGAGGCCGGCCGCTACCGCATCGTGCTGCCGGATGCGGGCATGTTCCGCCTGCGCCTGCAGGCGAGCGGCTGGGATGCCGCGCCCAAGATGATTTTCGATCCGAAAACTGCGGGTGCGCTGGATTTCCTGCTGTATCCCGCCAAGGTGCCGGAGCCCGGACTGGCGGCCGAGCTGATCGAGATGGGCGAACAGGACCGGGCGATCCGCTCGGGTCCGAGCGGCAGCATCGACGCCGCAACGGCCAAGCGCATGCGGGAAGAAGATCCGAAGCGCGAGAAGCGCCTGGCCGAGATCATCGCGGCCAAGGGCTGGCCCACCATCTCGATGGTCGGGCATGAAGCGGCGGGGAGCGCCTGGGTGATTGCCCAGCATGCCTCGCCGGCTTTCCTGAAACGCTGCCTGCCGCTCATGAAGGCAGCGTGGCGGAAGGGCGAGATCGCCCCGCGCCAGCTTGCCCTGTCGATCGACCGCGACCTGATGAACGACGAAAAGCCGCAGATCTACGGCAGCCAGCTGCGCGGCGATATCGGCGGCAAGATGGCGCTGTACCCGATCGAGGACCGCGAGCACGTCGACGAACGCCGCGCCGCCATGGGCATGGAGCCACTGGCGCAGTACCTGAAACACTTCGAAGAATGAGCCGCCGCAAACGCCTCACCTTCTGGGGCGCCAACGAAGACGACGACAGCCTCCCGCGCGACGAAAGTCGAGACGATCCGCTTCGGCGACATTCCGGAAGCTGTCTGGCGCGGGGAAAACATGGCGAGTGCGCACGAATTCCGGCAGGTCCACATCGACTGCCTGCCGCAATACCAGCTGCATGCCGATTTCGAATTCGTCGCGCTGCATTTCGAGCTGGTGGAAATCAACAAGCCCTGAAACCCGCATCTGGCCTGCCTTTCAAGTTTGTCCAAATGGCAAAAGAATTAGAGCAAGCATTCGACAATCCGGACTTGACCGGCTACACTACCGCCAATTCTGAATTGCCGCCAAGGAGAACACATGAGTTGGTTGGAAAAGCTGCTGCCACCCCGGATCCAGCGCTCCGATGCCGCCAAAAAGCAGACCATGCCCGAGGGCCTGTGGGTCAAGTGCCCGTCCTGCGAAGCGGTGCTGTATCGGACCGACCTCGAGTCGAACCTGCACGTGTGCCCGAAATGCGACCATCACATGCGGATCCGCGCCCGCGAGCGCCTGGACGCGCTGCTGGACGAAGGCGGCCGCTATGAGATCGGCCAGGACGCGCTGCCGGTCGACACGCTGAAGTTCAAGGACAGCAAGAAGTATCCGGACCGTCTCAAGCAGGCCATGGACGCCACCGGCGAAACCGATGCGCTGATCGTGCAGGGCGGCTCGATCATGAGCCTGCCGGTGGTCGTGGCCTGCTTCGAATTCGAATTCATGGGCGGCTCGATGGGTTCCGTGGTCGGCGAGCGTTTCGCGCGCGGCGCCCAGGTGGCCCTGGAGCAGAAGGTGCCGTTCATCTGCATTACCGCCACCGGCGGTGCGCGCATGCAGGAAGGACTGCTGTCGCTGATGCAGATGGCGAAGACCACCGCGATGCTGACCAAGCTCTCCGAGAAAAAGCTGCCCTTCATCAGCGTGCTGACCGATCCGACCATGGGCGGCGTGTCGGCGTCGTTCGCCTTCATGGGCGACGTCGTGATCGCCGAGCCGAAGGCCCTGATCGGCTTTGCCGGTCCGCGCGTGATCGAGAACACCGTGCGCGAAAAGCTGCCGGAAGGCTTCCAGCGCGCCGAGTTCCTGGTCCAGAAGGGCGCAGTCGACATGATCGTCGACCGCCGCAAGATGCGCGAAGAAATCGCGCGCCTGCTGGCCCTGCTGCAAAGCCAGCCGGCCGACGTCATCGCTTAAGCAATCCCTCGGTGCGGCCGGTGTCTCCGGCCGCACGCCAAGTCTCCGTCCCATGCCCACACTCCCCACCACCTTGCCCGACTGGCTGGCGCTGCTCGAGTCGCGCCATGCCGAAACCCACATCGACATGGGCCTGGACCGCGTCCGCGCCGTCAAGGAGCGCATGCAGCTGGCCTTCTCCTGCCCGACCATCATGGTGGCCGGCACCAACGGCAAGGGCTCGACCTGCGCGATGCTGGAAGCGATGCTGCTGCAGGGCGGCTACCGCACCGGCCTGTACATCAAGCCGCACTTCCTCGACTTCAACGAGCGCGCCCGCATCAACGGCGAGATGGCCAGCGACGCAGCGCTGATCGCGAGCTTCGATGTGGTCGAAAGCGCGCGCGGCGACATCGACCTGACCTATTTCGAGTTCACCACGCTGGCGATCATGCACCTGCTGTCGACCTCGAGCATCGACGTGGCGATCCTCGAAGTGGGCCTGGGCGGGCGCCTGGATGCGGTCAACGTGATCGACGCCGATGTGTCCATCGTGACCAGCATCGACATCGACCACAAGGACTACCTGGGCGACACGCGCGAGGAGATCGGCTTCGAGAAGGCCGGCGTCTACAGGCCGGGCAAGCCGGCGATCTGCAGCGACCCGCAGCCGCCGCAAAGCCTGATCAAGCACGCCGAAGACATCGGCGCCGATCTGTGGCTGATCGGCCGCGACTTCAACTACCAGGGCGACAAGCAGCAGTGGGCCTACGGCGGCCGCGGACAGCGCCGCAATTCGCTGGCCTATCCGGCCCTGCGCGGCGCCAACCAGTTGCTGAATGCTTCCGCCGCGCTGGCGGCGCTCGAAGCGCTGCGCATGCAGCTGCCGGTGGGCGCCCAGGAAGTGCGCGCCGGCCTCGCCATGGTCGAGCTGCCGGGACGCTTCCAGGTGCTGCCGGGCCGCCCGACCACGGTGCTGGACGTGGCCCACAACCCGCATGCGGCGGCGACCCTGGCCCAGAACCTCGGCAACATGGGCTTCCACCGCTTCACCTATGCGGTGTTCGGCATCATGCAGGACAAGGATATCGACGCCGTCATCGAGCACATGGCGCCGACCATCGATCACTGGTGCGTGGCGGCGCTGCCGTCGCCGCGCTCGGCCGACGTCGATGCGCTGGCCGCCAAGCTGCTGGCGAAAAAGCCCGCGGGCGCCAAGGACGACGAGTTTTCGGTAAAAACCTTCGCCGATCCGGGCGCGGCCTTCCAGGATGCAACGAGCCGTGCCGGACAGGATGATAGAATAGTGGTCTTTGGTTCGTTCTATACCGTGGCCGGCGTGATGGCGGCCCGTAAATCCTCTCTTCATTGACCTGAATCCGCATGGGCTTGTTCTCGTTCTTCGGTAAAAACAAGCAAGGCCGCGCTGCCGAGGACAGCGGCCGTTTCTACAGCAAGGACGACGACGCCGCACTCGGCGAGCGCGCCCGTTCCAAGCGCGCCTCCAGCGCCGGCGCGGTGGCCGGCAGCACGCGTGGACGCGGCACCGGCAACGATCCGATGCTGCCCGAAAAGAAGCGCGCACGCCGCCGCCTGGTCGGCGCGATCGCGCTGGCGCTGGCGGCCGCGGTCGGCCTGCCGATGCTGCTCGACTCCGAGCCGAACAAGTCGCTGGCCGGCGACATCGCGATCCAGATCCCGTCCAAGGACAAGGCCGCGCCGCTGCCGGCGCCGAGCGTCCCGGCGGAAGGCGCCGAGCAGGCGCCGACGCCGGCGCGCGACAAGACCGTGGCCCTCGAAGACAGCGTCGACAAGGGCGAGGAAGTGCTGCGGGAGCCGCCGCCGGTCAAGTCCGTCGCGACCGGTACGAAAGCCGAGCAGAAGCCCGAACGCAAGCCGGAGCCGAAGCCGGAGCCGCCCAAGGCCAAGGCCGAAGCCAAGCCGGAACCCAAGCCCGAACACAAGCCCGACAGCAAGCCGGAGCACAAGCTGGCCGAGAAGCCCGTCAAGCCGAAGCTCGAAGACAAGCCGGCCAAGCCGCACGACGACGCGCGCGCCATGGCCATCCTCGAAGGCAAGGGCGCGGACAAGGTCGAGAAAGACAAGCCTTCGGCCGAGGCCTCGCAGCGTGTGATGCTGCAGGTCGCCGCGCTGTCGAGCCAGGAAAAGGCCGCCGAACTGCAGGCAAAACTGCGCGGCGCCGGCATCAGCTCGCACACCGAAAAAGCCGGTGAACTGATCAAGGTGAAGATCGGCCCGCTGAACAAGGAAGACGCCGAGAAAATGCGTGCCAAGCTGGGCCGTATCGGCCTGTCGGGATTCTCGATTCCTGCCTGACGCCGTGACGATTTTCGATTACATCGTCCTGTTCATCCTGATCGCCTCGGTCATCATCAGCACCATGCGCGGGCTGGTGAAGGAAATCCTGTCCCTGGTCGGCTGGGTGGCGGCGTTCGTGGTGGCGAACGCCTTCGGCGCGAAACTGGCGCCCATGCTACCATCGGTGATTCCGGGCGAGTCGCTCAGGCTGATCGTTGCTTTCATCGCATTGTTCCTGGGCGTGCGCGTGCTGATGGGTCTGCTGGCGCTGGCGATCGGCGCACTGATCGAAGCTTCCGGCCTGTCGCTGGCCGACCGCGGACTCGGCGGCCTGTTCGGACTCGGCCGGGGGATTGTCATCGTGCTGGCCGGCGTCATATTGTGCGGGATGACTTCCATCCCCCAACAGGCTTTCTGGAAAAACGCGCTGCTCTCTCCCATGGCGGAAACCGGGGCGCGCACCGTCAAGCCTTTCTTGCCCGCTGCCTTTGCGCAGCACGTGCAGTATTAGATCTTTCATCATTAGCTGTTTAGGAGCGCACCATGTGTGGCATCGTCGGCGTCGTCTCGCAAGCCCCCGTCAACCAGTTGCTGTATGACGCATTGCTGCTGCTGCAGCACCGCGGCCAGGATGCGGCGGGTATCGCAACCAACCACAGCAGCATGTTCTCGATGTACAAGGCCAACGGCCTCGTGCGCGACGTGTTCCGCACCCGTAACATGCGTTCGCTGATGGGCAATTCCGGCATCGGCCACTGCCGCTACCCGACCGCCGGCTCGTCCAGCGAAGAGGAAGCGCAGCCGTTCTACGTCAACGCGCCGTTCGGCATCACGCTGGCGCACAACGGCAACCTGACCAACCAGGAACAACTCAAGGACGAGCTGTTCCGCATCGACCGCCGCCACGTCAACACCGGCTCCGATTCGGAAGTGCTGCTGAACGTGCTGGCGCACGAGATCCAGAGCGCCGCCGACGGCTATTCGCTGTCGCCGGACGCCGTGTTCAAGGCCGTCGCCATGGTCCACAAGCGGGTGCGCGGCGCCTATGCCGTGATCGCGCAGATCGCCGGCCACGGCCTGCTGGCCTTCCGCGACCCCTTCGGCATCCGTCCGCTGTGCCTGGGCGTGAACGAAACCGAGAACGGCCCCGAATACCTGGTCGCCAGCGAATCGGTCGCGCTCGAGGGCCTGGGCTTCCGCTTCGTGCGCGACATCGCGCCGGGCGAAGCCGTCTTCATCGACGACGCCAGCCAACTGCACGCGCGCCAGTGCGCCGAGAATCCGTCGCTGAATCCCTGCGCCTTCGAATACGTGTACCTGGCCCGTCCGGACTCGGTGATCGATGGCGCTTCGGTCTACGCGACGCGCCTGCGCATGGGCGAATACCTGGCCGACAAGATCCGCCAGGAGATCCCGGTCGAGGAAATCGACGTCGTGATGCCGATCCCTGATTCCTCGCGCCCGGCCGCGATCCAGCTCGCGCTCAAGCTGGGCGTCGAGTACCGCGAAGGCTTCATCAAGAACCGCTACATCGGCCGCACCTTCATCATGCCTGGGCAAGGGATGCGCAAGAAATCGGTGCGCCAGAAGCTCAACGCGATCGCCGCCGAATTCAAGGACAAGAACGTGCTGCTGGTCGACGACTCGATCGTGCGCGGCACCACCAGCCGCGAGATCGTGCAGATGGCGCGCGAAGCCGGCGCCCGCAAGGTGTTCTTCGCCTCGGCCGCGCCGCCGGTGCTGTACCCGAACGTGTACGGCATCGACATGCCGACCCGCGACGAGCTGATCGCCCACGGCCGCACCGTCGAGGAAGTCTGCCGCGAGATCACGGCCGACCGCCTGGTCTACCAGGACATCGAGGCCCTGAAGAAGTCGATCATGGACGTCAACCCGGCGCTGACCAGCGTCGAGGCCTCGTGCTTCGACGGCGTCTACATCACCGGCGACATCTCGCCGGAATACCTGGACAAGCTGGAAAACCACCGCCACAAGAGCTCGGGCAAGTCGTCCGAGGATGTGGTGCGCACGCAGCTGAACCTGAATCCGCCGGTCGCCGCGGAATAATCACCCTGACGGGCGCCGTGGCGCCCGTTTTCATTTGTACGGTAAGAACATGAGCGACACGAAGAAGCACTACGGCTTTACCACCACCATCCTCCACAACGACCGCCGCAAGCCGATCGAACAGGGCTCGCTGCACAAGCCCATCCACACCTCGGTGGCCTTCGGCTATGGCGACGCGCGCCAGCTGGCCTCGGTCTTCCAGGGCAAGGAGCCGGGCTTCCGCTACGGCCGCCAGGGCAACCCGACGGTGGCGGCGCTGGAAGACAAGATCAGCAAGATGGAAGACGGCGTGGCCACGCTGTGCTTCGGCACCGGCATGGCGGCGATCGGCGCGCTGGCCCAGGCGCTGCTGAAGGAGGGCGACCACGTCGTGTCGTCGAGCTTCCTGTTCGGGAACACCAACAGCCTGTGGAACACGGTGGCGGGGCAGGGGACCGACGTCGCCTTCGTCGATGCCACCGATGTCGCCAACGTCGAAGCCGCGCTGCGGGACAACACGCGCCTGGTGTTCGTCGAGACCGTCGCCAACCCGCGCACCCAGATCGCGGACCTCGCGCGCATCGGCGAACTGTGCCGCGCACGCGGCATCCTCTACGTGGTCGACAACACCATGACCACGCCCTGGCTGTTCCGCCCGAAGGCGGTGGGCGCCGGCCTGGTGGTGAATTCGCTCACCAAATCGATCGGCGGCCACGGCATGGCGCTGGGCGGCGCCCTGACCGATACCGGCCTGTTCGATTGGAGCGGCTACCCGAACATCGCACCGAATTTCCGCAAACTGGCCCCGGCCGCCCAGGGCATGGCCCAGCTGCGCGCGAAATCCCTGCGCGACTTCGGCGCTTCGCTGGGACCGGAAGCCGCCCACCACATCGCCGTGGGCGCCGAGACCCTGGCGCTGCGCATGGACCGCACCTGCGCCAATGCGCTGGCGCTGGCGCAGATGCTGGAAGCCGACGATCGTGTTGCCGCCGTCTACTATCCCGGCCTGGCCTCGCATCCGCAGCACGGCATCGCCACCGACCTGTTCCGCGCCTACGGCTCGCTGTTCAGTTTCGAGCTGAAGGAGGGCATCGACTGCTTCGACTACCTGAACCGCCTGCAGATCGCGATCCCGGCCAGCAACCTCGGCGACACGCGCACCCTCGTGATCCCGGTCGCGCACACGATCTTCTTCGAGATGGGGCCGGAGCGCCGCGCCAGCATGGGCATTGCCGAATCGCTGATCCGGGTGTCGGTCGGCATCGAGGATACCGCCGACCTGGTCGAAGATTTCCGGTCGGCATTATCCTGATAGCATTGTCATAAAGTAATTGAACGCCTATCATCGTCTTTCCATTACCGTAACGGAGGAGAGACGATGAAGCGATTCGTAGTGACCCTGCTGATGCTGGCAGCCGGCGCGGCCTCGGCCACGGACCTGAGCGACGCGGAAAAGGCTTTGCGCGCGAAGGAATACGACAAGGCCCTCCCGATCTACACGAAGCTGGCGAATGCCGGCAATGCCGAAGCGCAGTTCCGCCTGGGCGAGATGTACTGGTATGGCGATGGCACCGCCGTCGACATGGCCAAGTCGCGGACCTGGCTGGAGAAGGCCGCGGGCAGCGGCCACAACGGCGCCAAGGAGACGCTGGCGGTCCTGCAGAAGCGCGAACAGCGCGCCGCCGACATCGCCTGGTGGACCAGCGGCTACAAGGGCGACGACCTGATGACCGGCAAGTACGCCTGCCCGATGCCGACGATTCCGGCCGTCTCGAAGACCAATGCCGAGATCAAGGCCGTCAGCGCGGACATCGCGAAGTGGGAGGGCTGCTACAACGACTTCGTTGCCGGGGTCAACCAGCTGCCGCCGCCCAACCAGCGCGTGCCGGCCGAGCTCGTCCAGTTGATGAGTCCGCGCGAAGCGGAGCAGGCCTTCGCCCACGTCGACGATGCGACCGTCAGCGTGGTGACGCGCCGCCAGAACGAAGCCCTGAACTTCACGGCCGAGCGCGACGCCTGGCACAAGGCGACCAATGCATTCGTCCTCGCAGCCAATTCCAGCAGCGCAGCGAGCAAGATGCAGCTCCAGACCGAGATCAGGCGCGCCCAGGAGTCCCATCACCAGTTCGACAACCCTCGCACCGACGGCGGGAAATAAGAGCCGGTTGAGCCGGCAGGGCTGTGCGGGTATCATGAATTTCCTTTTTCACAGCCCTGTTTCCATGAAGACTCTCCTGTTTTGCGCCGCCTTGCTGATGGCGGGCACGGCTAGCGCCGACGAACTGGCCGACGCCGACGCCCTGTTCGCCAAGAAGGCCTATCCCGAAGCCCTGCAGAAATACACGAAGCTGGCGAACGCCGGCAATCCGGTGGCCCAGCAGCACCTGGGCGAGATGTACTGGTATGGCGAAGCCGGCGCCGTCGACGAGGCCAGGGCCGAAGCGTGGTTCCGCAAGGCCGCCGCGAAAGGCAACCAGGTGGCCATCGCCTCGCTCGACATGCTGCGCCAGCGCGGCGAGCGCCGCGCCGACATCGATTATTGGGTGAACAAATACGACGGTTCCGACCTGACGACCGGCCAGTACCGCTGCCCGACACCGCGTTTCCCTGCCGTCTCGAAGCAGAACGACGAGATCGAGCGGATCTCGGCCAACGTGAGCAAATGGCAGGACTGCTATAACGCCCAGGTGCGCGCCCTGAACGAAGCCAAGCCGCTGACCAAGCGGATCCCTGCCGACATCGTGAAGCTGATGAATAAAGCCGAAACCGAGCAGGCCGAGAAGCGCCTCGCCGCGGTCTACGCGAACATCACGGAAAACGCGACGGTCAAGGCCAAGCTGGTGCTGGCGGATTTCGCGGTCTGGCGCGATACCACCGACGCCTGGGTCAAGGAACACAACGCCATCGTGAAGAGCGCGCCTTCGCCGGAACGCGAACAAGAGCTGGAAAACCGCAAGAACAACTACGGCGCCAAATAAGGCGCTCCAAAACGAACGCCCCGCACCGGCGCTAACCGGGCGGTGCGTTCATTCATCCGCTGCCCGGCTGGGCAAGGGTGTCAGTGCCAGGAGCGCAGCAGGCCGACGGCCAGGCCCTCGAGGGCGAACTCGTCGGTGTGCGGATCCACCGTGATGACGGAGAAGTCCGGATTTTCCGGCAGCAGTTCGATGGTGCTGCCGTTCGTGCGGTAGCGCTTGACCGTGACTTCCTCGCCGATGCGGGCGACCACGATCTGGCCGTTCTTGGCGGAGTCGACTTTCTTGACGGCCAGGAAATCGCCGTCGCAAATGCCGGCGTCGCGCATCGACCAGCCGCGCACCTTCAGCAGGAAATCGGGCTTGGCCGAGAACATGGCCGGGTCGACCGAGTAGGTCGCTTCGACGTGTTCCTGGGCCAGGATGGGCGAACCCGCGGCGACGCGGCCGACCAGCGGCAGCGACATCAGGAGGGCGGCCGGCACTGTCGGCACCGTTGCCGCTTCGGCGCCGGCGGTGCTTCCCACCAGGCGGATGCCGCGCGAGGTGCCCGGAGAAATTTCGATGGCGCCCTTGCGCGCCAAGGCTTGCAGGTGTTCTTCGGCGGCATTGGCCGAGCGGAAGCCGAGCTCCTGGGCGATTTCGGCGCGGGTCGGCGGAAAGCCGGTGTTGTCGATCGCTTCCTTGATCAGGTTGAGGATCTGTTCTTGCCGTGCGGTGAGCTTGAGCATGGTTGGACTATGGTTGGACGATGGTTGCGGCTGCATGTGACTGAAACCGGATACCCTGTATTTTTGTACAGTATTGCGACGGGCGCAAGGGGAATCCGTGCGTTTAGCCGGTTTTTTTTGCTTGGCGGGCACAGCCGATGCGCACCGGACAGGGCTGTGGCCGGCCGCGCCGCAGATGACGATTGAGCTCTTGACCTTTTTACGGTTATAATGTCGGGCTTTCCCTTCCCACACTCGTCTTGACGCCGAGGTGGGCATTTGTTTAAACGTCCTTAAGGAGTGTTGCATGCGTCATTATGAAATCGTGTTTATCGTCCACCCGGACCAGAGCGAGCAGGTCCCGGCGATGATCGAGCGCTACAAGACCACGGTCACCTCGCGCGGCGGCCAGATCCACCGCGTCGAAGACTGGGGCCGCCGTCAAATGGCTTACCAGATCCAGAAGCTGCCGAAGGCACACTACATCTGCATGAACATCGAGTGCGACAACGAGACCCTGGTCGAGCTGGAAACCGCATTCAAATTCA
>CAJYXO010000118.1 GCA_913778765.1 uncultured Massilia sp. | reverse complement strand
GAATCAGCTTCTAGGCATCCTCGGGCTCAGTTTCGATACCAAACAACGCTTCAAAAAATCGCCGGCACTCAAAGTGGCCGCGCAGACCGCCAGCACGAGCTACCAGAAAATTCTGACCGCCGATCTGCTGAAACATATCCTGAAGTCGGGCGTGGTGCCGGACGACTTCAAGCCGCATTTGATGACGCTGCTGGACGAAACGCCTCTGCCGCTGGTCGTCAGTGCGATCCATGAAGCCTCGGTAGAAACGAACACGCCGGCCAAGACGGTCATGAAACATGTTTCGACGATGGCCAAGGATCTGCACACCTATCGGGCTGTCTGGTAATAGCGGACGAAACGACCTGGGAAGGCTTGTTTCAAAACGCGTTGCGTCTGGTGGATGAAATCCACACCCACGGCACCAGGCATCTCTATTGGACTTTCGGCGGCGGCACCGTACTGATGCGGAAGTATCGGCACCGTCTCAGCAAGGACATCGATATCTTCGTGCCGGATCCTCAGGCCCTGAACTACGTGAATCCGCGCTTGAGCCAGGTGGCGGAGGATATGAGCATCCACTACGACGAAGCCAATGGTTTCATCAAGTTGTTTCTGCCTGAAGGCGAAATCGATTTTGTCGCTTCCCCGAATCTGACCGACCAGCCCTATGTCGATGAACGCATCTTCGACCGCGTCGTGCACGTCGAAACGCCAGCCGAGATCGTCGCCAAGAAGTTCTACCATCGCGGCAATCGCCTGCTCGCGCGCGACATGTTCGACTTCGCCTTGGTCGCCGAGAAAGAACCGGATGCGCTGCTGAAGGCCAGCAAATTTCTTGTTCGATACATTGCGCCAATCAAGGCGGCGCTCAGCGGCGATCTCACCGGTCTTCGCCTGCAATTCGATGCGATCGAAAAGATTGCCTATCACCCGAGCTTCGATCACGTGCGTGACCTCGTCATACAGAAATTGGATGAGGCGGAGACATATGTGAAAGGACAGGCAGCCTGACAGCGCTGCCGTGTACCGTTGGCTTCCGCGTGGGCACAGTGCGCCCACCCTACGTTAGAATCGGTCGCATGCCGAGCCGACAACCATCTTCCTCTTCGCCGCTGTCGATCGCCTTCATCGTCCGCGACCCCCTGCCGCCGATCCGCGCCGACGTGCTGACCCTGTTCGGCGACGAGATGCCGCGCTACGGCGTGCACACCGAGCTGGTGGGGCAGGGCGGCAGCGAGGGAGAGGCCTCGCCCTGGCCGGCCGGCGGCATGCACGTGGTCGGCAGCCTGCGTTCGCGCTTCGCCAGCGTCTGCTCGCCGCTATGGGACCTGCTCGGGCTGTGGCGCGCGCTGCGAAAGCGGAAGCCGCATTGCCTGCAGGTGCGCGACAAGATCGCCAGCGGCGTCCTCGGCCGCGCGATGGCGGCGCTGCTGCGCGTGCCTTTTGTTTACTGGATGTCCTTTCCCATCGTCGAAGGCTTCGAAGTGCGCCGCGACGACATCGCGCGCAACGAGCGCGGCCTGAAGGGACGCCTGAAATGGGCCGCGCATGCGCTGCGCGCCGCCGCCTCGCGCTTCGCCATCTACAAGCTGGTGCTGCCCGGCGCGCGCCACATCTTCGTGCAGAGCGATGCGATGGCCGACTGGCTGGTCGCGAAAGGCTTCGACCGGGCGCGCATGACGGCGGTGCCGATGGGCGTCGACGACAAGCTGTTCGACCGCGCCGCCATCGAACCCGTCACCGACGCCCGCCTGGATGGCCGGCGCGTGGTGCTCTACCTGGGCCGCATCGCGCGGTCGCGCAAGTCCGACTTCCTGCTCGACGTCGCCCTTGCGCTGCGCGCGGCCATGCCGGAGACCCTGCTGGTGATCGCCGGCGATGCACCCTCGGATGACGAGATGGCCTGGATGCGCCGCGAGATCGCCGCCCGCGGCCTGGATGACCATGTGCTGCTGACCGGCTGGCTGCCGCAGCGGACCGCGCTCGGCTATGCGGTGCGGGCCGAGGTCGGGCTGTCGCCGATTCCGCGCGGGGCCCTGTTCGACGTCTCGTCGCCGACCAAGCTGGTCGAGTACCTGGCGCTGGGCATCCCCAGCGTCGCCAACGACATTCCCGACCAGCAGCTGGTGGTCGAGCAGAGCGGGGCGGGCCTGTGCGTGAGCATGGAGGCCCGCGCCTTCGCCGCCGCCACCCTGGAATTATTGCGCGACAAGGAGCGAGCCCGTCAGTTCGCGATGCGTGGCCCAGCGTACGTCAAGGCCCATCGCACCTATGATATTCTCGGCCGAAATGTTGCACGGACTTACATGAATATCCTGATGGAGTAAGGTGGCATGACGTGGACCCGCTCGCTCAAGTTTTCCCTGCGTTCGCTTGGGCGTGAGCTGGTCCGCAATATCTGGGGGCGGGTCTTCGTCTACCCGGCCCTGGCGCGCAACGAGCGCTCGCCCGAAACCCTGGCCCGCTACGTGGCCGCGCGCGCCGAAACAGTCGGCGTGCCGCTCGACGGCGATCCCCTCGCCATCCCGCGCCTGGCGCCCGGCACGCCGCTGCTGACCAAGCAGGACGTGCGCCAGCATCCCGAACGCCTGCTGCGCCCGCGTCGTTTCGGCTCCCTGGTCCGCAGCACCATCAAGACCAGCGGCACCTCCGGCACCCCGCTCACCATCGTGCAATCGCTCGGCAACATGGTGCGCGAAGAGGGTTTCGTGTATCGCCAGCTGCGCTGGATCGGCTGGCGCCCCATGCAGCGGCGCGCCTGGATCCGCGGCGACATCGTCTGCGCCGACAAGCCGCGAAATGGCCGCTACTGGTGCCGCGACTGGGTCGGCAACATGCTGCTGATGTCCTCCTACCATTTGTCGGATGCGACGATCGGCGCCTACGTCGAGGCCCTGGAAGCATTCGAGCCGGTCGTGATCCACGCCTATCCGTCCTCGATCGCGGCGCTGGCCGCCTGGCTGAACGCGCGCGGACGGCGCTACGCCGGCCGCAAACTGCGCGGCGTGATGACCTCCTCGGAGACCATGGAGCCCGAGGTGCGGGCGGCGGTGGAGCAGGCCTTCGGCGTGCGGGTGTTCGACTGGTACGGCCAGTCCGAGCGGGTGACGGCGATCGGGACCTGCGAGCAGGGCCGCTACCACCTGCTGAGCGATTATGGCGGCGCCGCGCTGCTGGAGACGGAACAGGCCGGTCAATTTGAATTGGTGGGTACCGGCCTGAACAACGCGGCGATGCCCTTGGTCCACTACCGCACCGGCGACACCATCGTCCCCGCCGGCGATGGCGCAAGCTGTCCCTGCGGCCGCGTGTTCCCGCTGGTGGACGCCATCGTCGGCCGCCAGGAAAAGGTGATCGAACTGCCGGACGGCCGCCTGATCGGCCGTCTCGACCGGGTATTCCAGGGCCACGACCGGCGCCTGGTGGAAGGGCAGGTGGCCTACCGCGGGCACGGCCGCTTCCTGCTGCGGGTGGTCGCGCTGGATGCCTGGAACGCGGCGGACAGCCAGGCCCTGATCGACAAATTCCTGCTGCGCGTGCCCGGCGTCGAGGTTGCCGTGGAGAAGGTGGCAGCGATTCCACGCGGCCGCAACGGCAAGTTCGCCTTCGTCATCATCGAAGAAGGCGGCGAACCGTGCGCACGGCCGGAAATTCATGATGTATGATCGAAACATTTGCTATTTATTAAGAGAGTGTCATTTGTTACAACGGCAGTCACCGCGGATCCTCATGGTCGGCACCGCGCTGGAAGGCAGGGGCGGGGTCGCGGCGGTGGTTTCCGTGTTGCGCCAGCATGGCCTGTTCGAGAAGGAGGGCGTGCGCTACGTCGCCACCCACCATGAAGGATCGAAGGCGGCCAAGCTGAAGGGCGCGCTGTCCGGTTTCTGGCAGACTTTGCTTGCCTGCCTGCGCCAGCATCCGGCCGTGGTGCACGTGCACGCCGCCTCGCGCGCCAGCTTCGTGCGCAAGTCGATCGTGCTGCTGATCGCCCGCCTGGCGGGCTGCAAGACGATTTTTCATTTGCATGGCGGCGGCTTCCGCCAGTTCGCGACCGTCGAAGCCGGCGGCATGATGCGGCGCTGGATCCGCCACACGCTGGAAGCGAGTTCGGTGGTGATCACGCTGTCGAGCGGCTGGGCCGGTTTCGTGCGCGGCTTCGCGCCGAAGGCGAGGGTGATGGTGGTGCCGAATTCGGTGCCGCTGCCGGCGGCCTCGAGCGTGCAGCCGGAACCGGCGCGCATCCTTTTCCTCGGCCGCCTGGAGCCGGCGAAGGGCGTGTTCGAGCTGCTGGGCGCCGGGGCGCGGCTGGCGGCGCACTATCCGGACCTGCGCCTGGTGTTCGGCGGCGAAGGCGATGCCGAGGCCCTGCGCAAGCGGGCGGCAGCGCTGGGCATCCAGGACCGGATCGAGTTGCTCGGATGGGTCGGCCCGCAAGAGCGCGCGGCCCAACTGGCGCGCGCCGCCGTGTTCTGCCTGCCTTCGCATGCGGAAGGCTTGCCGATGGCCATGCTGGAAGCGATGGCGGCCGGCACCGCGGTGGTGGCCAGCAATGTGGGAGGCATTCCGGAAACCATCGTCGACGGCGACAACGGCCTGCTGGCGCCGCCGCGCGACGAACAGGCGCTGGCGGACAAGCTGGCGCAGCTGGTGGGCGATGACGCCCTGCGCACACGGCTCGCACAGCGTGCGCGTGCAACGATAGCGCAACATTACTCAACCGAGGTGGTGTGCGGGCAACTGTCCGCGCTCTACCGTGAACTGGCGGGGACACGATGATGAGCGAAGCGACAGGCATGACCTGGCTGGTGAACCGTTTGCGCTGCATGTCGGTGGCCGAGGTCGGCTACCGCATCCAGCAGGCGGCGGCGAAGGGCGTGGCGAAACGGGTGCGTCCGCGCGCCGCGCCGCCGCTGCCGCGCGCCCGCACCTTCAACGTGCCCGGCGCGCCCGCCATGAGCCCCGCCGAAAAGGAGGCCCTGCTGGCCGACGCCGACAGCGTCGAGGCCGGTCTCGTGGTGCTGTTCGCCGAACGCCGCTTCGACGTCGGCGTGCCGCCGCAGTGGAACCGCGACCCGGAAAGCGGCGTCACCGGCCCGTCCATCTATGCCGGCGACATCGCCATCATCAACCGCGAGCAGGTCGGCGACATCAAGCACGTGTGGGAGCTGAACCGCCACCTGCACCTGGTGCGCCTGGCCCAGGCCTGGGCCGCGACCAGGGACGAAGCCTGGCTGCACGCGCTGCACCAGCAGCTGCGCAGCTGGCTCGACCAGTGTCCGCCGCTGACGGGACCGAACTGGACCAGTTCGCTGGAGCTGGGCATCCGCCTGATCAACTGGAGCCTGGTGTGGCAGCTGATCGGCGGTGAGAGCAGCGCCCTGTTCGACGGCGACGAGGGCGAGCGCCTGCGCGCCGACTGGCTGGATTCGATCCACGCCCACTGCAGCGGCATCGCGCGCCACCTGTCGCGCCACTCGTCGGCCAACAACCACCTGATCGGCGAGCTGGCCGGCCTGTACGTGGGCGCGGCGATCTGGCCATGCTGGAAGCAGTCGGCGGCGTGGATGGAGCAGGCGCGGCGCGAGCTCGAACACGAGGTGCAGGTCCAGTTCTCGCGCGACGGCGTGAACCGCGAGCAGGCCTTTGCCTATCACATCTTCTCCAGCGAATTCCTGTTCGTGGCGGGACTGGTGGGGCAGGCCTGCGGCCATCCCTTCTCGCGCGCCTACTGGACCAGCCTGCAGCGCGCGCTGCGCTTCCTGCGCTCCGTACGCGACGTCGGCGGCAACGTGCCGATGGTCGGCGACGCCGACGACGGCATCGTGTTCCGCCTCGACGCGCCCGGCAGCGACCGCGCGGCCCAGCTGCTGGCCCTCGGCGACGCCGTCCTGCGCCGCCAGGCGCCGGAACACATCGGCGTGCGCTGGCTGCTGCACGCGCTGCCGGGCAAGCGCCCGGACGCCGATCCGCACGAATCCGACACCGGCTGGGCTTTCCCGGACGGCGGCTACCTGCTGTTCGGCTCGCACTTCGGCGAGGCCGGGGAAATCAAGGGCATGGTCGACTGCGGTCCGCTGGGCTACCTCGGCATCGCCGCCCACGGCCATGCGGATGCGCTCGCCATGACCCTGTCGCTGGGCGGCGAGGAATGCCTGGTCGATCCGGGAACCTACTCCTACTGGCAGGAGCACAAGTGGCGCGACTACTTCCGCGGTACGTCGGCCCACAACACCGTGCGCATCGACGGCCTCGACCAGTCGGTGTCGGGTGGACGCTTCATGTGGCTGAAAAAGGCGAAGGCGAGCATCGAACGCATGCCGCAGTCGCCGCACGAATTCGATTTCCGCGGCGCGCACGACGGCTACGAGCGCCTGGCCGACCCGGTGCGCCACATGCGCAGCATCCGCTTCGACGCGGCAAGCGCCAGCCTGGTCGTGAAGGATGAGTTTTCCGCAAAGAAGCATCACCAGGTCGAGCTGTTCTGGCATTTCGCGCCCGGCCTGTCGGTCCGACTGGACAGTTCCGGCCTGCACGTGCGCGGCAAGCGCTTCGCCCTGCAGATGCACGCCCACGGCGCCGACCTCAAGCTGGAGCTGGTGCGCGCCAACGAAAACCCACCGCTCGGCTGGTATTCGCGCTGTTACGAATCGAAGCAGCCGTGCGACGTGCTGAAGATCAGCACCGTATCGTCCGCCGTCCCGGTCGAGTGCAGGTTTACAATAACGTTTTTTTAATACCCCGCTGTTCGCAGTGTTGTTCACATACTAATTACTAGGGAACTTGTTTCATGCTTATTTATCTGGTTGCGGGCGCCCGGCCCAATTTCATGAAGATCGCTCCGATCGTGCGCGCGCTGCAGGCCCAGAGCCCGAAGACGCTGTCGTACAAGATCATCCACACGGGCCAGCACTACGACCGCGACATGAATGACGTGTTCTTCGAAGAACTCGGCATTCCGCAACCCGACGTCTTCATGGCCGCCGGCGGCGGCAGCCATGCCCAGCAGACCGCCAAGATCATGGTCGGTTTCGAGGAGCTGTGCCAGAACGAGCGCCCGGCCTGCGTGCTGGTGGTGGGCGACGTGAATTCCACCCTGGCCTGCTCGATCGTCGCCAAGAAGCTGAACATTCCGGTGGCCCACGTCGAGGCCGGCCTGCGCTCCGGCGACATGGCGATGCCGGAAGAAATCAACCGCCTCGTCACCGACAGCATCTCCGACTGGTTCTTCGTCACCGAGCCGGCCGCGCTGGAACACCTGAAGCGCGAAGGCAAGCCGGACAGCGCCGTGCACTACGTCGGCCATGTGATGGTGGACAACGTGCTGTACCAGGCCGACAAGCTGGCCCATGCCGACACCTCGTCCTTCGAGACCAGCGCCTTCAAGCAGGCGCGCCAGGACGCCGGCCAGCGCTACGGCGTCGTGACCCTGCACCGTCCGAGCAACGTCGACGATGCCGAAGCCTTTACCCGCGTCGCCGGCGCCCTGAAGGAGATCGCGGGCGAGCTGCCGCTGATCTTCCCGGTGCACCCGCGCACCCGCGCCAACCTCGAGAAATTCGGCATCGACCTCGGCCCGAACATCACCCTGGCCGGCCCGCAGGCCTACATGGCCTTCCTGAACCTGTGGAAGGATGCGGCGGTCGTACTGACCGACAGCGGCGGCCTGCAGGAAGAAACCACCGCGCTGGGCGTGCCCTGCGTAACCATCCGCGAGAACACCGAGCGCCCCGTCACGGTCGACGAAGGCTCGAACGTGCTGGCCGGCACCGATCCGGTGGCGATCGTGCGCGAAGCCCGCAAGGTGCTGCGCGGCGAAGGCAAGCAGGGCCGCCGTCCGCACCTGTGGGACGGCAGGGCGGCGGAGCGCATCGTCGCGGTCCTGGCAACCGAGCTCGCGAAGGGCTCAAATGCGTAAATAAGGATGATCCCATGAGCGAACCGGCGGCTGAGCGCATCACCTTGATGGGCTGCTCCATCGACAACCTGTCGATGGAGGAAACCCTGCAGACCATCGAGGGTTTCATCCACACGGGACAACCCCATCAGCACGTGGTGGTGAACGTCGACAAGCTGGTGAAAGCCAGCCGCGACCCGGAGCTCAGGCAGATCATCAACGACTGCGCCCTCGTCAACGTCGATGGGATGCCGGTCGTGTGGGCTTCGCGCCTGCTCGGCAAGCCGCTGAAGGAGCGCGTGGCCGGCGTCGACCTGTTCGAGGCGCTGATGCGCCGGGCAGGGGAGAAGGGCTGGCGCGTGTTCCTGCTGGGCGCGAAGGAAGAAGTCGTCAGCAAGGTGGCGTCGACCTACCAGCACAAGTACCCGAAGCTGGTGCTGGCCGGCTACCGCAACGGCTACTGGAAGGGCGAGGCGGAAGAAGCGCAGGTGGCGGCGCAGATCCGGGAAGCAAGGCCCGACCTGCTGTTCGTGGCGATCAGCTCGCCGAAGAAAGAGCAGTTCCTCGGCCGCTACCAGGCCGAGATGCGGATTCCGTTCGCGATGGGCGTGGGCGGCACCTTCGACGTGGCGATCGGCCACGTCAAGCGCGCCCCGGTGTGGATGCAGAAGTCGGGCCTGGAATGGTTCTACCGTTTCCTGCAGGAGCCGCGCCGGATGTTCCGCCGGTATTTTATTGAAGACATGGCCTTCGTCCGCTTGTTCATCAAGGAAGCGATGAGCGGACGCCGCAAGGCATAAACGAAACAGGGATCACGGCGGCCACAGAAGCCGCCGCACGAATAAAACCAAGGCGCCATCCAAGGCATGGCGACAGGCAAACATTTTACGAAAGCGATATCAATGAAGATTCTGGTTACAGGCGGCATGGGTTACATCGGTTCGCACACCGTGGTCGAGCTGCAGAAGGCGGGCCACGACGTGGTCGTGGTCGACAACCTGTCCAACGCCAACCGTTCCGTGCAGGAGCGGGTGACTCGCATCACGGGGAAGGCTTTCGAGTTCGTCGAGGCCGACATCCGCGACCGCGCGGCGATGGAAGCCGCGTTCGGCGCGCACAAGGTCGACGCCGTGATCCACTTTGCCGGCCTGAAGGCGGTCGGCGAATCCGTGGCGCAGCCGCTGCGCTACTACGACAACAACGTCTCCGGCAGCGTGGTGCTGTTCGAGACCATGGCCAAGTTCGGCTGCAAGACCCTGGTGTTCTCGTCGTCGGCCACCGTGTACGGCGATCCGGCCTCGGTGCCGATCAAGGAGGACTTTCCGCTGTCGGCCACCAATCCGTATGGCCGCAGCAAGCTGATGATCGAAGACATCCTGCGCGACCTGTTCAAGGCCGAGCCGGACTGGCACATCGCGCTGCTGCGCTACTTCAACCCGGTGGGCGCGCATGAAAGCGGCCTGATCGGCGAAGAGCCGAACGGCATCCCGAACAACCTGGTGCCCTATATCGCCCAGGTCGCCAACGGCCAGCGCGAGAAGCTGTCGGTGTTCGGCGGCGACTACCCGACGCCGGACGGCACCGGCATGCGCGACTACATCCACGTGGTCGACCTGTCGATCGGCCACGTCAAGACCCTGGACAAGCTGGTCCAGGGCGCCGGACTGCATACCTATAACCTCGGCACCGGCAACGGCAACAGCGTTCTGGAAATGGTGCATGCCTTCGAGAAGGCCTGCGGCAAGCCGATTCCCTACCAGATCGTGGACCGTCGCCCCGGCGACATCGCGAAATGCTACGCCGACCCGACCCGCGCCCGCGAGGAACTCGGTTGGACGGCGCAGCGTGACATCGCGCAAATGTGCGCCGACTCCTGGCGCTATCAAACCACCGCAAAATGAGCATGAGGACCGAACCATGAAAGCGATGATTCTTGCAGCAGGCAAAGGCACCCGCGTACGTCCGCTGACCTATGACCTGCCGAAACCGATGATCCCCGTGCTGGGCAAGCCTGTCATGGCTTACCTGATCGAACACCTGCGCAAGCACGGCGTGACCGAAATCATGGTCAACGTCAGCCACCTGCACGAAAAGATCGAGGAATACTTCGGCGAGGGCGAGCAGTTCGGCGTCCAGATCGGTTATTCCTTCGAAGGCTATACCAAGGAAGACGGCGAAGTCGTGGCCGTGCCGATCGGCTCGGCCGGCGGCATGAAGAAGATCCAGGAATTCGGCGGCTTCTTCGACGACACCACCATCGTCCTGTGCGGCGATGCGCTGATCGACCTCGACCTGAAGGCGGCCCTGCTGGAACACCGCCGCAAGGGCGCGATGGCCACCGTCATCACCAAGGAAGTGCCTTGGGACAAAGTGTCGAGCTATGGCGTGGTGGTCACCGACAAGGACGGCCGCATCACCCAGTTCCAGGAAAAGCCGAAGCAGGAAGAGGCGCTGTCGAACTTCATCAGCACCGGCATCTACATCTTCGAGCCGGAAGTGATCGACCTGATCCCGTCGGGCGTGGAATTCGACATCGGCTCCCAGTTGTTCCCGCTGCTGGCCGAGAAGGGCATGCCGTTCTACGCCCAGGGCCGCCCGTTCAACTGGCTGGACATCGGCAGCGTCTCGGATTACTGGGAAGTGCTGCAGAACGTGCTGACCGGCGAAGTCAACCACATGGACGTGCCGGGCATCCAGACCGAGCCGGGCCTGTGGGTCGGTCTGAACACCAGCATCGACTGGCGCGGCACCACCATCAAGGGCCCGGTCTACATCGGTTCGGGCGTCAAGATTGAGGCCGGCGCCACCATCATCGGCCCGACCTGGATCGGTCATGGCAGCCACATCTGCGAGGGCGCGGAAATCGTCCGCAGCGTGCTTTTCGAATATACTCGCGTGTTAAATGATGTAACGTTGCATGAAATGATCGTCTTCAAGGACTACAGTATCGACCGCGCCGGCGAGATGAAACACTCGTCCGACTACAGCTCGGACGAATGGCTGAATGCACGCGACCGTCGCCGCAGCCGCCGCAAGGAAGGCGCGGACGAGACCGACACAACTTTAGAGAAAATTAGCGCATGAAAATTTATCCAGTCATCCTCTCCGGCGGCGCCGGCACCCGCCTGTGGCCGCTGTCGCGGGCCATGATGCCCAAGCAGCTTCTGCCGCTGGTCACCGACAAGACCATGCTGCAGGAAACCGCTTTGCGCGTACGCGGCTGGCCGGGGTTGATGGCGCCCTTGGTCGTGTGCGGCAACGAGCACCGTTTCCTGGTGGCCGAGCAGTTGCGCGAAGTGGGCATCAACCCGAGCGGCATCCTGCTCGAGCCGGTCGGCCGCAACACCGCGCCGGCGGTGGCCGCCGCGGCGCGCCACCTGGCAGCCGAGGATCCGGACGCGATCATGCTGGTGCTGCCGGCCGACCACGTGATCGAGAAGAACGAAGCCTTCCGCCAGGCGGTCGAGCGCGCCTACCAGCTGGTGCAGAACGGTTCGCTGGCCACCTTCGGCATCGTGCCGAGCATGCCGGAAACCGGCTACGGCTACATCCGCCGCGGCGAACCGCTGCCGGGCGTGGATGACTGCTACAAGATCGAGCGCTTCGTCGAGAAGCCGGACCGCAACACCGCCGAAGGCTTCGTCGCCGACGGCGGCTTCTACTGGAACAGCGGCATGTTCATGTTCCGCGCCGACCGCTTCCTGGACGAGATCGAACAGCATGCGCCCGAGATCGCCAGGGCGGCCGAGCAGGCCATGCACAGCGCCTACCGCGACCTCGACTTCTGCCGCCTGGACGAAGCCGCCTTCACGGCCTGCCCGTCGGATTCGATCGACTATGCGGTCATGGAACACACCCGTGACGGCGTGGTGGTAGCAAGCGACATCGGCTGGAGCGACGTCGGTTCCTGGTCGGCCCTGGCCGACGTGCAGCAGGCCGACGCCCACGGCAACGTGCAGCGCGGCGACGTCTACCTCGACGGCGTCAGCAATTCGCTGGTACGCGCCGAGAGCCGCATCGTGGCCATGGTCGGCGTCAAGGACCTGGTCGTGGTCGAAACCCCGGACGCGGTGCTGGTCGCGCACAAGGACCAGGTCCAGCGCGTCAAGAACATCGTCGACCACCTGAAGGTCCAGGAGCGCACCGAGCACCTGTACCACACCCGGGTCTACCGTCCGTGGGGCTTCTACGAAGGCATCGACGCCGGCGACCGCTTCCAGGTCAAGCGCATCTGCGTGAAGCCGGGCGAGAAGCTGTCGCTGCAGATGCACCATCACCGCGCCGAGCACTGGGTGGTGGTGTCGGGCACCGCGCGCGTCACCTGCGGCGACAGCGTCAAGCTGCTGGCCGAGAACGAGTCGACCTATATCCCGATCGGCATGACCCACCGCCTGGAAAACCCGGGCAAGCTGCCGCTGCACCTGATCGAAGTCCAGTCGGGCAGCTACCTGGGCGAAGATGACATCGTGCGTTTCGAGGACGTCTACCAGCGCGCATAAGCCCGCGTCGCAAACACGAGCCGTACCGGACGCCGCCCGCGCACCAGCGCCGGCGGCGTTCGCTTTTCCGGACTTGTAACGTGCGTTCGCCGTCATGCAGCGGGCATACAATGATGTGTCTCGAACCGATGGGGGAGATGCCCATGAAGACGATCATTGCAGCCGGCGGCATGCTGCTCGCCATCGCAGGCGCGGGTATGGGAGGCGCGGCCCGGGCCGGCGACATCATCGGCGGCTCCAGCCTGCTGGACGACAGCCGCCACGCCCAGCTCGAACGCTGGCTCGGCCAGGGCGAGTTCAACCTCAACAACGTCTACACGCTGCGTCCGGGCGACACCTCGGTTAACTTCCACCAGGGAGCCGACGGCAAGGGCGCCACCTTCACGCTGATCGAAGTGAGCAACACGGCGGGCGAGAGCTTCCTGGTGGGCGGCTACAACCCGCAGAGCTGGTCCTCGACCGATGGCTGGCACGAGACCCCGCGCGACTTCCAGCGCACTGCCTTCATGTTCAATTTCACCACGCCGGCGGTCTACCGCCAGGTGCTGTCCAGCTTCGAGCTGCCTAGCCAGGGCCAGCGCCAGACCTTCAACGACATCCTGTTCGGCCCCGTGTTCGGTACCGGTCCCGACCTGTTCGTCAACGACGACCTGACCAAGGCCCTGTCCTGGCAACTGAGCTACGGCAATCCGGCCAACGAAGGCATCAGTATCATCGACGGCAGCACGCGCGGCCAGACCGTCACCGTGAATGCGATGGAGATCTTCGCGATCGCGCCGGTGCCCGAGCCGGCCTCGTACGCGATGCTGCTGGCCGGAGCAGGAATGCTTGCCATGTGGAGCCGCAAACGCAAGCCAAGCCAAGCGTGAGTTGTTTGCAATGCAATTGTGGCATCATGATGGGGAGCCCAGCGCTCCCTTTTTTTGACCGCCCACTTTGCCGATGACCTCGATCCGACGCTGCCTCCCGATCCTCCTGCTGCTGGCCGTCGCCGGCGCCGCCCGCGCCCAGTTGAACAGCTTCACCAGCGCCCCCAACCTGCAGCCGGCGCAGCTCGCCATCGTCATCAACGATGCCGAGCCGAACAGCGTCAAGGTCGGCGAGTACTACCGCAAGCGGCGCAACATCCCGGCCGCCAACGTGGTGCACGTGAACATCCCCGGCAAGCCGCACGAGATCAGTGCCGAGCGCTTCGAGGCGCTGAAGGAAGAGATCGACAGCCGCCTCGGCCCGAACGTGCAGGCGGTGCTGATGGTCTGGACCGCACCCTACAAGGTCGCGTGCAATTCCATTACCGGGGCCTATACCCTGGGCTTCGACGCCTCGCAATGCGTGAAGACCTGCGCCAGCGGCCGCTCCAGTCCCTATTTCAACGCGAAGTCGTCCCAGCCCTATACCGACCTCAAGCTGCGCCTGTCGATGCTGCTGCCGACCGAATCGGTGGCGGAGGCGAAAGCCCTGATCGACCGCGGCGCATCGAGCGGTTTCCGCATCGTGCCGGCCACCGCCTACTATCTGGTGACGTCGGAAAAGGCGCGGAACTCGCGCGCCGGCTTCTTCCCACCGCCGGGCCGCATCGAAGCCAGGAAACTCAGCACGAAAACCATGCAGGCCGACGTGCTGGAGGGCGCGCAGGACGTGATGATCTACGAGACCGGCATGGCGCAGGTGACCAAGCTGGACACCCTGCATTTCCTGCCGGGCGCCCTGGCCGACCACCTGACCTCGCTGGGCGGCGATCTGCTGGGGGAAGGGCAGATGAGCAGCCTGCGCTGGCTGGAGGCGGGCGCCACCGCCAGCTACGGCTCGGTCAGCGAACCCTGCAATTACTGGCAGAAGTTTCCGAATCCGACCGTGCTGCTCAAGCACTATGTGCAGGGCAACAGCGCGATCGAAGCCTACTGGAAGAGCGTGGCCTGGCCGACCCAGGGCCTGTTCATCGGCGAACCGCTGGCGGCGCCGTATCGCAAGCGGCGTTAGCACGGAAATAACGTCCTTCCATTCGTTGCGCATGGGAAATGGTCCGTTTGGACTAATCCGTGGTCATGATGTTGTCAATTCATGCATTTACTATCCGTTACGTTAAGTGCATCGCTGACAACCTCCGTCTCCACCTTCGGGAAACCACATGACCCATCGTCCTTCCATCCATTCTCCGGGCCGCCTGACCGCGCTCGCCGCGCTGCTGGCCGGCCTGTCGGCATCCGCCTTCGCCGACACCGGCAGCCCCGTCGTCATCAGCCAGGTCTACGGCGGCGGCGGCAACACCAGCGCCCCTTACCAGAACGACTTCGTCGAGCTGTTCAACCGCAGCGGCGGTCCGGTCACGCTGGATGGATGGAGCGTCCAGTACAGCTCGGCCGGCGGCACGAGCTGGGCCAGCAACAAGGTCAACCTGCCGACCGTGACCCTGGCCGCGGGCCAGTACTTCCTGGTCCAGCTGGCGTCCCAGGCCGCGGTCGGCGCCAAGCTGCCGACGGCCGACGCCAGCGCCAACATCAACATGAGCGGCAGCTCGGGCAAGGTGGCGCTGGTCAAGAGCACGACCGGCCTGCCGGCGGTCGCCAACCCGAATCCGGTCGAGCAGCCGACCCTGGCCGACCTGGTCGGCTTCGGCTCGAGCGCCACCGGCTTCGAAGGCACCGGCCCGACCGCGCCGAACCTGTCGAACACCACCGCCGCGCTGCGCAAGGACGACGGCTGTACCGACAACGACGACAACAGGAACGACTTCGCCAACGGCGCGCCGACCCCGCGCAACTTCGCCAGCGCCCTGAAAGCCTGCGCGGGCGCCGGGCCGGTCGCCCAGCCGATCGCGCTGAACTGCCCGGCCAGCATCGGCGGCCGCGCCGGCGAAGCCGTGATCGGCATCCTGCTGGCCAGCGATCCGGACAGCATCGTCAACCAGGCCACCATCACCAGCGCCGCCATCCCCGGCATCAGCCTGACCGGCTTCACCGCCGCTTCCGGCAACGGCGGCGAGGCGAAAGTGACCCTGTCGGTCGACGCCAGCGTGCCGAGCGGCAGCTACCCGGTCAAGGTGAGCTTCGCCAACGACGGCGGCCAGACCGCCACCTGCACGGTCAACGTCGCGCTGTCGGGCGAACACTCGATTCCCCAGATCCAGGGCAATACCGGCGCCAGCCCGTATGCCAACACGGTCCAGACCACCACCGGCGTGATCACCAAGAAGCTGAGCGGCGGCGGCTTCTTCATCCAGGATCCGCAAGGCGACGGCGACGTGACGACCTCGGACGCGATCTACGTGTTCGGCGCCACCACCACGGCCAACGTGGGCGACCTCGTGCGCGTGTCCGGCACCGTGACCGAGTACAAGCCCTCCGGCGCGACCCGCAGCGTCACCGAATTCGCCAGCGGCAGCCAGGTGACCCCGCTCGGCAGCGGCCCGGCGGTGCAGATCACCAACGTCCGCCTCGGCGACAACGACCTGAGCCGCTACGAAGGCATGCTGGTGCGCTTCACCGGCGCCCTGACCGTGAACGGCAACTACTACCTCGGCGACCGCGGCGAAGTAGTGCTG
>CAJYXO010000117.1 GCA_913778765.1 uncultured Massilia sp. | reverse complement strand
GCCATGCGCGGATCCGGCCTGGCCGCCTACGCGGGCAGCGCCGCCGCCGCCATCGGCAGGCGCAGGGTGAAGGTGCAGCCGAGTCCCGCGCCCGCGCTGTAGGCCGTCACGCTGCCGCCGTGCAGCGCAGCCAGTTCCTTCACCAGCGCCAGGCCGAGGCCCAGGCCGCCCTGCGAGCGGTCGATCGCGGTCGGGCCCTGCACCAGCACGTCGAAGATGGTCGGCAGGGTCTCGGCCTCGATGCCGACCCCGGTGTCGGTCACCTCGATCACCGCCTCGCTGCCGGCCGCGCGCGCCGAGACGGCGATCGCGCCGCCTGCCGGGGTGTACTTGATCGCGTTGTGCAGCAGGTTGTCGAAGATCTGTTCGAGCCGGGTCGGATCGGCGTCGACCCACAGCTCGCCGGCATCGACCTGCCAGCGGTGGGCGCCGTCATCGGCCAGTGCGCGGGTGTCGCAGCACTGGCGCAGCAGGGCGCCGGCGTCGACGCGGCGGCGCTGCAGGCTGACCTTGCCGGCCAGGATGCGGCGCACGTCGAGCAGGTCGTCGACGATGCGGGTCAGGTGGCGCACCTGGCGCTGGCCGATCTCGCGCGCGTGCAGGGCCAGCGCCGGCTTCACGTCCGGCAGGCCGAGCACCTGGATGGCGCCGGCGATCGCCGCCAGCGGATTGCGCAGCTCGTGGCTGAGCATGGCGAGGAAGGCATCCTTGGCATGGCTCTGGGCCTCGGCCTGGCGGCGCGCATCCTGTTCGCTGCGCAGCAGGGCTTCGCGCTCGTCCTCGAGCTGGCGGCGCGCGCCGCTTTCGCGGCGCAGGTTGGCGCTGCTGTGGCGCAGGCTGTCCAGCAGCATGTCGACCTCGGCAACCCGGGTCGAGCACGCGGGCGGCTCGGCGCCGGCGGCCAGCGCCTGGGCCGACGCGCGCGCCAGCTCCAGCGACACCGACAGGCGCTTGGCCAGGAACACGGCGATGCCGATCGCCAGCCCCATCACGCCCAGCAGGGCCAGCGCCGCGACCAGTGTGGCGGCGCGCGCCTGGGCCTCGATCTCCGGCGCCGGCACGCCGATCGCCAGGGTCCAGCCGGACAGCGGGGCGCGCGTGTAGACGCTGTAGACGTCGATGCCGTCGTGGGTGGTGTGGCGCAGCAGGCCGTTGGGCTGGCGCCGCGAGGCCTGGTAGAGTTGCGGGCGCACCGGCTTGCCGACCAGCTGCGCGGCGTTGCGGTTGCGCGCGATCGAGATGCCGTTGGCGTCGAAGATGGTCATCACCCAGCCCGGGCCGATGGATTTATCGGTGAACACGCGTCCG
Organism: uncultured Massilia sp.; assembly: GCA_913778765.1. Lineage (GTDB taxonomy): Bacteria > Pseudomonadota > Gammaproteobacteria > Burkholderiales > Burkholderiaceae_D > Telluria. Next base: position 10,857 of record CAJYXO010000117.1, on the reverse strand, counting down.
AAGTAGCTGGCGTCGAAGACCTGGCTGACCACGTAGGGTTCGCCAAACACGCGCGGCACCGGCACGTCGACCGAGATCGTCGGGCGCTGCGCGAGGGGGCCGACGAAGTAGCCCGACACCCGCGTCTTCTGCGACGCATAGACCTCGCCGACCCACTTCGCCGTGTAATCGGGCAGCGCCTCGCCCCAGGGGCGCAAGGTGTTCAGCATCGGCTGGCCGCTGGCGCGCATGACCAGGGTCCATGACCAGGGCGTGGCGCGGTTCATGGCGCTGGCCTCGCGGTGCAGTTGCGCGAAGTCGCCGCGGCGCAAGGCTTCGGAGTTGACGATGCCGCGCAGCGAGGCGTCGGCGATCGCGATCTCGCGGTCGATCGTCAGGGCCCCCACGCGGCCGGTCTCCTGCACGCTGCGGATGCGCGATTCCCGTTCGGAGTCGAGCAGCCTGGTGAGCCCCGCCGAAGCGACCAGCGCCACCGGGACCAGGATCGCGGCGGCCATGAGGATCAGGTAGGTGCGGGCTTTCATGGGCCGATATTATACTGGCAACAATGCGCCCCGCGCCGGCGCATGGCGCTAGCATATGGGTTCACAAACCAAGGAGGCTGGCATGGCAAAAGTACTGGTTCTGTATTACTCCACCTATGGCCACATCGAGCAGATGGCGCAGGCGGTCGCCGACGGGGCGCGCCGCGGCGGCGCCACGGTCGAGGTCAAGCGCGTGCCGGAGACGGTGCCCGAGCACGTCGCCCGTCCCGCCCACTTCAAGCTCGACCAGCCGGCGCCCATCGCCACCGTCGACGAGCTGCCGGACTACGACGCCATCATCGTCGGCGCGCCGACCCGCTACGGCCGCATGCCGTCGCAAATGGCGGCCTTCCTCGACCAGACCGGCGGCCTGTGGGCGCGCGGCGCCCTGACCGGCAAGGTGGGCGCGGCCTTCACCTCGACCGCGACCCAGCACGGCGGCCAGGAGACCACCCAGTTCTCGATCCTCACCAACCTGCTGCACTTCGGCATGGTGGTGGTCGGCCTGCCGTACAGCTTCCAGGGCCAGATGACCCTCGACGAGATCACCGGCGGCAGTCCCTACGGCGCCAGCACCATCGCCGGCGGCCAGGGGCAGCGGCAGCCGAGCCAGCTGGAGCTGGACGGGGCAAGGTTCCAGGGGGAGCTGGTGGCGAAGACGGCGGCGAAGCTGTTCGGGTAATGTTGGCCCGTCATTCCCGTCAAGCCGTCGTTCCCGCGAAGGCGGGAACCCAAGTCTGCAGGTGTCTCGTCAGCGCACGCAGGACATGGGTTCCCGCCTGCACGGGAGCGACGCATTGTCGGCGATACGTCACAAAAGTAAATTTACCCTCCCATCCGCAGCGGGTTTATAGGACAATCCCCAGCAACTATTTTCTGTTTGACACTAATTTCGGCCCGGTGCTATAGTCCGGCCAAAGCCATGGGAACGTTTCCAAGCCGGAGCGGTCCACCATAAATGGCAGCCGAAGCATTGGAGACGAAATGATTGGTCGCAGGTTGGCGCTCGCCGCCTGGCTGTGCGCATCCGCTGCGGGGGCGCATGCCGGTCCGCGGGCCGAGGTGATCCACTGGTGGACCTCGGGAGGCGAGTCGGCCGCCGTGCGCCAGGTCGCCCAGGCCTACCGCGACGCCGGCGGCACCTGGATCGACAGCGCCATCGCCGGCGGCGACCAGTCGCGCGCCGTCACCGTCAACCGCATCATCGGCGGCAATCCGCCCACCGCCGCCCAGTTCAACACCTCCAAGCAGTTCCTCGACATCATCGAGGAAGACATGCTGAACGACGTCGACGACGTCGCGCGCCGCGAGAACTGGGACAATCTGCTGCCCGAGCCCATCGTCGGCGTCATCAAGGTCAAGGGCCACTGGTACGCGGCGCCGATGAACATCCACATGCAGACCTGGCTGTGGTATTCGAAGGCGGCCTTTGCGAAAGCCGGCATCGCGAAGGAGCCGGCCAGCGTCGACGAACTGTTCGCCGCGCTGGACAAGCTGAAGGCCGCCGGCCTGATCCCGCTGGCCCACGGCGGCCAGTCCTGGCAGGAAGTGATCCTGTTTTCCAGCATGCTGTCGAACCTGGGCGGGCGCGAGCTGTACCTGAAAGTCATCCGCGACCGCGACCAGGCCGCGATCCATTCGGCCGCCTTTCGCAAGGTGCTGCTGGCCTACAAGCGCCTGCAATCCTATGTCGACCCGGCGTCGCCGGGCCGCAACTGGAACGACGCCACCGCGCTGGTGATCGCGGGCCGCGCCGGCATCCAGATCATGGGCGACTGGGCCAAGGGCGAGTTCACCAACGCCGGCCAGAGCGCGGGCCGCCAGTACGGCTGCATCCCCGGCCTGTCCGCCAACAGTCCCTACCTGATCCAGGGCGACGTGTTCGTGTTTCCCAAGACCGAGGATCCCGACGCGGTCCGCGCCCAGAAGCTGATGGCCAGCGTGGTCGAGCAGCCCGACGTGCAGCTCCGCTTCAGCAAGCTGAAAGGCTCGCTGCCGGTGCGTCCGGACCTGGACGCCAGCCGGCTCGACGTCTGCGCGCAGAAGGGCATGGCGATCCTGCGCGACCGTTCGCGTCCGCTGGGCGTGACCGAGGTCTACCTGACGCCGGACCAGAACGGCGCCCTGCAGGACGTGCTGACCGCCTACTGGAATACCGGTATGCCGGTCGAGAAGGCGCAGAAGAGCATCGCCTCGGCGCTGCGCTATTAAAGGAACCGCGATGATCCCAGGACGCCAGCTTCGCACCATCACACCCTACACGGCGCTGCTGCCGATGTTCGTCGTGGTCCTGGTCGGCTACGTCGGCTCGGCCGTCTGGACCCTGGGCCTGTCGATGACGGCCTCGCGCACCTTCCCGTCCAGCCATTTCATCGGCCTGGCCCAGTACCAGCGTCTGTTCGACAACGAGCGCTGGATGCTCTCGCTGGACAACCTGGCGGTGTACGGCATCCTGTTCGTGATCGCCAGCCTCGCGATCGGCTTCCTGCTGGCCGTCTTCATCGACCAGAACGTGAGCGGCGAGGGCGTGCTGCGCACCGTGTTCCTGTATCCGTACGCGATGTCCTTCGTGGCCACCGGCCTGGTCTGGCAATGGCTGCTGCAGCCCGGCGACGGCATCGACTCGGCCGTGCGCGCACTGGGCTTGCATGACTTCCGGCTCGACTGGCTGGTCGACCAGGACATGGCGATCTACACCATCGTCATCGCCACCGTGTGGCAGGCCTCGGGCCTGGTGATGGCGCTGATGCTGGCCGGCCTGCGCGGGATCGATCCCGAGATCTGGAAGGCCGCGCGCCTGGATGGCATCCCGGCCTGGCGCGTCTACCTGCAGATCGTGCTGCCGATGCTGTGGCCGACCGTCGCCACCGTGCTGCTGCTGCTCGCCACCGCGGTGGTGAAACTGTACGACGCGGTGGTCGCGATGACCCAGGGCGGTCCCGGCACCGCCAGCGAAGTGCCGGCCAAGTTCATCATGGACCACCTGTTCCTGCGCTCGAACGTCGGCCTGGCTTCCGCCGGCGCGGTCGTGCTGCTGGTGCCGGTGCTGGCGCTGCTCGCGCCCTATGCCTATGCTCGCAGCCGCAAGGAGGCCGCATGAATTTCCACAGCATCGCCCAGCGTTTGCCGGCCGGCGTGGCCGGCGACGAGAATGCGCAGCGCGGCGCGGTCCGCACGCGCCGGCGCCGCTTCACCCCGGCCCGCATCGGCATCTACTGCTTCCTGATCGGCGCCGCGCTGTTCTTCCTGCTGCCGCTGTACGTCATGGTCGTCACCTCGCTGAAGAGCATGGACGAGATCCGCCAGGGCGGCATCTTCGCGCTGCCGCTGGACGCGACGCTGGCGCCCTGGCGCCAGGCCTGGAGCACGGTCTGTACCGGCGCCGCCTGCGAAGGCCTGCGCACCGGCTTCTGGAATTCGGTGGCGATCGCGGTGCCTTCGACGGTGCTGCCGATCCTGATCGGCGCCGTCAACGGCTATGCGCTGTCGTTCTGGCGCCCACGCTTCGCGAACCTGCTGTTCGCGGTGCTGATGGCCGGCGCCTTCGTGCCGGTGCAGGTGATGATCTATCCGCTGGTGCGGGTGATGGCGCTGGCCGGCGTGTTCGGTTCGCTGCCGGCCATCGTGCTGGTGCACCTGGTGTTCGGCATGCCGATGATGACCCTGCTGTTCCGGAATTACTACTGCTCGGTGCCGCAGGAGCTTTTCCATGCGGCGCGCGTGGACGGCGCCGGCTTCTGGCGCATCTTCCTGCGGGTGATGCTGCCGATGTCGCTGCCGGTGATCGTGGTCGCCGCCATCATCCAGGTCACGGGGGTGTGGAACGACTACATCCTCGGCCTGGTGTTCGCGGGCCGCGAGAACTTGCCGATGACGGTCCAGCTGAACAACGTGATCAACACCACCACCGGCACCCGCCTGTACAACGTGAACATGGCCGCGACCATCCTCACCGCGCTGGTGCCGCTGGCCCTGTATTTCGGCTCCGGCCGCTGGTTCGTGCGCGGCATCGCCGCCGGCGCAGTCAAAGGTTAAGCGACATGGCGAACGTCAATCTGCGCAAGCTGAACATCATCCTGGGCGGGAAGAACATCATCCGCGACCTCGACCTGCAGGTCGAGCCCGGCGAATTCCTGGTGCTGCTGGGGCCTTCGGGCTGCGGCAAGTCGACCCTCCTGCACAGCATCGCCGGCCTGGTGGACGCCGATTCCGGCGCCATCGAGATCGGCGGCCGCGACATGACGGACGCCGACCCGAGCGAACGCGGGATCGGCATGGTGTTCCAGTCGTATGCCCTGTACCCGACCATGAGCGTGGAAGACAACATGTCCTTCGGCCTCAAAATTGCCGGCACGCCGAAGGCCGAGATCAAGCGCCGCGTCACGCATGCGGCCGAGATGCTGCAGCTCGATGCGCTGCTGGGCCGCAAGCCCTCGCAGCTCTCGGGCGGCCAGCGCCAGCGCGTTGCGATCGGGCGCGCGCTGGTGCGCGAAGCCCAGGTCTTCCTGTTCGACGAACCGCTGTCGAACCTCGACGCCAAGCTGCGCGCCGAGCTGCGCCGCGAGCTCAAGCTGCTGCACCAGAAGCTGGGCTCGACCATGATCTACGTGACCCACGACCAGGTCGAGGCGATGACCCTGGCTTCGCGCATCGTCGTCATGCAGGCCGGCCAGGTGCAGCAGATCGGCACCCCGCTCGACGTCTACGAACGCCCGGCCAACCGCTTCGTCGCCGGCTTCCTCGGCGCGCCGGCGATGGCCTTCGTCGACGGCGCGCTCGATGGTGCGGGACGCTTCACGGCGGGCGAGCTGGCGCTGGCGCCGGGCGCCGGCTGCTGCGCGGCGAAGGTCGCGGCCGGGCCGGCGGTGCTGGGCGTGCGGCCCGAGCACGTGGCGATCCGCGCGGATGGGCCGCTGGCCGGGACCGTGTCGCTGGTCGAGCCGATGGGGAACCACCAGGTGGTCTGGATCCGCTGCGGCGGCCATACCCTGGCATCGCTGGTGCACGACGACGGCGCCTGGGCCCCGGGGCAGGGGCTGCGCTTCGCCATCGACGCGAACCGGGTCTCGCTGTTCGACCCGGCGTCGGGAAACCGCCTGTAAGGCCGCGGGATGCGCTATGCTTGACGTTTTGAACAAATCTGCAATGAGGATCCTGACGTGGCCACTATCAAGGATGTAGCGAAGCTTGCCGGCGTCGGACTGGGCACGGCCTCGCGCGTGGTCAGCGGCAAAGGCTCGGTTTCGCCGGCCACCCTCGCCAAGGTCCGGAAGGCGATCGACGAGCTGGGCTTCCGCCCCTCGCACGCGGCGCGCGCGCTGCTGTCCGGCTCGAGCCGCATGATCGGGGTCTACATCCCGGTGCTGAGCGGGACCTTCTATACGCCGATCCTGCAGATCATCGACACCGAGCTGCGCGCCGCCGGCCTGCACATGGTGCTGGCCTTCGGCGTCGGTCTCGGCGACGAGCGGCGCCAGGCGATCGAGGGCATCGAGTTCCTGATCGAGCGCGGTTGCGACGGCCTGATCATGATGACCAGCGCGCTGCTGGACGAAGACGTCGCCGCGCTGGGCCTGAAGGCCGGCCAGCTGGTGTCGCTGAACCACGGCTACGACAGCATTCCCGAGCAATGCTTCACGGTCGACCACGTGCTGGGCGGCCGCCTGGCGGCGCGCGCGCTGCTCGACCACAAGCACCGCCGGATCGCCCTGGTCGAAGGCCCGCGCCGCCTCGCCGACAACCTGGCGCGTATCGAGGGCTTCAGCGCCGAGCTGCGCGAGAACGGCATCGACCCGGCAAAGATCTGGCGCGTCGAGAGCGACTTCTCGCCGGCCGGCGGCTGGGCCGCGGCCAAGGAGCTGCTGGAGTCGGGCTACGAATGCAGCGCGCTGTTCTGCGCCAACGACGAGATGGCGGTCGGCGCGCTGTCGTATTTCCAGGAAGCCGGCGTGCACGTGCCGCACGAGCTGTCGGTGATCGGCTACGACGACACGCCCAGCGCGGCGTTCTCGGCGCCGCGCCTGACCTCGGTGCACATGCCGTGGCGCGAGATGACCCAGAACGGCGTGAATGCGCTGCTGAACCTGTGCTACGACATGAAGCGTCCGGTGACCCGCAACTTCCCGGTCAGCGTGACCCTGCGCGCTTCGCTGTCGACGGCGGCCGGAGGCAAACGCAAGGCGGCATGAAGCGCGGCAGGCGCGCCGCCGCCGGCGCTTTTTTTTGACGGCATTCTGGAAAGCTTTCCAAACAATCCGAAGATCGTATTCACCAAGAAGAGACCATGAGCACATCGACCCGCCCCGAACCGCAGGCCCCGCAGCGCACCGATTTCGAACAGGACTTCCTGTGGGGCTGCGCCACCTCGTCCTACCAGATCGAAGGGGCGGCCAACGTGGACGGGCGCGTCGAGTCGATCTGGGACCGCTTCGCCGCCACGCCGGGCCGCATCCGCGACGGTTCGAGCGGCGCGGTGGCCTGCGACCACTACCACCGCTGGCCGGAAGACCTCGACATCGGCCGCGACCTCGGCCTGAACGCCTACCGCTTCTCGATCGCCTGGCCGCGGATTTTCTCGGAAGTCGGCGGCAAGCCGAACCAGAAGGGGCTGGACTTCTATTCGCGCCTGGTGGACGGCATGCTGGAGCGCGGCCTGCAGCCCTGGGCCACGCTGTATCACTGGGACCTGCCGCAGTACCTGCAGGACCGCGGCGGCTGGAACGAGCGCTCTACCGTCGACGCCTTCCTGGAACTGGCGGACGCCATGACGCGCAAGCTGGGCGACAGGGTCAAGCACTGGATCACCCACAACGAGCCCTGGTGCACGGCCATCATCGGCAATTTCGAGGGCTGGCATGCGCCGGGCCTCACCGACTTCAAGACCGCGCTGCAGGTCAGCCACCACGTGCTGCTCTCGCACGGCAAGGCGGTGCCGCTGATCCGCGCCAACGTGCCGGATGCGAAGGCCGGCATCTCGCTCAGCCTGCACCCGCTGCGCGCCGCCAGCGCCGATCCGCGCGACATCGCCGCGATGGAACGCCACGACGCGCTGCGCTACCGCTGGTTCCTCGATCCGCTGTATGGCCGCGGCTACCCGGCCAGGATCCTGGAACTGGTGGGCGCCGACGCCCCGGCGGTGCTGCCGGGCGACCTGGAAGCGATCGCCGCGCCCACCGATTTCCTGGGCGTGAACTACTACTTCCCGGAGACCATCGCCGACGACCCCGGCCACGCGCCGCTCGGCGCCCGCGTGCTGCCGCCGCAAGGCGAGGAGATCACGGCGATGGGCTGGCCGGTCGAGCCGGCAGGCATGGCGGAGCTGCTGGCGCGGGTCGAGAAGGATTATCGCCCGGGCCCGATCTACGTCACCGAAAACGGTTCCTGCTACGAGGACGTGGTGGCCGTCGACGGCCGCATCGAGGACACCCGGCGCCGCCACTACCTGATGCGCCACCTGGGCGCGCTGCACGACGCGGTGAAGGCGGGCGTGCCGGTGAAGGGCTACTTCGCCTGGAGCCTGGTCGACAATTTCGAATGGGCCGAGGGTTACCTGAAGCGTTTCGGGCTGGTCCACATCGACTACGACACCCAGCAGCGGCGCCTGAAGGACAGCGCGAAGTGGTACCGGTCCTTCCTGAAGGCGGAATGAAGGCGGGACCGGAAGCAAGGCTTTTTGTTGACAGCTTCATCAATGTCATTCACTATTGTCGGGGTCTTTTGGAATCGTTTCCAAACAGTTGGAAATCGATTTCATAACCAGCATCCAGAACAAGATAACGTGGAGACGTCCCGCATGCACAAATCCCTCCGTCACAGCGCCCTGGCGGCCGCCGTCGCAATGAGCCTGCCGGCGCTGGCCGCCCAGGCAGCGGCAGCGCCGCCCGCTTCGAAAACCCTGCGCGACTGGCCGCGCGTCACCAGCGCCATCAAGAAGGATGTCGCGGTCGAAGCGCGCGTCGCCCAGATCCTCGGCCAGATGACGCTGGCGCAGAAGATCGGCCAGATGACGCAGCCCGAGATCAAGTCGGTCACCCCGGACGAGGTCCGCACCTATTACCTGGGCTCGGTGCTGAACGGCGGCGGCAGCTGGCCGAACAACGACAAGCACGCCAGAGCGGCCGACTGGCTGGCCATGGCGAACGCCTTCTACGATGCCTCGATGGCGACCGACATGGCGGTCAAGGTGCCGGTGGTGTGGGGCACGGACGCCGTCCACGGCCATAACAACGTCTACGGCGCCACCATGTTCCCCCACAATATCGGCCTCGGCGCGGCGCGCGATCCGAAGCTGGTGGGCGAGATCGGCGCCGCCACCGCCAAGGCCGTGCGCGCCACCGGCATCGCCTGGGTGTTCGGCCCGACCCTGGCGGTCGTGCGCGACGACCGCTGGGGACGCACCTACGAAAGCTATTCGGAAAATCCGATGCTGGTGCGGGAGTATGCCGGCGCCTACGTGAAGGGCATGCAGGACAGCTTTAGGCAGGATGCGAATACCATTGCCACCGCCAAGCACTTCATGGGCGACGGCGGCACCGACCAGGGCAAGGACCGCGGCGTCAACAAGTCCAGCGAAGCGGACATGATGAACATCCACGCCCAGGGCTACTACACGGCGCTGGCCGCCGGCGCCCAGACGGTGATGGCCTCCTTCAACAGCTGGGACGACGTCGCCGCCGGCAAGAACTACGGCAAGGTGCACGGCAGCCGAGGCATGCTGACCGATATCCTGAAGCAGAAGATGGGCTTCGACGGCTTCGTCGTCACCGACTGGAACGGCAATGGCGAAGTCCCGGGCTGCACGGCCGCGAGCTGCGCCCAGGCCATCAACGCCGGCATCGACATGGTCATGGTGACCGACGAGTGGAAGGCCTTCATCAAGAACACCATGGCCGACGTCGAAGCCGGCCGCATTCCGATGGCGCGCATCGACGACGCCGTCGCCCGCATCCTGCGCGTCAAGCTGCGCGCCGGCCTGTTCGGCAAGCGGCCTTCGCAAAACGCCTATGCGGGCAAGGACGCGGCGCTGCAGGACCGCGAGCTTGCGCGCCGCGCCGTGCGCGAATCGCTGGTGCTGCTGAAGAACGAAGGCCCGGCGCTGCCGCTGGAGGTGGGAAGTAAAGCGGGCAAGAAGATCCTGGTGGTCGGCAAGGCCGCCGACAGCATGGCCAACCAGACCGGCGGCTGGGCTTTGACCTGGCAGGGCACGACGAACACCAACGCCGACTTCCCGAACGCCGACACCATCCTGGCCGGGATCCGCGCGGTGGCCGGCGACGCCAACGTGCGCTTCAGCCTGGACGGCAAGGACGTCAACCCGGCCGACTACGACGCGGTGATCGCCGTGATCGGCGAAGGCCCGTACGCGGAAGGCGACGGCGACATCGGCCCGTCCGGCACGCTGCGCCACAGCAGCCGCTATCCGGAAGACCTGGCGGTGCTGCAGCAGGTGGCGGGCAAGGGCAAGCCGGTGGTGACCGTATTCCTGTCCGGCCGGCCGCTGTGGGTCAACGACCTGATGAATCTGTCGGACACCTTCATCGCGGCCTGGCTGCCGGGTACCGAAGGCAAGGGTGTGTCCGACCTGCTGGTCGCGGCCAAGGGTGGAAAACCTTATGACTTCAAGGGTACGCTGTCGTTCTCCTGGCCAAGGACGGTCTGCCAGACCCCGCTGAACGTCGGCGACGCCGACTACGCGCCGCTGTTCGCCTACGGCTACGGCCTGAAGAAGGGCGCGCGTTCGCAGATCGGCAAACTGGATGTGAACTACCAGGCCGGCGGCTGCGGCAGCTCGAACGTGTACCCGCTGTTCGGCCAGGCCGACCGCGCCAGCTTCCCGCTGCAGGTCCGCAGCGGTTCGACCGTGCAGCCGCTCGGCGCCGACCTGAACGCCACCGTGAGCCTGCCCGGCATCACGGTCGCGACTTCGCAGATCACCACCCAGCAGGATGCCAAGCTGGCAACCTGGACCGGCCCGGCCACGCTGGAAGCGCACGGCGCAAGGCCGCTGGCGCTGCCGCCCGCCGCCGGCAAGGACGCCGCGCTGCGCTTCGACACCGTCGTGCAGGCGCCGCCCGCCGGCAAGGTCACGCTCGCGATGGGCGGCGGCGCGCTCGACGCCACCCGTCTGTTCGCGCGCCTGGCCGGCACGGGCAAGCAGTCGGTCAAGATTCCGCTGGCCTGCTTCACGAACAAGGGCGCGGACCTGGCGCGCGTCGACACGCCGTTCAGCGTGACCAGCAGCGGCGCGTTCGCGGCGGCCTTCGGCGGCATCGACGTGGTGGGCGGTGCGGCGCTCGAGCCGGATGCGGTGCGCTGCGAGGAGCTGCAATGAGTT
>CAJYXO010000116.1 GCA_913778765.1 uncultured Massilia sp. | reverse complement strand
TGAGGCGCTCGGTCTTCAGTGTCGAGAAGAAGCTTTCCATTGCAGCGTTGTCCCAGCAGTTACCGCGACGGCTCATGCTGCAAACGATGCCGTGGGATTCGAGTAGCCGCTGAAAATTTTCGCTCGTGTATTGCGCTCCCTGGTCTGAATGATGCAGCACGGCACGAGGACGGCCGCGACGGAAAATAGCCATCATCAGCGCATCCATTACGAGCTGCGCCGTCATCGTCGGTTGCATCGACTAGCCCACTACACGCCGTGAGTAAAGGTCGAGGACTACAGCGACGAATAACCAGCCTTCGCCAGTCCACACATAGGTAAAATCCGCAGCCCATTTCTGATTCGGCCCTGTGGCTTCAAACTGCCGGCCCAGCAGATTTGGCGCGATGGCGTGGACAGGGGAGTCAAGCTGCCTTGGTGCTCGACGTCGCTTATGACGGGCCTTGATGCCAGCAGCTTTCATCAACCGCGCCACACGATTCTCACTGCAGGAGAAACCAGCATCGATAAGGTCTCGCACTATGCGCGGCGAACCATATGTGCCATCGCTGGCTTCGTGGCTATCCTTGATTGCGCTGAGGAGTTTGGCATTCTCGCGCTCGTGAGCGCTCGCCGGACGCCCAAGCCAATCGTAAAAGCCACTGCTCGATACGCCGAGTAGTCGACACATCGTTCGCGTTGGCCAGATTGTTCGATATTTGGCGATGAAGCCGTACTTCACTTGAGGTCGGCTGCGAAGTAGCCGAGCGCCTTTTTTAATATGTCGCGCTCCGTCTTAACCTTCGCCAACTCGCGTCGCATACGCTCGTATTCCTGGGCCGATACCTTCTCGTGCCCGACTGCGGCCTCTGCATCGACGTTGGCATCTCGGCACCACCGTCCCAGTAAGTTGGCACCGATGCCAAGGTCACGGGCTATTGCCGCCTTGCTCGCGCCAGGCTGGCCTACCAGCTTGACTGCTTCGCGCTTGAACTCTTCTAAAAATACCCGTCTTTCAAGTGCCATGTAATACCTCCGATAGGGACATCATACCTATCGAAAGTGTCCGTCGTGGTGGGGGAAGGCCATTGATGAGCGAAGTTATTAAGCCTCGCCCGACGTCTACGATGGAGGCTCCCTGGCTTCGTGAAAATCGATGGCAGTGATCAGAGAACATTGGCAACGCTAGATCCTTAATTTCCCGATCTAGCCAGTCTGCGAAATGGGTCCGCAGGATCGACTCATAGCGAGCTAGGCTTGATGCCTTTAGCCCTTTAGCCCTTTAGCCTCAGCGTATACAGGCAGAAGGTCACGCAAAGTAGGCAGTGCCGCGTTGATAGGCTTTGCAGGAACAATGCCCGTGCGACACGCCAAGAGGAGCTTTGTAGCGCGTTCTCGGGCTTCGTCAGTTGAGGTGAGGGGCCATCGTCCAATATTGACCCGTACTTGCTTCCCTGCTGCAGTGGTCGCTATGAAAAACGTGCGTGTTCGTTTGTTGAGTCGAAGACGAAATCCGGACACAACACGGTCCCTCAGAATCCTTCGGTCGGTAGAGGCCAACCTTTGGATGAGGGCATCGGAGAGGGTTATAATGGGCATATTTTCGGGAACAAGTTGAGTACAAAAGTTGCAACTGCGTTGTAATTTCTTGCTCCAGATCACTTTCCCCTATGCAACTTCCTGACTCGGCTGGGCTTGATGTACTTTGGCTGGGTAAGGTACGCTAACCAACTGATTACACAAGGTTCTCCATGAGTCTCAAATGCGGCATCGTCGGCCTGCCCAACGTCGGCAAGTCCACCCTGTTCAACGCCCTGACCAAGGCCGGCATCCCGGCTGAAAACTATCCGTTCTGCACCATCGAGCCGAACGTCGGCGTGGTCGAGGTGCCGGATCCGCGCATCGACCAGCTGGCCGCCATCGTCAAGCCGGAGCGCCTCGTCAAGGCCATCGTCGAGTTCGTCGACATCGCGGGCCTGGTGGCCGGCGCCTCGAAGGGCGAGGGCCTGGGCAACCAGTTCCTGTCGCACATCCGCGAAACCGACGCCATCGTCAACGTGGTGCGCTGCTTCGAAGATCCGAACGTGATCCACGTGGCAGGCAAGGTCAGCCCGATCGACGACATCGAAGTGATCCAGACCGAGCTGGCGCTGGCCGACATGGGCACCGCCGAGAAAGTCCTGCACCGCGAGCAGAAGAAGGCGCGCGCCGGCGACAAGGAAGCGATCAAGCTGTGCGCCATCATCGAAAAGCTGCTGCCGCACCTGAACGAAGGCCAGCCGGTCCGCACCCTGGGCCTGGACAAGGAAGACCTGGAACTGATCAAGCCGCTGTGCCTGATCACCTCCAAGCCGGCCATGTTCGTCGCCAACGTCTCGGAAAGCGGCTTCAAGGACAACCCGCTGCTGGACCAGCTGACCGAATTCGCGAACAAGCAGAACGCGCCGATCGTCGCCATCTCGGCCGCCATCGAGTCGGAAATCGCCAACCTGGACGATGAGGACAAGAAGGCCTTCCTGGACGACATGGGCATGGAAGAGCCGGGCCTCGACCGCCTGATCCGCGCAGCGTTCAAGCTGCTGGGCCTGCAGACCTACTTCACCGCCGGCGTCAAGGAAGTGCGCGCCTGGACCGTGCCGATCGGCGCAACCGCCCCGCAGGCGGCCGGCGTGATCCACACCGACTTCGAGCGTGGCTTCATTCGTGCGCAGACCATTTCCTTCGATGACTACATCGCGCTGAAGGGCGAGAGCGGTGCGAAGGAAGCGGGCAAGATGCGCGCCGAGGGCAAGGAATACGTCGTCAAGGATGGGGATGTGCTGAACTTCCTGTTCAACGTCTGATCCGGCCGCACCCACGAAAAGCCCCGGCATCCGCAAGGAGCCGGGGCTTTTTGTTGCAGTGAATCGTGCCGCTATGGATTCTTTCGTGTTCCAGGATTAAATTAGAGGCAGGAAGAGATTGCTTCGAGGTGATGCCATGCTGAACCTGCTCAACGATTTCGAACCCCGGCTCGCCCTGCATGCGGGGATACTTGGCCTGGGATTGGCCACGTTTGTCGGCGTGATCCTGGTCAGCCAGTGTCCGCGCTGCGGTTGGCTCGAGTGGATCGGCGGCCGCGAGGATGCCGACGACGCTGACAATGTCGATTGAGGCGCTGCCGGCGCCCCAGCCCTTGCTCAGGCCTGCGCCGCGACCCAGGCCACGATCCCCTTCACGCTGCGGAAATCCGCCACCGAGCGGCAGGCGATGTGCGGATGCCGCTCGCGCAGCATCTTCGACAGCGCATTGCCGGGACCGAGTTCCAGCGCGACGTCGATGCGCGCCTCGGCAAGCGCATCCAGGCAGTCGGTCCAGCGAATCGTGCCGGCCGTTTGCCGCGCCAGCAGATCGGCCGCCTGCGCAGCGTCGTGCACGGCGGCGCCGGTGACGCCCGCCAGCAGGGGCAGGGCAGGTGCGGAAATCGAAGCAAGCAGCAGGCTGCGTACCGGCTCGACCGCCTCCGCCAGCAGGGAAGTATGCGACGCAACCGTGATCGGCAAGGGTTTATAAACCGCGCCGGCCTGCGGCGCGAGCAGGGCCAGCCGCTCCAGATCCGCCCGTAAACCGCCCGCGATCAGCGCCCCCGGCGTATCGATGGCGGGTTCGCAGCCTGCCTGCATCACAAGATCCCGTGCGGCTTCGAAAGCGATGCCGGACAGCGCCGCCATGCCCTGTTCGCCGCTGCGTGCGGCCACCTCGCTCATGATCGCGGCGCGTTGCGCGGCAATGGCGACGGTACGTTCCAGCGGCAGCGCACCGGCGACGGCATAGGCGCTGATTTCGCCGACGCTGAAGCCGGCCACCAGCGTGGGCGGCGGCAGGCGGTCCTTCAGCAGGGGCCATGCGATCAAGGAGGCGGCGACCACCAGCGGCTGCGCATTGCGGTTGTCGAACATCGCCGTGGGGTGGGACAACAGTGCCGCCAGCGGCATCGACGCGGCCGCGCCGCCGGCGTCGTGCAGCCAGCGCTCGACCTGTGAGGATGCCGCCGCATCGCCCGCGGCAAGGTCGAACATGCCCGGGCTCTGGGAGCCCTGGCCGGGACAAAGGATGGCCAGTCGCAGCGTCATGATCGACCCCGTTCGCTGCCGAGCGCGTGCACGAAGCAGGCTGCGGCCAGCAGGTCCGCCGCGCCGCCCGGCGACAGGCGGTGCGCCACGAACAGCCGGTGCGCGGCCACGGCTGCGTTTTCCCAATCGGGCGAAGCGGTGCCGCCGCGCGCCAGGAAGGCCAAGGAAGTCTCGCGCACGATGCGCACGCCATCGAGCCCGCCGCGATGATAGACGTTGGTATCGGACAGTTCCGCCATCAGGGTGAACAGCGTGTCGATGCGGGCGCAGCGCAGCCCGCGTCCGGCCGCCAGCGTACGCCGCAAAACAGGCAAGGCCAGTTCGAAGATAGCCGGGAAGCCCGCCGCCGCCTGTTCTCGCGCGCCCGGTGCGGCATGCCGTGTGCGGACAACGGCGCCGTTCGACGAAGAAGAACCGCGATGCGAGGCCAGTGCTTCGCCCCAGCCCTCCACCAGCGTCGCACGCAGCGGGGCCGGCTGCCATGAGGCGGCGCGTCCGGCCGCCGCGCACAGCATCCCCAGCGAGAAGATCGCGCCCCGGTGCGTGTTGATGCCGCCGGTGGCAAGCAGCATCCGCCGCTCCGCCTCGATCCCCAGCCCGCGCAGCACGCTGAAGCCGGCATGATCCGAACCGGCCAGCGCCATCTCGAAAAAATAGCGCCGCAGTGAAAACAGGCTGCGCACGAAGGTCGAGGCATCCATGTCCGCATGGCTGCCGGTATCGACCAGCGACACCAGGCCCGGCTTCGGATACAGCGCCAGCTCCTGGTACAGGCTGCGCACCGCATGGCGTGCGATGGCGGCGGCATCGACCGCGATGGAACGGCGATCGAGGAGGCAGGCCTCAGCCATGATGCCCCTCGTTCGCACCGAACTGCGCGAGCAGCTCGTCGCGCCGCAGCAGCGCCACGGCATCGAGATGCTTGGCCAGTACACGGTCGGCGCCGTTGCGCGCGCGCGCGTCCGCACCCAGCCACTCCTTCCACGACACCGCATGCCCGAAGGGGAACTCGATCTCGCCGTCCAGCGGCAGGCTTTGCGCATGGCGCGCGACCAGCGCCAGGCCGGCCTCCAACTGGGCGCCGTCGAGGGGACGCAGCAGCAGGTCGACGTCGGAGCCGGCGCTCAGGTAGCTGTCGCCGGTCAGGGTCTGCATCGCCAGCGAGCCGAACACGCGGCAGTCGATGCCCGCGGCGCGCATCGCGATGCGCAGGCTGCCCAGGCCCGGTTGCCAGGCGGCGGGCGCTTCGGCGGCGTCGAGCTGCAGCGCCGGCCTGACCTTGGCGACGTGGCGGCGTTCGGCGCTGAAGGCGAGCCGCACCTTCTGGCCGCTGTGGCGGTCGGGCGGGGCGGGGATGCCCAGGCAGACCAGGGTCGGCGGCGTGCCGGGATCAAGCCGGCGCACCACGGCTGGCAGGTCGCGCCGGCGCCAGCCCAGGGCCAGTTCGCGCGGTGCGCCATCCAGCGTGCGCAAGGCCGCGTCCCAGCCTTGCGGCGCCAGCCAGACCAGGTCATGCCGCCTGAACATCGGACCCCGTGCGCACGGCCGCCGCCACCGGCAGCGCCAGTTTGCGGCCGCCGCGTTCGAGGCCGAGTTCGGCCCGGCGGTCGTCCGGTCCGGCCTGCGCCAGAGCCTGCGCCAGGGCGCTTGCCAGGTCGCCGTGCCAGATGTCGGTTACGCCGCCCATGCGCCGGTAGTTTTCGGCGCCGGGGGCGAACACCGGGTTGTCCACGGCCAGTTCTTCCAGCCGTTCGAGCGGCACCTTGGTGATGCGAGACATCGCCGGCAGACCCATCACGCGGATGGTTGCGTCGGGCAGGGCGTAGCAGGCATCGGCGATCAGGCCGCTGGTGATGAAGCCGCCGGACAAGGCCTGGTCGTACACCAGGCCGACGACGCGGTGGCCGCGGCGCCGCGCCAGTTCGACGCACTTGCCCAGATGGGCCATGTAGCTGTTAATGCCCAGCATTTCGTCGCGCCGGCGCAGGCGCTGGCCGACCGTATCGACCAGGATCACGATGGCGCGGCCGGGATGCATGCGCACCGTCTCGAGGATGGCGCTGGCCTGCGCCAGCGCGATCTCGACGCCGATCGGCGTGTGCTCGGTGGTGCCGATCACGGTGACGGTATGGCCGTCCACCTGCGCTTCGCCGCTCAGGAAACAGTCGCGTTCGACGATGCGGTGGCCCTGCGGGAACAGGTCGTCCGCCACGGTCTGCCAGTTCATGCTGCGGTTCCTTCACGGTGGCGGTCCGCCAGTTCGCGGAATGCGTCGATTTCCAGCAGGGGCACCGAATGCGGGTCGTCGACGCCCAGCGCTTCCCAGATCTCCAGCGGATCGTCGAGGCCGCCGAAGCGTTCGAGGCGGCTTTGCAGCATCTGCTGCTCGGCTTCCAATGCCTCCAGCGTCAATTCGGTACCGCGCCCACGCGCCGCATCGGCCAAAGCGAGGGCCGCGGCGCGGAAGCCGGGAATGTCGTCGGCCACGATGGCCTGGGCGTCGCCGATCAGATAGCGGTGCTTGCCGCCGGTGACGCGCCACACCAGGGCGCGGTCGCGCGCATCGAATTCCTCGACGCCGCCGGCGGTTTCGATGACTTCCGGGCCGGACATCGCCAGCCGGCTTTCCTCGGAGATGACGACGCCGTTGGTGCAGCGGGCCACGATGCCCATGCCGCCAAAAGCACCGTTCGAGCCGCCCACCAGCGCGATCACGGGAATGCCGGCGGCGCGCGTGTCGAGCACCGCGCGCATCACTTCGGACACGGCGATCAAACCGGCGTTCGCTTCGTGCAGGCGCACGCCGCCGGTTTCCAGCAGCAGCAACACGCAATCCGGCCGTTCGTCGACCGCGCGCTTCAGCATGCCGACCAGCTTGGCGCCATGGACTTCGCCGACCGCGCCGCCCATGAAGCCGCCTTCCTGGGCGGCGATGAAGACGCGCCTACCTTGCATCGTGCCGCGGCCGACCGCGACGCCGTCGTCGAAGGAGACCGGCGCGTCGAGCTGGTGCAGGTGCGGACTCACCACGCGCCGTTGCGGCGGCAGGAATTCGTCGAAGGAACCGGGATCGAGCATGCCGGCGATGCGCTGGCGCGCGGTGGCTTCCTGGTAGCTGCTCATGCGACGTCTCCCGTGATGGATTCGGCGGCCTGGTCGAGCCGCAGGCTGACCACCGCCGGGGTCGCGCCCATGTCGTTGATGGCGATGTGGACGTCGGCCAGCTGCCAGCGCTGGTGGAAGGCGCGCACCACCGCTTCCCAGATCGGGCCGAAGCCGTGGGCGGCGGTGCTGATCTCGACTTCGCAGCCGCCGTTCAGCGGGCGCTGCTCGATCAGCACTTCCAGGTTGCCGGAGCCGACCACGCCCACCAGGCGCGCCCCGTTCAGGCGGCGTTGGCCGTCCGAAAAATTGAATCGTAGGGTTTCCATGATTACCAGTTCCTGAACTGTCTGGGCGGCTTGTACAGGCCGTGCGAAGCGCGCACCAGGTCCTTCATGTTGCGGGCCGCCAGCAAGTCGCGCGTGGCGAGCCGCTTGTCGATGCCGAGATCTTCCGGCCGCTGGACGATGCCGCGGTCGCGCAGGTTCTCGACCATGCGACGATCGTGTCCGAGGCCGACCGGGGTATAGCCGGCCACGCCGCGGATGGCCTGTTCGCGCTCTTCCTCGGTCCGGCACAGCAGCAGGTTTGCGATGCCTTCTTCGGTCAGGATGTGGGTGACGTCGTCGCCGTAGATCATCACCGGCGGGATCGCCATCTGCGCCTGCTCGGCCAGCTGCCAGGCGTCCAGGTGTTCGACGAAGGCCGGCTGCATGTGCTCGCGGAAGGTCTCGACCATCTGCACCACCAGCTTGCGGCCGCGCGGGATGGCGTTGGTGCCGCGGCGCGCCTGTTCGCCGGCTTTCAGCCAGGCCGGGCTGGCGTGGCGGCGGCCGCGCGCATCGGCGCCCATGTTCGGCGCGCCGCCGAAGCCGGAGATGCGGCCCAGGGTCGCGGTGGAAGAATTGCCCTGCAAATCGATCTGCAGGGTCGAGCCGATGAACATGTCGCAGGCGTAGTGGCCGGCCACCTGGCTGAAGGCGCGGTTGCTGCGCATGCTGCCGTCCGGGCCGGTGAAGAACACGTCGGGGCGGGCGCGCACATAGTCTTCCATGCCGAGTTCGGAGCCGAAGGAGTGCACCGTTTCGACGAAGCCCGCTTCGATCGCGGGAATCAGGGCCGGGTGCGGGTTCAGCGCCCAGTTGCGGCCGATCTTGCCTTTCAATCCGAGCGACGCCGCATAGGTCGGCAGCAGCAGTTCGATGGCGGCGGTGTCGAAGCCGATGCCGTGGTTCAGGCGCTCGACCTGGTATTCGCCATAGATGCCCTTGATGGCCATCATCGCCATCAGCACCTGGATTTCGGAGATGAGCGCCGGGTCGCGCGTGAACAGCGGCTCGATGTAGTGCGGGGTCGGCGCCGCCACCGCGAAGTCGACCCAGTCGGCCGGGATGTCGATGCGCGGCAGGACGTCGACGATTTCGTTCACCTGCGCGATCACGATGCCGCTCTTGAAGGCGGTGGCTTCGACGATCGCCGGGGTATCCTCGGTGTTCGGGCCGGTGTACAGGTTGCCGTGGCGGTCCGCGGCCTGGGCCGCGACCAGCGCCACCTGCGGCGTCAGGTCGATGAAGTAGCGGCCGAACAGTTCCAGGTAGGTGTGGATGGCGCCGATATTCAGCTTGCCGGCGGAGACCAGCTTCGCCAGGCGTCCGGCCTGCGGACCGGAGAACGAGAAGTCCAGCCTGGCCGCGATGCCCTTGTCGAACACGTCCAGGTGTTCCGGCAGGGCCAGCACGGACTGCAGCATGTGCAGGCCATTGACCCGGCCGGGATCGAGCAGGGCCAGGGTCCTGGCCAGGAAGTCGGCCTGCTTCTGGTTGTTCCCTTCCAGGCAGACGCGGTCGCCGCATTCGATCACCTGGTGCATCAGTTCCTGCACCAGGTGGGTGTCGACGATCTTGCCCTGCAGGCCGGCGCCCAGGTGTTCGCGGGCCCGTTGCAGGCGGCCTTCGCGGTTTGCCCGTTGCCGGTCCCAGCTTCGTTCGTTCGCCGTCATCTAGCGCGCTCCCATGATCATGTCGGGCAGGCCTGTTGCGATCTGCGGGAACACGCACAGCAGCACGACCGACACGAACATCAGCACCACGAAGGGCATCACGCCCCAGATCACGTCGGACAGCGGAATGTCCGGCGCGATGTTCTTGATGACGAAGATGTTCAGGCCCACCGGCGGGTGGATCAGGCCCATCTCCATCACGATCGTCATCACCACGCCGAACCAGATCAAATCGAAGCCGGCCTCGCGCAGCGGCGGCAGGATGATGGGCGCGGTCATCAGGATGATCGACACCGGCGGCAGGAAGAAGCCGAACACGATCACCATCAGCAGGATCACGGACAACAGCACCCATTTGGACAGGTGCAGCCCGACCACCCACTGCGCCGCCGACTGGCTGATGTGCAGGTAGCTCATCACGTAGGAGTAGAGCAGGGACATGCCGATGATCATGAGGAGCATGGTCGATTCCTTGATCGTCGAGCTGAGGATCGGACCGAGCTCCTTGGGCCGCCAGATGCCGTACACGGCGGCCATCAGCACCAGGGCCAGCAGCGCGCCCAGGCCGGCGGTCTCGGACGGCGTGGCGTAGCCGCCGTACAGCGCGATCATCACGCCGGTCAGCAGGACCAGGAAGGGCAGCACGCGCGGCAGCATCTCGACCTTCTCGGCCAGCGTGTAGTTGTGCGCGTCCAGGTAGGCCGACTTCTCGCCGCCGCGCTGGTAGATCTCGTGCGCCAGCCGGTACTCCTTGCGCGCCCGGTACACGGCATAGCCTGCGAACAGCAGCACCAGCAGCAGGCCGGGCCCGATACCGGCCAGGAACAGGCGGCCCAGCGACTGCTCGGCGGCGACCGCGTACAGGATCATCGTGATCGACGGCGGCAGCAGGATGCCGAGCGTGCCGCCGGCGGCGATGATGCCGGCCGCGAAGCCGGGCGAATAGCCGCGCCGGCGCATTTCCGGAATGCCGGCCGAGCCGATCGCCGAGCAGGTGGCGGGCGAGGAGCCGGCCATGGCGGCGAACAGCGCGCAGGCGAACACGTTGGCGATGCCCAGGCCGCCCGGCACCTTGTTCAGCCAGGCGTGGATGGCCGAGTACAGGTCGCGCCCGGCCGGCGACTTGCCGATCGCCGCGCCCTTCATGATGAACAGCGGGATCGACAGCAGCGTGATCGAGGCCATTTCCTCGTACACGTTCTGGGTGATGGTGTCGAGCGAGGACGCCGGCATGAAGAAGTACATGAATACGGTGGCGACCGCACCCAGCGCGAAGGCGATCGGCATGCCCGAGAACATGACGACGAGCGTGGCGGCGGCATAGCCGACGCCCAGAGAAAGTGCGCTCATGATTCATCCTTTTGGGTGAGGCGGCCGATCAGCTGCACCAGGATCTGCACCGTCAGCAGCGTCATGCCGAACGCCATCAGCGAGTACGGAATCCACAGCGGCGGCGCCAGCGTCGACGAGGTGGTCTGGCCTTCGACCAGGGCTTCATGGAACATCGCCCACGATTTCCAGGAGAAGAAGGCGCAGAACAGGAAGGACAGCAGGTCCACCAGAATCAGGCGCACGCGGTTCACCCGCGGCGACAGCAGCCCGGCCAGGGCTTCGATGCCGATGTGGCCGCGGAAGGACTGCACGTAAGCGGCGCAGAAGAAGGTGGCGCCGACCAGCATGAACACGGCGGCTTCGTCCTGCCAGTCGGTGGCGACCTTGAAGAAGTAGCGCATCACCACCGAGTAGCTGAGCACCAGCGCAGTGAGGATCATGGCGGCCATCGAGACCGCCAGCAGCAGGCTGTTGATCCTTTGCAGGAACAGGGCCAGGGTAGCCGCTCCACGATGCGTGGGCAGCGCAGGCGCTTGCGGCGCCTGGGCTTCGAAACCGTGCGCGCTCATCACTTCACCTGTTCGGCGAGCTGCAGCAGCTTGGCGGTGTTGGCGTTCTTGGCGGCGAAGTCCTTCCACGCGGTGCGGCGGGCGATGTCCTGCCATTTCTTGACGGTGGCGTCGGTCAGGTCGACGGTCTTGGCGCCGGTCTTGGCGAAGACTTTCGCCACTTCTTCATCGTCTTCCCTGGCTTCCTTCAGCGCGAAGGCTTCCATCTCGGCGCCGACCTGCATGATGACGGCCTGCTGGTCCTTGCTCAGGCGGTCGAAGGCGGCCTTCGACATCATCAGCGGCTCGAGCATGAACCAGTAGGACTTGCCGCGGCCGGTGGTGAGGGCTTTCGAGACTTCCTCCAGGCGGAACGAGATCAGCGAAGTCGAGGAGGTGAGGGCGGCGTCCATCGCGCCGGTCTGCATGCCGGCATAGATCTCGTTCGACGGCAGCGTGACCACGGCGGCGCCGGCTTCCTTCAGGATCAGGTCCATCTCGCGCGAGCCGCCGCGGATCTTCATTCCCTTGGCGTCTTCCGGCTCGACGATCGGCTTGCCGCGCGAGGCCATGCCGCCGGCCTGCCAGATCCAGCTGACCATCACCACGCCCTTGTCGTTCAGGATTTTGGTGAGTTCCTTTCCGACCGCGGCGTTCTTCCAGGCCGAACCCTGTTCGTAGGACGTCACCAGGCCGGGCATCAGGCCGATATTCGTTTCGGGGACTTCGCCGCCGGCGTACGACAGCGGCACCAGCGACATGTCGAGCGCGCCCTTGCGCATGGCGGAGAACTGGGCGTTGGTCTTCATCAGCGAGGAGCCCGGGTAGATCTCGAACTTGACGCCGCCCTTGGTGCGTTTTTCGACTTCGGCCGCGAACATGCGGACCAGGCGGTCGCGGAAGTCGCCCTTGTCGATGGTCCCGCCCGGGAACTGGTGCGAAATCTTGATGACCGTGTTCTGGGCCCAGGCCGGGGCCGCGCTGAAGGCCAGGCCCATGCTCAGTGCCAGGACGCCCAGGGTGGTACGACGCTTGAATGAAACCATGTCTATCTCCTCCGTTGTGATGTGTTATGCATGCACGTCTTCTGTTTATGTATACAAGATGCGCCGAAAAAAATACAATGTCAACCGAGGTAATATGATTTTTTTAAGCGGGATGCAGCACCATGAAAAAGCTCTCTGATCGGCTACGCGAACAGATCGAGGAAAAGATCGCCACTGGGAAGTTACTCCCTGGGCAGCACCTCGATGAGACCGAACTCGCCAGTGAATTCGGGGCCTCGCGTACCCCGATCCGCGAAGCCCTGATCCAGCTGGCGTCGGCCGGCCTGGTGCAGATCCGTCCGCGCCGCGGGGCGGTGGTGGCGACGGTGTCGCCGCACGAGATCGTGGAGATGTTCGAGGTGATGGCCGAGCTAGAAGCCATGTGTGCACGCCTGGCGGCGCGGCGCATGTCGGCCGCGGAGCACGCCAGGCTGCTGGAAGCCCACCAGGCCTGCAGCAGCGCCTACGAGGCGCGCGACCCGGACGAGTACTACTACCGCAACGAGGTCTTCCACCAGACCATCTTTGCGGGCAGCCACAACCACTTCCTGGCCGAACAGGCGCGCGCCCTGTCGCGCCGGCTCCGTCCCTACCGGCGCCTGCAGCTCAGGGTGCGCGACCGCATGAAGCACTCGTTCAGCGAGCACGACGCGGTGGTGAAAGCGATCATCGAAGGCGATGGCCAGAAAGCGGCCGACTTCCTGCGCAGCCACGTGGCGGTGCAGGGCCAGCGCTTTACCGACCTGGTGGCTTCCCTCGAAGCGATGAACGCCGAGGCGGCCTGAGCGAAGGCTGAACTCACCACATATCGTGCACGCGCGACGCATCGAAATTCGAACAGACACTACTCCATTCGAAAGGCAGATCGCCGCTTTCTTTTGTGCTCATGACAAACGATTTACGTTCGCTATTCCAGATAAGCACGACTGACGCGGGATCGAAGTCGCGGGCGGTTTCCGCCACTTCGTTCGGCCAGGATTTGCTCGCAACGAACACCTCCTTGAATTTCACGTGTTTGAGACTGTGTACGCGGAATTGAGACGCCGCCGGCATGACGGTCTTTTCGAACTCGACACCCTCTAGCGAGGCCATTGTCCAATCGCTCCGCCAGAGGTTCGAGCGAATGAGCATGGAGTTGCGCAACTTGACCCGTTTCAGATCGGAGCCGGACAAGTCGGTGTTGCGGAAAGTGCTGCACCTGATCAGTGAATCACGCAAGTTCAGGAAATTGGCTTTGACATCCGATATCTCGAAACTGTCGACAAAAGACTGGCGGTAATTCCCTGCGGGAGCCAGGTTATATTGCAGGAATTGTTGAAGTATCAGACCGCGTTCGGGACTGAAAGCGCGGTCCGTCAGTACGGGGGACGAATCTTGCCGCTCCCCCGGCACCGACTCCACAAGCAGGCGATAGACGGGCAAGGCGTTCGTCAACGCTTTTGCACGGGCAGCAATGTCCTCGGCCGGACGCATTACTGCGCCGAAACCCTGATAGACGAAGTCGGTAATCGCCAGCTTGTCGGCTTGCCATGCACGTGCATCTTGGGCCACTTCCACAAAATAATCACGGCGCGTGATGTCGCCGGCCAGCTCCGCTCTTTTTGCCTGCCACATGGCTCGGTCATCGGGCGACGAATGGGCCATGTCGCTCCAGCATGGCGCCAGCATCAGGTCGCCGATGGTTGTCACCTTCTTTTTCAACTTTTCCTTGTCGAGGCAAATCTCCCGTGCGCTTTTGGGAATATCGGACAGCAATTCGGCGATCTGGCTTGTGAATTGCGAGGCCATGCTTTGCTGGCTCAGGTAAATCTGCTTGTCGATCTTCTCGTTTTGCTCGCGCATGAGTAAAAAAGTAAGCAGCGGCGGGACGGCTGCCGCAAGGCCCAGCAGAAATATGGTCAGGAATTGACGGTTCAGGAAAGCGAGGAGAAGATTGAGCCATTGCTGCATAGGGACCCGTTGCAGCAAAGGCTTGTCCGTCGATCCTGTGTAACTCTTTTCGATTGCGCTGATGGCACGAGTGACGGAGACGCCAAAATACATCGACGAGAAGACCTTTGCCAGACCACTTCTTACCCACCCGTATCGGTCGAGCTTTTTTCTTGCTGTCCCCAGTTCGGCACGCAGTGCCGAGATTTCGTCGTCTTTTATCTGCAGCTCGACTTCAAGGCTGCCGATCCGGGTTTGCATGTCTTCCGTAGCGGGGCTCGATCGGGTGGTGTTCGTCATGGGACGAAGAATAATTTAATTCTTCAACTCCATGCAAGATTGCCGGCTTGGCGCCGGCATGTCATCAAACCGTTAAATTCCCGTCATCTTCCTGACATACCCGTCCACTATCCTGCCCAGCGTTTCCCGTGCCGCCGGCGCGGCCCACTGACCTGACCTGGAGTGTTGACGAATGAATGCGCGAATGAACGAGAATGCCGACCTGTCCCGCCGCCGCCTGCTGCGCCTGCTGGGTGCGACGCCGATGCTGCCGATCGGCGCCGGTACCGTGGGCGCCATGCTGGCCGGCTGCGGCGGTGGCGACGACAGCCCGGTGAGCACCGCGCCGACGCCGCCGGTGACGACCACGCCGCCGCCGGTGACCCTGTCCGGCGTCTCGTTCAGTTCGATGGCGGCGCCGACCCTGAGCAACGCGCCCGCGATGGCCACGACCTCGGTCGGCTCGACCATGAGCGTCAGCTTCAGCGACAGCAGCAAGCTCGATTTCAAGCTGGCCTACCAGCCCTTCTTCATCACCGGCGACCTGGTCCCGAACGGCAGCGGCGGCACCATCCTGGCCGGCGGCTACTACGACATCGCCAACCGCCCCATCGTCGACACCAGCGTGGCCGGCAAGGACCGCCAGTTCTTCTCGGACTCGCCGGACGGCACTTCTCTCCTGAGCGTCCCGAATGCGAAAGTGACGGGCGTGAAGGGCAATACCGTGTTCGCCGTCGTCCAGTTCGAGTACACGACCTTCGCCCAGGACGGCAAGACCGACATGTACGGCAAGCTGCCGTCGCCGATCGCCGTGCTGACCCTCGACCAGGATCCGGCCAACGGCAAGCTGACGCTGGTGAAATACCACAACGTCGACACCTCGGGCGTGAACGGCCTGTGGATCACCTGCGGCGCCAGCCTGTCGCCGTGGGGCACCCATCTGTCGAGCGAGGAGTACGAGCCGAACGCCTTCACCGCCGCCACCGACGCCCAGTTCAAGGGCTTCAGCAAGAGCCTGTACGGCGACGAAACGAAAGCGAACCCGTACAACTACGGCCACCTGCCGGAAGTCACCGTCAACCTCGATGGCACGGCCAGCATCAAGAAGCACTACTGCATGGGCCGCATCTCGCACGAACTGGTGCAGGTGATGGGCGACAACCGCACCGTACTGATGGGCGACGACGCCACCAACAGCGGCTACTTCGTGTTCGTGGCCGACAAGGAGAAGGACCTGTCGAGCGGCACCCTGTACGTGGCCAGGGTCGGCGCCGGCTTCTCGGTCGACCCTGCCGCCAGCGCCGCGCCGCTCACCTGGATCAGGCTGGGATCCGCCACCAGCGACGAAATCCGTTCGCTGGCCGCCTCGATCAAGGCGACCGACATCATGGACGTCAAGACCGCCGATCCGGCCGACACCACCTACACCAGGGTCGTCGCCAACGGCCGCGTCGAGTGGATCAAGCTGAAGGCCGGCATGGAAAAGGCCGCGGCTTTCCTCGAGACCCACCGCTACGCGGCACTGGTCGGCGCCTCGATGGGCTTCACCAAGATGGAAGGGACGACCGTCAACCTGAAGGACAAGATCGCCTACTCGGCGCTGGCCAACTGCAACGGCTCGATGGTGGCCGGCAGCTCGACCAATGTGCCGGGCAACGGCATCTCGATCCCGAAGACCCTGACCGCCGGCGCCGTGATGGCGCTGAACCTGAAGGGCGGCCAGAAGGACACGGCGGGCAACGCCATCAACAGCGAGTGGATGCCGGTCGATACCAAGGCCCTCTTGATCGGCGAAGACATCGCCGCCGACGCCCTCGGCAATACCGCGAACCCGGACAAGATCGCCAGCCCGGACAACCTGAAGTTCTCGGAAAAGATGCGCACCCTGTTCATCGGCGAGGACAGCGGCAACCACGTCAACAACTTCCTGTGGGCCTACAACGTCGACACCAAGCAGTTGTCGCGCATCCTGTCGACGCCGGCCGGCGCCGAATCCACCGGCCTGCATGCGGTGGACGACATCAATGGCTGGACCTACATCATGAGCAACTTCCAGCACCCCGGCGACTGGGGCGGCATCCACGCGAACGTGAAGGGCACGCTGGATCCGCTGGTGCGGGCGAACTACAAGGACAAGTTCGGGGCAGCTGTGGGTTACCTGACCGGGGAGCTGGCGCAGTTCAAGCTGGCGAAGGCGTAATTCGATGAACCGTCATTCCCGCGAAGGCGGGAATCCAGGTTGGGTGCGTTTCGACGGCGCATGCAAACCTGGATTCCCGCCTCCGCGGGAACGACGTTGACGGGCAACACCTAGAACAGCGTGCTGAACTCCTTCGCCGCCGCACACGGATCCTCCGCCAGATACACGGCACTGATCGCCGCCACCGAATCCGCGCCGAGCTGCTCACCTCGTACACCTTCGATCGCGACGGCTGGAAGCCTTGTGGTCACTGAAGATCGGCGATCCAACCCGGAGGGTATGTCTCACCCGCGCAGTCGAAAGCGCGGGACCCCTAGGTACGTGGGATTGGCAACGATGGCAATGCCGTGAGAATGCGCGCATTTTGGGGTGCGGCGGCCTGCTAAGCTTGCGCGCACCGGTAACCCCTCAGGGAGCAAACCCATGTTCGACCGTCTCAAACGCAGCTTCGTCCTCGTCGGCGCCAGCGCCGAGGTGCTCAGGCAGGACAATCGGCTGCTGCTGTTTCCCATCATTTCGGCCGTCTCGCTGATGCTGGTGCTGGCCGCCTTCGCGCTGCCGCTGTTCGGTCTCGGCTCGATCGACGGGTTCAAGAAGGGCGGCCTGTATTCGGCAGCTTTCCTGTTCTACGTTGTCCAGTACTTCGTGATTTTCTACTTCAACACGGCGCTGGTCGGCGCCGTCATGCTCCGGCTCGACGGCGGCAGCCCGACCCTCGGCGACGGCCTGCGCATCGCCAACGGCCGCATCGGCGCCATCCTCGGCTATGCGGTGATTTCCGCCACCCTCGGCGTGATCCTGCGCGCGATCCAGGAACGGGCCGGCTTCATCGGCCGCTTCATCGCCGGCCTGATCGGCGCCGGCTGGACCGTCGCCACCTTCCTCGTCGTGCCGGTGATCGCGACCAGCGAGCGCGGCGCGCTGGACGCGATTTCCGAGAGCTCGGCGCTCCTGAAGCGGACCTGGGGCGAGAACTTGGCCGGCCAGGCCGGGTTGAACGCAGCGTTCGGCCTGCTGTATTTCATCCTGATCGCAGGCGCCGTGCTGCTGGCGCTGTTCTTCGCCACGACCGCCGCGGCGCCCTTGCTGGCCCTGCTGGTCGCCGTCGTCGCGGTGCTGGCCTTCCTTGCTTGCATGCTGATGCACGCCACGCTGTCCGGCATCTATGCGGCCGTGCTGTACCGCTATGCGGTCGGCGGCAGCGATGCGCCCGGCTTCGACCGCGACGCCCTGGCGTCGGCCTTCCCGCAAAAATCCTGAGCCGGCGAAGGATTGGTGCGATACTAGCGGGACCAAGCTCCGCGCCCGAAAAACGGGCCAACGTATCGCATGCCCACCCTGACCCATCTTCTCGTCTACCCCATCAAATCCTGCGGCGGCATTGCCGTGCGGGAGGCCACGCTGCTCGAGTCCGGCCTTTCGAGCCACGGCGTGCACGACCGCGAATGGATGCTGGTGACCGAAGACGGCCGGTTCCTGAGCCAGCGCGAACATCCGCGCATGGCGCTGATCCGGCCGCTGCCGGAGGGCGGCAACCTGCGCGTCAAGGCGCCCGGCATGGGCGACCTGCTGCTGCCGCTGGCCTGGCGCGAGGCGCCCGAAACCTCGCTGCGCAGCGTCCAGATCTGGGACGATACGGTGCGCGCGCTTGATGCCGGCGACGTGGCCGCCGACTGGTTCGCCAAGGCGATCGGCGTGCGCGAGCCGATCCGGCTGGTGCGTTTCCACCATGACGCCGTCCGGCCCACCAGCGTCAAGTGGACCGGCGGCGTGCCCTCGCAGACCCGCTTCGCCGACGGCTACCCGCTGCTGCTGATCGGCCAGGCCTCGCTCGACGACCTGAACGGACGCCTGCGCGCGGCCGGCCGCTCCACGCTGCCGATGGACCGGTTCCGGCCGAACCTGGTGGTCGACGGCCTGGCGGCCTTCGAAGAGGATTACCTTGCCTCGCTCAGCACCGGGACGGCCGAAATCCGCCCGGTCAAACCCTGCGCGCGCTGCCCGATCCCCTCCATCGACCAGGCCACCGGCATCCCCGGCCGGGACCCGATGGACATCCTGCAGACCTACCGCGCCAACCCGCGCATGGACGGCGCCGTCTGCATGGGCATGAACTGCATCGTCTCGGCCGGCGCCGGCAGCCTGCTGCGGGTGGGGCAGGAAGTGGCGGCCGAACTGGCGTTCTGACAACGCTTTCAGACGGGTTCCGCTTGCAATACGGCCCAGTTGGCGTAATGTTAGGGTAATTGCTGAAAGGAATGTCCATGCACGAGCAGCAGGGCGCCAGTGTGCGCGAACTGATGGCGGAGAATGCCGCGCTGCGCAGGCAGCTTGCCAGCCTCATCGACCAGGCCGAGAGCAACCACGCGATCATGATGCGGCACCAGGCCTTCGACCTCGACATCGTGAGCGCGAGCAGCTTCCAGGAGCTGGTCGCCACCATTTTCCGCCAGCTGCCCATCATCGCCCGCCTCGACATCGTGACCCTGTCGCTGGTCGACACCGGCGCCGACATCTTTACCGTGATGCACAAGCTGGGCGTGGACTTCGATGCCCTGTCCAACCTGCTGTTCCACGAACATCCCGAAGAGCTGGGCTTCGCGCTCGAGTCCGACCGCGCGTCCGGCCGCCCGCCGCGGCCGCGCCTCGGCCCCTACCACCCGGTCAGCCATGCGGCGGCCTTCCCGGCGCCCCCAGCCGGCCTGGCCAGCGTCGCGCTGGTGCCGCTGCTGCGCAACCGCCGCCTGATCGGCAGCCTGAACCTGGGCAGCCGCGACCCCGGCCGCTTCACGCCGCTGCTCGGCACCGATTTCGTCGAGCACATGGGGTCGATCATCGCGATCTGCCTCGAGAACGTGATCAGCAACGAGATGCTGAAATATATCGGCCTGACCGATGCGCTGACCGGCGTCTACAACCGCCGCTACATGGACCGCCGCCTGGCCGAGGAGATCGCCCGCGCGCGCCGCCAGTCCTACCGGGTCTCCTGCATGTACATCGACATCGATCACTTCAAGCAGGTCAACGACACCTACGGCCACCAGGCCGGCGACGACGTGCTGCGCGAAGTCGCCTCGCGCATCAAGGCCGAGCTGCGCATGTCGGATGCGCTGGGCCGCTTCGGCGGCGAGGAATTCGTGGTGCTGCTGATCGACGCCGACCTCGAGAGCGCCGGCATGGTGGCGCAGCGCATTCGCGCCAGCGTCTCGGACCGGCCTTTCCTGCTGGCGGAAGGGCAGGGGCTGGCGGTGACGGTGTCGATCGGGGTGGCGATGCTGGACGAGTCCGGGCACGGCTTGGCGATCGAGGACGCGGCGCTGGAGCTGGTGGCGCAGGCGGATGCGGCGCTGTATCGGGCCAAGCAGAACGGCCGCAACCAGGTCGTCGCCGCATAAGATTCACATCAGCGGAGCAAGCGCCCCTCGGCCCGCGACACCGCCATCCCGGTCCCGCGCAGCACCACCACGTCGCCGGCGCGCAGCTCGGTGTCCTCGTCCGGCTCGATGCGCTGGTTGCCGCGCCGGACCGCCGTCACTTCGGCGCCCACTTCAATCAGTCCAAGGTCGCCGACGCAGCGGCCGACCGCCCCCGCATCCTCGGCCAGCACCACCGAGTGCAGGCGCACGTAGCTGTGCTCGGGGTCTTCCCGGACGTCGCCGGCGCCGTGGAAGAAGCCGCGCAGCGAGGCATAGCGCTCGTCGCGCGCGGCCTGCACCCGGTGCACGACGCGGCGCAGCGGCACCCCCATCACCACCAGCGCGTGCGAGGCCAGCATCAGGCTCGATTCCAGCGCCTCCGGCACGACCTCGGTGGCGCCGGCGCGTTTCAGGACGTCCAGTTCGGTGTCGTCGTGGGCGCGCACGATCACCGGCAGCTTGGGCGCCAGCTCGTGCACCAGGTGCAGCACCTTGAGCGCCAGGCGGGTGTCGGCGAAGGTGATCACCAGCGCGCTGGCGCGGTTGATGCCGGCCGCGATCAGGGCTTCGCGGCGCGAGCAGTCGCCGTAGGAGACGTTGGCGCCGGCCGCGCGCGCTTCCTGGACCCGTTCGGGGTCGAGGTCGAGCGCATACCAGGGCAGCTTTTCCTCGGACAGCAGGGTGGCCAGGCTCTGGCCGCTGCGCCCGAAGCCGGCGATGATCACGTGCTTCTGCGCAGCCATCGTGCGGCTCGCGATCTGCGTCAGCTGCAGCGACTGCAGCATCCATTCGTTGGACGCCATCTTCATGACCAGCTTGTCGCTGTTGGCGATCACGAAGGGCGCCGCCAGCATCGACAGCACCATCGCCGCCAGCACCAGCTGGATCAGGTAGGGATCGATCAGCTTCGAACCCGAGGCCAGGTTCAGCAGCACGAAGCCGAATTCGCCGGCCTGGGCCAGCGCCAGGCCGGTGCGCATCGCCACCCCGTCGGAGGAGCCGAAGGCCTTGGCCAGCGCCGCGATCAGCGCGAACTTGAGCAAGACCGGCACCGCCAGCATCGCCAGCACGATCCACCAGTTGCGCACCACCAGCTCCAGGTTGAGCAGCATGCCGGTGCTGATGAAGAACAGGCCGAGCAGCACGTCGCGGAAGGGCTTGATGTCTTCTTCCACCTGGTGTTTGTATTGCGTCTCGGAGATCAGCATGCCGGCCACGAAGGCCCCCAGCGCCATCGACAGGCCGGCGCGCTCCGTGATCCAGGCCGCGCCCAGGGTCACCAGCAGCAGGTTGAGCATGAAAAGCTCCTGCGAGCGGCGCTTGGCGACGATGGTGAACCAGCGCCGCATCCACTTCTGGCCGAAGAACAGCAGCAGCGCCAGCACGCCGGCGGCTTTCACGCCGGCCCAGGCCAGGTTCATCGCCAGTTCCTCGGCCGGCCGCGCCAGCGAAGGAATCAGGATCAGCAGCGGCACCACCGCCAGGTCCTGGAACAGCAGGATCCCGATGATGCGGCGCCCATGCTCGCTTTCCAGTTCGAGGCGCTCGGTCAGCAGCTTGGAGACGATCGCGGTGGACGACATGGCCAGCGCGCCGCCCAGCGCCAGCGCGGCCTGCCAGCCGATGTGCAGCGGCGCCGGCAGGCGCGGCGCCAGCACCGCCGCCAGCACGGTAATCAGGACGGTCAGCGTCACCTGGGCCAGTCCGAGCCCGAACACGATGCGGCGCATGGCGCGCAACTGGGCCAGCGAGAATTCGAGGCCGATCGAGAACATCAGGAAGACCACGCCGAATTCGGCCAGCGCGTGGGTGGAGGCGCCGTTGTCGGCCAGGTTCAGGGCATGCGGTCCGATCAGGACGCCGACGGCCAGGTAACCCAGCATCGGGGGCAGGTGGAGCATCCGGAACGCGACCACGCCGAGGACTGCGCTGCCCAGCAATAAGAGGGTGAGTTCAAGGCCTGATGTCATGCGGGGCGGTCGTCGGTGTCCTGTAAATATGTGTATCCGGTTACATCTGGCAAGTTTTTTGCTTTCCCAATTCGGCTATACTTCCACCATGAGTGTAACCGATGAAAAAATAATGCTGACAAGTTTTGACGAGACCC
Organism: uncultured Massilia sp.; assembly: GCA_913778765.1. Lineage (GTDB taxonomy): Bacteria > Pseudomonadota > Gammaproteobacteria > Burkholderiales > Burkholderiaceae_D > Telluria. Next base: position 187,132 of record CAJYXO010000116.1, on the reverse strand, counting down.
AGGCGCAACGCGCTCTGGCGCTGGCCCGCCAGACCCTGGACATCGAGGGCGAAGCGATCCGCAAGCTCAGCGCGCGCCTCGGCCAGGACGACAGCCTGCCGCGTGCGGTCGCCCTGATGCTGGCCTGCGAGGGCCGCGTGGTGGTGTCGGGCATCGGCAAATCCGGTCACATCGGCCGCAAGATCGCCGCCACCCTGGCCTCGACCGGCACCCCGGCCCTGTTCCTGCACCCGGCCGAAGCGGCGCACGGCGACCTCGGCATGGTTACCCCGCAGGACGTGCTGATCGCGATCTCGTATTCCGGCGAAAGCGCCGAGCTGGCGGTCGTGATCCCGGCCGTCAAGCGCATGGGCGTGCCCGTGATCGGCATCTCCGGCAAGCCGTCCTCGCGCCTGGCCCAGGTGTCGGACGTCCACCTCGACGTCTCGGTGGAGAAGGAAGCCTGCCCGCTGAACCTGGCGCCGACCACTTCCACCACCGTCACCCTGGCGCTGGGCGACGCCCTCGCCGTGGCGCTGCTGGAACTGCGCGGCTTCAAGTCGGAAGATTTCGCCCTGTCGCACCCGGGCGGCGCCCTGGGCCGCAAGCTGCTGACCCACGTGCGCGACGTGATGCGCAGCGGCGACGCCGTCCCGCAAGTCAAACCGGATGCGCCGCTGACCGAAGCCCTGCTGGAGATTTCGCAGAAGGGCATGGGCATGACCGCCATCGTCGACGATGCCGGCCGCCCGGTCGGCGTGTTCACCGACGGCGACCTGCGCCGTCTGTTCGAGAAGACCCACGACTTCAGCAGCCTGACCATTCGCGACGTCATGCACGCGAACCCGCGCCGCATCCATCCGGAGCAGCTGGCGGTCGACGCCGTCGCCGTGATGGAAGAATTCCGCATCAACCAGATGCTGGTGACCGACCAGGACGATGTATTGGTGGGCGCCCTGCACATCCACGACCTGACCCGCGCCAAGGTGATCTGACATGACTCCGCTGGAACATACTCTGCGCGCGGCGCGCGTGAAGGTCATGATCTTCGACGTCGACGGCGTGCTCACCGACGGCAGCCTGACCTACGATGCCAACGGCGAGATCACCAAGACCTTCTATGTGCTGGACGGCCTCGGCATCCAGCTGCTGAACCGCACCGGCGTGCAGACCGCGATCATCAGCGCGAGGAATTCGCCGATCGTCGTCAAGCGCGCGGCCGACCTCGGGATCACCCACGTGTTCCAGGGCCAGCACGACAAGCGCCTGGCCTTCGCCGAGCTGCTGGAAAAGACCGGCGTGACGGCCGAGGAGTGCGGCTACATCGGCGACGACGTGATCGACCTGCCGCTGTTCACCCGCGTCGGCTTTGCCGTCACGGTGCCGAGCGGCCATCCGGAAGTGCAGTACCGCGCCCACTACGTGACCAGGAATCCGGGCGGCCGCGGCGCCGTGCGCGAAGTCTGCGACATGGTGATGCGCGCCCAGGGCAGCTACGAACAGGCATTGGCGCCCTACTTTGGATAATCCGACCCAAGCCATGGCCACGACCACCTACGTCAACAAGCGTACCGCGCACCGCTGGCGCCTGCTGGCGCTGATGCTGGCGGCCGTGTTCTTCGCCTTCGGCAGCTTCTGGCTGGTGCAGGTGATGCGCGGCGAAGCTGACGGGCACCGCGTCGACGTCGGCAACGACCCCGACTACATCATCGACAACTTCAGCTTCGTGCGGATGTCGGAGACCGGCCAGCCGAAATACGTGATCTCGGGCGAGCGCCTGACCCACCGCCCGTCCGACAACACCTCGCTGATCGACAAGCCGGTGGTGCAGGGCATGAGCCCCGACCGTCCGCGCATGACCATCACGGCGAATACCGCCCATGTGAACCAGGACCAGAACCAGATCGACCTGGCCGGCAACGTCGACATCGTGCGCCCCGCCGGCAAGACCACGCAGCCGCTGCGCATCCGCACCGAGGCGCTGACCTTCCTGCCGGACGAAGACATCGCCAAGACCGACAAGCCGATCGAGATGAAGCTCGGCACGGCTTCCGTCAACGGCGTCGGCATGGTGGCCAACAACGCCACGCAGCAGGTGACGATGGGCGGGCGCGGCCAGCTCATCTATCCGCCGCGCACGTCGCGTTGAACGGCGGCGCCGACAGAACAACTGAAAGGACTCGCTTCCAATGAAAAAAATATTCGCAGTCTTCGCCCTTTCGCTGGCAAGCCTGACCGCAATGGCCGAGCGCGCCGATTCGCTCAAGCAGGCAAAGGTCGATTTCGACGACGCCCACATCGACGAGGTCACCCAGACCCGCATCTTCACCGGCAATGTCGTGCTGACGCGCGGCACCCTGCTGATCAAGGCCGACAAGGCCGTGCTGAAGGAATCGCCGGAAGGCTACATGACCGTGGTCCTGACTTCGGCCGCCAACAAGAGCGCAAGCTTCCGCCAGAAACGCGACGGCGGTCCGGACCTGTGGACCGAAGGCCAGGCCCAGCGCATCGAATACGACGAGCGTACCGAAGTGGTCAAGCTGTTCTCGAACGCCATCGTCAAGCAGATCGAGGGCAAGCGCGTGACCAGCGAAGTGAACGGCCCCTTCATCTCCTACGACAACCGCACGGAGCAGGCCAACGTGCACAACGACGCCAGCGGCGAAAGCAAGCCGGGCGGCGGACGCGGCACCGTCATCATCGCGCCGCGCCGTACTGCGCCGGCGGCAGCGCCATCGGCGGGGGCGGCGAAACAATGATGGATGTCCACGCAGACGCCGCCGCCATCGCCGGCTGCGGCAGCACCCTGGTCGCCAAGGGACTGCAGAAGAGCTACGGCAAGCGCCTTGTCGTGCGCGACGTGTCCCTGGAAGTCGCCTGCGGCGAAGTGGTCGGCCTGCTCGGCCCGAACGGCGCCGGCAAGACGACCTCGTTCTACATGATCGTGGGCCTGGTGCCGGCCGATGCCGGCGCCATCGTCATCAACGGCACCGACATCACGAGCCTGCCGATCCACCGCCGCGCGAATCTCGGCCTGTCCTACCTGCCGCAGGAAGCCTCGGTGTTCCGCAAGCTGACGGTGGAAGAGAACATCCGCGCCGTGCTGGAACTGCAGCACGAGAACGGCAAGCCGCTGTCCAAGAACCGCATCCAGGAACGCCTCGACGCGCTGCTGGCGGAACTGCAGATCGAGAAGCTGCGCGAGAACCCGGCGCTGTCGCTGTCGGGCGGCGAACGGCGCCGCGTGGAGATCGCGCGCGCGCTCGCCACCGATCCGCGCTTCGTGCTGCTCGACGAACCTTTTGCCGGCGTCGACCCGATCGCCGTGATCGAGATCCAGCGCATCGTCCGCTTCCTGAAGGAGCGCGGCATCGGCGTGCTGATCACCGACCACAACGTGCGCGAGACGCTCGGCATCTGCGATCGCGCCTACATCATCAACCAGGGCGCCGTGCTGGCATCCGGCCGTCCTGACGATATCATTGCCAACGAATCCGTACGCCGCGTCTACCTGGGTGAACATTTCCGGATGTAGTTTATGAAACAGACGCTGCAGCTCAAAACATCTCAGCACCTTGCGCTGACGCCGCAATTGCAGCAGTCGATCCGGCTGCTGCAGTTGTCCACGCTCGAGCTGCACCAGGAGATCGAACAGGTGCTGGGCGAGAACCCGCTGCTCGAACGCCTCGACGATCCGCTCGACCGCTCGGTGCGCCTGCTGGCGGACGGCGCCATCAACAACGGCGCCTCGTCCTCGAACGCGGGCGAAGCGCCGGCGCCGTCGAACGGCGGCGAGGAGGGCGGCGCCAATGGCGGCGGCGAAGGCGAAGCGCAGCATGAAGGCGGCGACGAAGCGCACGGCGCCGAACACGACATGGAGTGGGGCGAGCCGGGCCGCGGCGGTTCGGGCGGCGAGGAAGAGGACGGCCGCCCGCAGCTGGAGGCCAGCCCCATTTCGCTGCGCGAACACCTGATGGAACAGGTGCGCATGACCTGCGTCTCGCCGCGCGATTGCGCGCTGGTCGAAGTCGTGGTCGACGCCCTCGACGACAACGGCTACCTGGAAGAATCGCTGGACGAGCTGCATGCGCGCATGCCGGCCGAACTGGAGATCGAGTTCGACGAGCTGCGCACGGCGCTGGCGCTGGTGCAAAGCATGGACCCGCCCGGCGTCGGTGCGCGCAGCGCCGCCGAATGCCTGGCGCTGCAGATCCGCCGCATGCCCGGCGTGCCGCTGGTGACGCGCCGCATGGCCCTGACCATCGTCGAACGCTACCTGACCTGGTTCGCGCAGCGCGAATTCAACAAGCTCAAGAAGGCCCTCGATTGCGACGACGAAGACCTGCGCGAAGCGCAGGCCGTCATCCGCCAGTGCAACCCGCATCCAGGCGCGGAATTCGCGTCCGACGTGTCGGACTTCGTCGTGCCGGACGTGATCGTGCGCCGCGCCAAGGACGGCTGGAGCGTGCAGCTGAATCCCGAAGTGATGCCGCGCCTGCGCGTGAACAGCGTGTACGCCTCGCTGCTGAAACAGGGAAAATCGGAATCGCAATTGAACGCGCAGTTGCAGGAAGCCAAGTGGCTCATCAAGAACATGCGCCAGCGCTTCGACACGATCCTGCGCGTAGCGCAAGCCATCGTCGACCGCCAACGGAACTTTTTTTCGCATGGCGCGGTTGCCATGCGGCCCCTTGTTTTACGTGAGATTGCTGATACACTAGGTCTACATGAGAGCACAATTTCTCGCGTCACAACGCAGAAATATATGCTGACGCCGCATGGCATGTTCGAGCTGAAATACTTTTTCGGGAGTCACGTCGCGACCGAGGCCGGAGGAGAAGCATCCTCGACCGCGATCCGGGCTCTCATCGTTCAACTCACAGGAGCAGAAGACCCCAAGAACCCTTTATCCGACAGCAAGATCGCGGAGATGCTAGGGGAACAGGGAATGGTGATCGCGCGCCGCACGGTTGCGAAATACCGTGAGGCGCTGAAAATCCCGCCCGTCAGCCTCCGCAAATCCTTGTAATCACGCTGGCCAAGCAGCGCATCTTCAAAGGAGTGTGTATGAATCTCACTATCAGCGGACATCATCTCGATGTAACCCCAGCAATCCGTGAATACGTACAGAACAAGCTCGAACGCATCACCCGCCATTTCGATCAAGTGATCGACTCCCACGTCATCCTCTGCATCGACAATCTCACCGAGAAAGAAAAACGCCAGAAGGCCGAGATCAACTTGCGCGTTGCAGGGAAGATCGTTCACGTCGCCAGCGCCGCACACGACCTGTACGCCGCGATCGACATGCTGATGGACCGCCTCGACCGGCAAGTCCAGAAGTACAAGCAGATGCTGCAGGATCACAGTCACACGGCACTCAAACGCATGACCACCGAATCCAGCGAGGGAGGAGAAGCTGCCGCCGCAGCGTGACGATTCCGCCGGCACAGCATAGGCAAGACGAAGGGCGCATCTGGCGCCCTTTTCGTTTCATGCGCCGCGCTACAATGCCGCTTTCCAATTCATAAATAAAAGAACATGAGCGAATACGTGCAGACCCGGGTTGCCAACGGCACCGGCATCATTACCCTGGACCGGCCCAAGGCCCTGAACTCGCTGTCGCTGGAGATGGTCCGCGCACTCACCGAGACCCTGCTGGCCTGGCGCGGCGACGCCGGTGTCGACGCCGTCGTCATCACCAGCACCAGCGAAAAAGCCCTGTGCGCCGGCGGCGACATCCGTTTCTTCCACCAGGCCGGCCATGCGACCCCGACCGGCGACAGTGCTCTGCTGGAAGACTTCTTTACCGAAGAATACGCGCTGAACCACCTCATCCACTTTTATCCGAAGCCGTATATTGCGCTGATGGACGGCGTGGTGATGGGCGGCGGCATGGGCATCGCCCAGGGCGGCCCGGACTGCGGCCTGCGCATCGTGACCGAACGCACGAAGATGGCGATGCCGGAAGTGAACATCGGCCTGTTCCCGGATGTGGGCGGCAGCCACTTCCTGTCGCATGCGCCGGGCGCGCTCGGCATGTACCTGGGACTCACCGGTCTCACCATCGGTGCGGCCGATGCGCTGTATGTGGGCCTCGCCGACGTGTTCGTTCCTGTTGCGGAATTGCCGGCGCTGCAGGCGCTGATCGCATCGACGCCTGGCAAGCAGCTGGCGTCGGCGATCCGTTCGTTCGCGGTGCCGTTCGCGCAGCAGGCCGGCGCCAGCGAGCTGGCGGCGCAGCGTGCCCTCGTCGACCGGCACTTCGGCGCTGCATCCGTGCAGGCCATGATGTCCTCGCTGGAAGCTGACCAGGACCCGTTCGCGCAGAAGGCCCTGGCTGCGATGCGCCAGCGCTCGCCGCTGATGATGTGCGTGACGCGCGAGATGCTGGCGCGCGGCGCCTCCATGGACGTGGCCGAATGCCTGCGCATGGAGCGCTCGCTGGTGCGCCGCAACTTCGAGCACGGCGAAGTGCTGGAAGGCGTGCGCGCGCTGGTGATCGACAAGGACAATGCGCCGAAGTGGAATCCGCCGTCGCTCCAGGCCGTGACGCCGGACATGGTGGCGCGCTTCTTCGCGCCGGTGTGGCCGGACTGGGCCCACCCGCTGCGGCACCTGGGCTGAACTCCCGCTCCTCTGTTTTTGTGCGATGATTTCATCGGGCAGTGAAATAATGCCGAAAAAAGCACAACAACAGAGGAGTCCGTCTTGTCGTTTCTGATCGTCCTGGCCGCACTGGCCTTCCTGATGGTGGCCGCCTACCGCGGCTACAGCGTCATCCTGTTCGCACCGATCGCCGCCCTGGGCGCGGTCCTGTTCACCGATCCCTCCGCCGTGGCCCCGGTCTTTTCCGGCATCTTCATGGAAAAGATGGTCGGCTTCGTCAAGCTCTACTTCCCGGTCTTCATGCTCGGCGCCGTGTTCGGCAAGGTGATCGAGATGTCCGGCTTCTCCAGATCCATCGTGCAGGCGGCGATCCGCTACATCGGCCGCTCGCGCGCGAACGCCGTGATCGTCGCCGTGTGCGCCTTGCTGACCTACGGCGGCGTGTCGCTGTTCGTGGTGGTGTTCGCGGTGTACCCGTTTGCGGCCGAGCTTTATCGCCAGAGCAATATTCCGAAGCGCCTGATGCCGGGCGCGATCGCGCTGGGCGCCTTCTCCTTCACCATGGATTCGCTGCCGGGCACGCCGCAGATCCAGAACATCATCCCGACCACCTTCTTCAAGACCACCGGCTGGGCCGCGCCGGTGCTGGGCACGATCGGCTCGCTGTTCATCATCGTGATCGGCCTGAGTTATCTGGAATGGCGCCGCCGCGCGGCGATGGCGAAAGGCGAGGGCTACGGCGACCACGCCGAAGCGCTCGAGACCGCCGCGACGCAGACGCTGCCGCATCCGCTGGTTGCCGTGCTGCCGCTGGTGCTGGTGGGCATCGCCAACTTCGTGTTCACCAAGATGATCCCGGTCTGGTACGGCGGCGACGCCTACACCGTGCCGGCCGACGTGCTGCCGGGTGTGCACACGCCGGTGACCGCCACCGTCAAGACCGTGCTGGCGATCTGGTCGGTCGAAGCGGCGCTGTTGCTTGGTATTTTGCTGGTGATCGCCACCGCCTTCCGCCGCGTCAGCCAGCGCTTTGCCGCGGGGTCGAAAGAGGCCGTCGCCGGCGCCCTGCTGGCGGCGATGAACACCGCGTCCGAGTACGGCTTCGGCGGCGTGATCGCCGCGCTGCCGGGCTTCATCGTCGTCAGCGATGCCTTGAAGGGGATTCCGAATCCGCTGGTGAACGCCGCGGTGTCGGTGAGCTCGCTGGCCGGCATCACCGGCTCTGCCTCGGGCGGCATGAGCATCGCGCTGGCGGCCATGTCCGACCTGTTCATCCAGGGCGCGCAGGCGGCGCAGATCCCGCTCGAGGTCCTGCACCGCGTGGTGGCGATGGCCAGCGGCGGCATGGACACCTTGCCGCACAACGGCGCCGTGATCACCCTGTTGGCGGTGACCGGGCTGACGCACCGCGAGTCCTATCGCGAGATCTTTGCGATCACGATCATCAAGACCCTGGCGGTGTTCTTCGTGATCGGGGTGTTTTATGCGACGGGCTTAGTGTAAGCCGTCGTGCTGCTCGCGATGCCGAATGATGACCCGCTCGGTATCGCCAAAGTATGCCGCCAGCCGCTCCGCCATGTACACGGAGCGGTGCTGGCCACCCGTGCAGCCGACCGCCACCGTCAGGTAGCTGCGGTTGTCGGTCTTGAACGACGGCAGCCACTTCGCCACGAAGGCGCGGATGTCGGCCAGCATTTCGGTGGCCTGGGGCTGGGCGTCGAGGAAGGCGATGACGGGCGCGTCCTTGCCGGTGAGCGGGCGCAAGGTCAGGTCGTAATACGGGTTCGGGATGGCGCGCACGTCGAACACGAAGTCGGCGTCCAGCGGGACGCCGTGCTTGAAGGCGAAGGATTCGAAGAACAGGGTTAGCTTCGCGTATTCGATCTCGGCCAGTTCCTTGACCGAGGCGCGCAATTTATTGGCCGACATCTCCGACGTGTCGATCACGTGGCCCAGCTTCTCGATCGGGCCCAGGCGCTCGCGCTCTTCCAGGATGCATTCGATCAGCGTGCGGCGCGAAGCCGGATTTTCGCCGGGGCGCAGTTCGTGCGACAGCGGGTGGCTGCGGCGGGTTTCCGAGAAGCGCGCCACCAGCGAATGGGTGCTGGCGGTCAGGTACATGACTTGCACCTGGTGTCCCTGTTCGCGCAGCGCGCGCACGGTGGCCGGCAGCTCGACCAGCGACTCGGCGCTGCGGGCGTCGACCGCGACCGCGACGCACTTGGTGTCGGCGCCGTCGACCGTCGCCACCAGCGAGGGCAGCAGGGCAGGTGGAAGATTGTCGACGCAGTAATAGCCTGCGTCTTCGAGGACGTTGAGGGCAACCGATTTGCCGGAGCCGGAAATGCCGGTAATGAGAACGATGCGCATGCGTCGATGATACCGCAACCGTATGCGGTTTGTCGCCAGGTGGTCAGACCAGTTCGCTCAATCGCCGCTCATTGCCTGACGTTGACGCTCCATGAACTCCTGCAGCGTGTCGATCCCGCGCAGCTGCAGGATCGTGTTGCGCACCGCGGCCTCCAGCAGCACCGCGATGTTGCGGCCGGCGGCGACCGGGATCACGACCTTGCGGATCGGCAGGCCGAGCACGTCTTCGGTCGGGAAGTGGAAGGGCAGGCGCTCGACTTCTTCGTCCAGCGCGCCGCGCTTGACCAGGTGGACGATCAGCTTCAGCCGCATCTTGCGGCGTACGGCGGTCTCGCCGAAGATCGCCTTGATGTCCAGCAGGCCCAGGCCGCGCACTTCGAGCAGGTTCTGCAGCAGCGGCGGGCAGCGGCCTTCGATCATGTTCGGGGCGATGCGCGAGAATTCGACGGCGTCGTCGGCCACCAGGCCGTGCGAACGCGAGATCAGTTCCAGGCCCAGCTCGCTCTTGCCGAGGCCGGAGTCGCCGGTGATCAGGACGCCCACGCCCAGCACGTCCATGAACACGCCGTGCATGATGACGCGCTGCGCCAGTTTCTTGGACAGATAGACGCGCAGGAAGTCGATCACCTGCGCCGCCGGCAGTGGGGTCGAGAACAGCGGGATGTTCTGCTCGTCGCAGATGGCGAGGATGTCCGGCGGGGTGTCCAGGCCCTGGGCGATGATCAGGGCCGGCGGGCCGCCCGAGATCATTTCGCTGATCATGTGGCTGCGCGAACCGGTCTTGAGGCGCTGGTAGTAATTCAGTTCCTGGTGCCCGAACACCTGGATGCGGCCCGGGTGGATCAGGTTCAGGTGGCCGACCTGGTCGGCGGCGGAGACGGCGTCGCCCGAGATCAGGCGCTCGCCGCCGGGGAAACCTGCAAACCAGCCCAATTGCAGGCTGTCTCGATTGTCGTCGTACAGCCTTTGGATGGTCAGCGGAGTCTGGAGCATGGCTTGATTTTAACCCAGTGCCTGCAGGCTTGGTTGCCAGTTGATGATGCGCTCGTGGACCGAACGGGGATCCTGGTCGGTGGCCAGCGCGGTGCGCACGGCTTCGTCGGAGAACAGTTCGGCGATCTCGGACAGGATCTCCAGGTGCTGCTGGGTCACGTGGTCCGGAATCAGGAGGAAGAACAGCAGGCTGACCGGCAGGCCGTCCGGCGATTCGAAGGGAATCGGCTCAAGCAGGCGCACGAAGGCGGCCAGCGGCGACTTCAAACTCTTGCTGCCCTTGATGCGGCCGTGCGGCACGGCCACGCCGTGGCCAAGACCGGTCGAACCGAGGCGTTCGCGCGCGAACAGGTTGTCCGAGACGGTCGAGCGGGCGATGCCGCAGTTGTTCTCGAAAATCAGGCCGGCCTGTTCAAAGGCGCGCTTCTTGCTCGACACTTCCAGATCGAGTTGGACGTTTTCGAGCGAGAGGATTTTGCTTAAATTAGTCATAACACGCTTCGATATTGCAGTGCACCGGGACTTGCGAGCCGGAATTATAGGCCTGTTTCCAGGCCATGACATTCGATTTCGCGTCTGTATTGCACTGTGCCTGGAGACCTTTAAAAAACGGTGGATTTGCCGTTGATAATCGTGGCAAGTTCGCGCGCAATTTCCGCTACGAAATTCCAAATTTTACGCACGGAAAGAACAATTTCGCACGCATTTTTCCTATTTTGTAGCCGAATCTTGCCAATCTTCCTACTTTGGGGCAGAGCGAGGCAGCGCGATTGTCGTCGCATCAAAGAGACGGCGTTGTCGCTGGAAACGGACACTATATAAAGGCGAATCGTGGATTTTCACGCCAGCCCGGTGCGCCGGGCCGGCTGCATCGCCCCTGGCTCTTACTGACGGGCGGTACGCAGATTCGGCGGTTTGCCGGTGCTGAAATTCGCGCGCCAGGGGTTGATGTCGAGTCCGCCGCGCCGGGTATAGCGGGCGTAGACGGCCAGCTTGGCCGGCTTGCATTGACGCAGGATGTCGGTGAAGATGCGCTCGACACATTGCTCATGGAACTCATTGTGCTCGCGGAAACCGATCAGGTAGCGCAGCAGGCTTTCCTGGTCGATCTGCGGGCCGACATAATGGATCTGCACGCTGGCCCAGTCCGGCTGGCCGGTCACCAGGCAGTTCGACTTCAGCAGGTGCGACACCAGGGTCTCCTCGACCGTGGCCTCGTCGTGGTTCGCCTTCAGCAGCTCCGGCGCCGGCGCATAGCTGTCGACTTCGATGTCGAGGCGGTCCAGCAGCAGGCCGTCCAGCTCGCCCATCTTGAGCTTGCCGAAGTCTTCTGGCAGCGTCAGGACCACGTGCACCGGCGCGCCGAAGGCGTTCGACAGGTCTTCGCGGAGCAGGGACAGCAGCGCGTCCGTGTTGGCCAGGCGGGTCTGGTTGAAGGAGTTCAGGTAGAGCTTGAACGACTTCGATTCGACGATGTTCGGCGAATCGGAGGGCGCCGTGACGGTCGCGATCGCCACCTGCGGCTTGCCGTGCATGTTCAGCCACGACAGCTCGTAGGCATTCCAGATGTCGACGCCGAAAAAGGGCAGGGTGCCGGTCAAGCCGAGCTCGTCGCGCTTCTGCTGGCGCGGGATGGGAAACAGCAGCTCGGGCGCGTACTGGGTCTGGTAGGCCGAAGTCTTACCGAGCGGCGATTGATCAGGGGTATTGGTCATATGTCAGTCTCGATGGAACCGAAATCTGCACACGGGATCGCCGCGGCAAAGCGGCGTATCGTACCCGTTCTTCCAAACTTACGCAAAGCTAGCCCTTGTTGTTCGAAGCAGCCCTGCCGTTGGATTCCTGCTTCGCCGGGGCCGGTTTCGTCTCGCGCATCCGCACGGGGCCAGTGCCTTCCCCTCCACAGGCTGACACGGTGGAACTCACCGCCATATTTTCCAGATTGATAGCCGCGTTCAGGTCTCGGTCGTGGTGTGCGCCGCAGCCCGCGCACACCCATTGTCTTATGCCCAGCGCTAGGTGATCGAGTCGGTGGCCGCAGCACGAGCACGTTTTGCTGCTGGGGTACCAGCGGTCGACCACGACGACTTGGCCACCGCGCCAGGCCAGTTTATATGTGAGCTGGCGCCGTATTTCATAAAATCCCATATCGGCGATCGCGCGGGACAGGGGACGGTTCCCCAGCATACCATTGACGTTCAGGTCCTCGATCCCGACCGTGTGAAAGCGCCGAGTGATGCATGTGGTGAGCTGATGCAGGCTCGCGCGGCGCAAGTTTGCGATCCTGGCATGTAATCGAGCCAGTTTCAGTTTGGCCTTGCTGCGGTTGCTTGAGCCCTTAAGCTTTCGTGACAGGGAGCGCGACAGCCGGCGTAGGCGCGGCAGGAGGGTAGCCAGCGCCTTGGGGCCAGTGAACACCTCGCCGGTCGAGAGCGTTGCCAGTGCCGCCACCCCGAGATCGACTCCTACCACGCCTTGGTTTTCGGCAGGCGGCAGAGGTGGCTCCAGCGTGTTGACAGTGATGCTGACGTCCCACTGGCCTGCACGGCGCGACACAGTAGCAGATACAACGCGTCCTGAAAAGCGCAGGGCCTCCCGCATTCGTACCCAGCCCAGCTTCGGAATACGGATGCGTCTTTCCTCGACACGGAACTGGTCGTTAGTCATGCTGAAGCGGTCGTGCGCTCCTTTTTTTCGGGACTGTGGATAGCGCGCCCGGTGCGCAAAGAAATTCTCGAATGCCTTGCCGAGGTGAATGATTGCCATCTGTGGAGCGTTTTTCGTCACCTCCAGCATCCAAGGGAATTGTTGACGCTTGATGGCGTTCAGTTGGCGCTGCAGCGACAGATGCGACGGGCGTGGCAACGCTGGATCGGCCCGATGCGCCGCGTATTGCCGCCGCCATTCGGTCAGGGCCCAATTATAGGCAAAGCGGGCAGTGCCGGCAGCGCGGGCCAGGTAAGTGGACTGGACATCGTTCGGATCGAGCCGGATGCGATGGGCGATCAGCATAATGCTTCCTGACCGCACTTTGCGCGGCCGGGTCCGTGTGGAGGTGAGCTAGCTGGCGACTTTCCAACGCCACAGCGTCAAGGGGCGACGCCAAGTGCTTTGGTGGTATCGTTGATGAGACCCAGCTTGCTCCATAATATTGTGGAGGATTGAATAAGTTCTCCGCTAACTATTAAAACCCGATCAAAGAAACAGCTTGTAGACAGGATTATTGGTCTCATCCCAATGCCTGTACCCCAGCGTCGCCAAAAACTCCCGGAACTCATCCATCTCCCCAGCCGGGACCTGCAAGCCAACCAGAATGCGCCCGACGTCGCCGCCCTGGTTGCGGTAGTGGAACAGCGAGATATTCCAGTTCGGCGCGAGGCTGGACAGGAAGCGCATCAGCGCGCCCGGGCGTTCCGGGAATTCGAAGCGGTACAGCAGCTCGTCGTGCGCCAGCGCGCTCTTGCCGCCCACCAGGTGGCGGATGTGCAGCTTGGCCAGCTCGTCGTGGGTGAGGTCGAGGGTGCGGAAGCCGTGCTCTTCGAAGGTGCGCGCCAGCATGCCGGATTCGCTGCGACTGCCGATCTGCACGCCGACGAAGATGTGGGCCTCGCGTTCGTCGCTGATGCGGTAGTTGAATTCGGTGACGTTGCGCGGACCGACCAGCTCGCAAAAGCGCTTGAAGCTGCCGCGCTGTTCGGGAATGGTGACGGCGAACACGGCTTCGCGATCCTCGCCGACCTCGGCGCGTTCGGCCACGAAACGCAGGCGGTCGAAGTTCATGTTGGCGCCGCAGGCCACCGCCACCAGGGTCTCGTTCCTGACCGGATTGCGGGTGAGCTGCGAACGTTCCACATAGGCCTTGGCGCCGGCCACGGCCAGGGCGCCGGCCGGCTCGAGGATGCTGCGGGTGTCCTGGAACACGTCCTGGATCGCCGCGCAGATGGCGTCGGTATCGACGATCACGATCTCGTCGACGACCTCCTTGGCGATGCGGAAGGTTTCCTCGCCCACCAGGCGCACCGCGGTGCCGTCCGAGAACAGGCCGACGTCGGGCAGGGTGACGCGTTCGCCCGCCTTCAGGCTCTTCGCCATCGCATCGGAATCGACGGTCTGCACGCCGATGATCTTGATGTCCGGGCGCACCGCCTTCACGTAGGCGCCGACGCCGGAAATCAAACCGCCGCCGCCGATCGCGACGAAGATCGCGTGGATCGGACCGGAATGCTGGCGCAGGATCTCCATGCCGATCGTGCCCTGGCCGGCGATCACGTCCGGATCGTCGAAGGGATGCACGAAGGTCAGCTTCTGCTCGCGCTCGAGCAGCAGGGCGTGATTGTAGGCGTCGGTATAGGAATCGCCGTGCAGCACGACTTCGACGTTGGCGCCGCCGCGCGCCTTGACCGCATTGATCTTCACCGGCGGCGTCGTGGTCGGCATCACGACCAGCGCACGGCAGCCGAGACGGCTGGCCGAGAGGGCCACGCCCTGCGCATGGTTGCCGGCCGAGGCGCAGATCACGCCGCGCTTCAGCTGTTCGGGCGACAGGTGCGCCATCTTGTTGTAGGCGCCACGCAGCTTGAAGCTGAACACGCTCTGCATGTCTTCGCGCTTGAAATACATGCGGTTGGCGAAGCGCTGGGACAGGGTCGGGGCGAATTCGAGCGGGGTTTCCTCGGCCACGTCATAAACGCGCGCGGTCAGGATTTTCTTGAGGTAGTCGGTAGTCATGGCGGATCCAAATGGCTGTTTTCCGGGCGACGCTGGACTGTCCTGCTGTGGCGGTAGCCGATGAGGCGTGCAGTGTGGCAGGCGGTGCCGGGTGGAGCGAAGCCTACCGTGTCGTGATGCGGGGTTTTTCCTCATTATAATGGACACATGATCGAATCCGCCGTCCTCTGGCTGCTGAAAATCCTCGCTGCCCCGGCGGTCGGGCTCACGTCCGTCTTTCTGATCGCCTTCGTGTCGGCCACGCTGCTGCCGCTGGGCTCGGAGCCGGCCGTGTTCGCGGTCGTGAAGGCGAATCCGGCGATGTTCTGGCCGGCGGTGCTGGTCGCAACCCTCGGCAACACCCTGGGCGGCATCGTCGATTACTGGATCGGCTACCGCGCCAAGGTCGCCTTTGCCAAGGAGCGCAAGTCGCGCTGGTTCCACTGGCTGGCGCGCTACGGCTCGAAGACCATGCTGCTGTCCTGGGTGCCGGGCATCGGCGATCCGCTGTGCACCCTGGCCGGCTGGCTGCACCTGCCGTTCTGGTCCAGCGTGATGTACATGGCGATCGGCAAGTTCGGGCGCTATATCTTCATGACCGCGACCCTGCTGTATGTGCCGGATGGGTGGTGGAAGTGGCTTGGGGATACGACCAGCCGCTGGTTTGGCTGAGCGCTGCCCACCCGGCATGGATAAGATGCCATCCTGATCACGATGCCGAGTTTTCTCTGCAAAAAGGTCCTCAGGTGCACCAAAAATTTGCACGGAAGGCGTTTTTGCCGATGTTTGTGCTAAACAAGCTGTGTAAAAAACGTCCAGAGCCCAGCATGGTGCGTCGCAATAAGCTAGAATGAAGCCCCCTACGCGCCAGTTCGTCAGCCTCCGATAGCCCATGAACGCACCAGCCAACATCCACGCCCTCCTCGAAGAGAACGCGCCCGCCCGCCTGCGCGAGATCCCGTATAACTACACCTCGTTTTCCGATCGCGAGATCGTGATCCGCTTGCTGGGCGAATCCTCGTGGCGGCTGCTGGACGAACTGCGCGGCGCGCGCCAGACCGGGCGGTCGGCGCGCATGCTGTACGAGGTGCTGGGCGATATCTGGGTGGTGCGCCGCAATCCCTACCTGCAGGACGACATGCTGGACAACCCGAAGCGGCGCGCCAAGCTGATCGAGGCCCTGCATCACCGCCTGGCGGAAGTCGACAAGCGCCGCCTGACGGTGGATACGAACGACAACGCCGACCCGGCCACCGCCGCGGCGCGCAGCACGGCAGTCGAGCAACTGCTGGAAGCGGCGCGCAGGGCGGTCGACGATTTCGGTAACGAGTTCCGCGCCATGTACGACCTGCGCAAGCGCGCGAAGGCCGTGCTGGGCCGCTACACCGACAAGCGCAACATCCGCTTCGACGGCATGCACCGCACCTCGCACGTCACCGACGCCACCGACTGGCGCGTCGAATATCCCTTCCTGGTGCTGCTGCCGGACAGCGAAGACGAGATGGCCGGCCTGGTGAAAGGCTGCATCGAGCTTGGCCTGACCATCATCCCGCGCGGCGGCGGCACCGGCTACACCGGCGGCGCGATTCCGCTCACGCCGATGTCGGCCGTGATCAACACCGAAAAGCTGATCCAGCTCGGCGAGGTCGAGATGCGCCGCCTGCCGGGCGTCGATCGCGAATACGCGACCATCTTCACCGGCGCCGGCGTGGTGACCCAGCGCGTCTCGCAGGCCGCCGAGAAGGCCGGCTTCGTGTTCGCGGTCGACCCGACCTCGGCCCACGCCTCCTGCATCGGCGGAAACATCGCCATGAACGCGGGCGGCAAGAAGGCCGTGCTGTGGGGGACGGCGCTGGATAATCTGGCATCCTGGCGCATGGTCGATCCGAACGGCGACTGGCTGGACGTGACCCGCGTCGACCACAACCTCGGCAAGATCCACGATGCGCCGGTCGCGAGCTTCCAGCTCGAATGGACGCATCCGTCGGAAAAGGGCGCCCCCAAGGGCGCGCCGTTCCGCACCGAGACCTTGTCGATCGAAGGCCACCGCTTCCGCAAGGAGGGCCTGGGCAAGGACGTCACCGACAAATTCCTGGCCGGCCTGCCGGGCATCCAGAAGGAGGGGACCGATGGCCTGATCACCTCCGGCCGCTGGATCCTGCACAAGATGCCGAAGTTCACGCGCACCGTGGCGCTGGAATTCTTCGGCCAGGCGCGCGATGCGATTCCGTCGATCGTCGAGATCAAGGACTATCTCGACAGTCTGCCGAAAAGCGGCAAGCCGGAATTCGCGTCGCTGCGCCTGGCCGGTCTCGAGCACCTGGACGAGCGTTACCTGCGCGCGGTCGGTTACGCGACGAAATCCAAGCGCGGCACGCTGCCGAAGATGGCGCTGTTCGGCGACATCGTCGGCGACGACGAGAACGCCGTCGCGCAGGCCGCATCGGAAGTGGTGCGTCTGGCGAACACCCGCGTGGGCGAGGGCTTCATCGCCGTCTCGCCCGAGGCGCGCAAGAAATTCTGGCTCGACCGCGCCCGTACCGCGGCCATCGCGCGCCACACCAACGCCTTCAAGATCAACGAAGACGTGGTGATCCCCCTGAACCGCATGGGCGAGTACACCGACGGCATCGAGCGCATCAACATCGAGCTGTCGATCAAGAACAAGCTGCAGCTGGCCGGCGAGCTGCATGCGCTGATCGAGTCGGGCCAGCTGGAAGTGATGAAGGCCGACGATGCCACCGGCGAGGGCGTGTCGAAGGAAGAGATCCTCGGCGACCGTCCGCAGCAGGCCGACGAGCTGCTGGCCAAGGTGGCCGCGCGCTGGGGCTGGCTGCTGGCGAACCTCGACCATCCGCTGAAGGACGTCTTGCCGAAGCTGGCCGAATTCGGCCTCGACGGCTTCCATGCAAGCTTCGAGCGCCGCATGGCGGGCCAGCCGCAGGCGACCCTGTTCGACGTGGTGCAGGACCACACCGTGCGCGTCTCGTGGAAGCAGGACATCCGCGCGCCGCTGCGCCAGATCTTCAACGGCGCGGCTTATAAACCGATCCTCGACGAAGCCACCGCCATCCACCAGCGCGTGCTGCGTTCGCGCGTGTTCGTCGCCCTGCACATGCACGCCGGCGACGGCAACGTCCACACCAACCTGCCGGTGAACTCGGACGACTACGCGATGCTGCAGGACGCCCATAAAGCGGTCGAGCGCATCATGAAGCTGGCGCGCTCGCTGGACGGCGTGATCTCGGGCGAACACGGCATCGGCATCACCAAGCTGGAGTTCCTGACCGACGAAGAGATCGCCGACTTCCGCGACTACAAGAACCGGGTCGATCCGGAAGGCCGCTTCAACAAGGGCAAGCTGCTGAACACGAGCGCGGTGGCGGCCGACCTGACCAACGCCTACACGCCGTCCTTTGGCCTGATGGGGCACGAATCGCTGATCATGCAGCAGAGCGATATCGGCGCGATCGCCAACAGCATCAAGGACTGCCTGCGCTGCGGGAAGTGCAAGCCGGTCTGCACCACGCACGTGCCGCAGTCGAACCTGCTGTACTCGCCGCGCGACAAGATCCTCGCGACCTCCGCGCTGATCGAAGCCTTCCTCTACGAAGAGCAGACCCGCCGCGGCGTCTCGATCCGGCACTGGGAAGAATTCGAGGACGTGTCCGACCACTGCACCGTGTGCCACAAGTGCGTGACGCCGTGCCCGGTCAACATCGACTTCGGCGACGTCTCGATGAACATGCGGAACCTGCTGCGCAAGATGGACAAGCGCAGCTTCAAGCCGGCCAACCGCGCTGCCATGTTCTTCCTGAATGCGACCGACCCGACCACCATCAACGCCACCCGCAAGGCCATGGTCGACCTGGGCTACAAGGCCCAGCGTCTGGGCGCCAGCGTGCTGAAGGCGGTGGCCAGGGAGCAGACCAAGGCGCCGCCGCCGACCACCGGTAAAGCGCCGATCCGCGAGCAGGTGATCCACTTCGTGAACAAGAAGATGCCGGGCAACCTGCCGAAGAAGACCGCGCGCGCCCTGCTCGACATCGAGGATGACAAGGTCATCCCCATCATCCGCAATCCGAAGGTCACCAACGCCGATACGGAGGCCGTGTTCTACTTCCCGGGCTGCGGCTCCGAGCGCCTGTTCTCGCAGGTGGGCCTGGCGACCCAGGCGATGCTGTGGGACGTCGGCGTGCAGACCGTGCTGCCGCCGGGTTACCTGTGCTGCGGCTATCCACAGCGCGGCGCCGGCCAGTACGACAAGGCCGACAAGATGATGACGGATAACCGCGTGCTGTTCCACCGCATGGCGAACACCCTGAACTACCTCGACATCAAGACGGTGCTGGTCTCCTGCGGCACCTGCTACGATCAACTGGCGACCTACGAGTTCGAGAAGATCTTCCCCGGCTGCCGCATCATGGACATCCACGAATACCTGCTGGAGAAGGGTGTCAAGCTGGAAGGCGTGACCGGTACCCGCTACATGTACCACGACCCCTGCCACACGCCGATGAAGCTGCAGGATGCGACCAAGACGGTGAATGCGCTGGTGCAGACCGCGGACAAGGTCAAGATCGAGAAGAACGACCGCTGCTGCGGGGAGTCGGGCACGTTTGCCGTGTCGCGTCCGGACATCGCGACCCAGGTCCGCTTCAGGAAGGAAGAGGAAATGGAGACGGGCGCCGACAAGCTGCGCGCCGACGGCTTCGACGGCAAGGTAAAGATCCTGACCAGCTGCCCGTCCTGCCTGCAGGGCCTGTCGCGCTACAACGAGGATTCCGGCACGACCGCCGACTACATCGTGGTCGAGATGGCGCGGCATCTGCTGGGCGAGAACTGGCTGCCGAACTACGTGGCGAACGCGAACAACGGCGGGATCGAAAGGGTGCTGGTATGACGCGTGCGAGTGGTTGCGAGCTGTGCGAACTGGCGGCTGCCGCCAAGGTGGTCGCCAAGGACAAGTTCGCGGTGATCCTGGCTGACGAAGCCAATTACCCTGGCTTCGCTCGCGTGATCTGGAACGAGCATGTGCGCGAAGTGAGCGACCTGGCGGACGACGACCGCCTGCTGCTGAACGAGGCCGTGTTCAAGCTGGAGCAGGCGGTGCGCGAGGTCATGCAGCCGCTGAAGGTGAACGTGGCCAGCCTGGGCAACGTGGTGCCGCACCTGCACTGGCACGTGATTCCGCGCTACGCGGACGATGCGCACTTCCCGGCGCCGGTGTGGGCGCAGGCGGTGCGTTCTACGGAGGAGGCGGTGCTGGCGCAGAGACGGGCGCTGCTGCCGGAATTGAAGCGGGCGATCGAGCGGACGTTCGCGAACCGATAAAATAGCATCATCGTCACCCTACGCACCGTCATCCCCGCGTAGGCGGGGATCCAAGCTCTGCATGGGCAGTCGAGCCGCGTGCAACCTGGGTTCCCGCCTGCGCGGGAACGACGGGCTAACACAGAGAATCCCCATGCCCACCCCCATCAGCCTCACCATCCGCCAGCAATCCAGAATCCTCGAAATCGCCTTCGACGACGGCGCCGCCTTCACCATCCCCTTCGAGCTGATGCGCGTCTACTCGCCGTCGGCCGAAGTGAAGGGCCACGGCCCGGGCCAGGAAGTCCTGCAGGTTGGCAAGCGCGAGGTCGGCATCCAGGGCGTCGAGCCGGTCGGCAACTACGCCGTGAAACCGCTGTTCACGGACGGCCACGATTCCGGCATCTTTACCTGGGACTACCTGTACAAGCTGGGCAACGAGCAGCAGGCGCTGTGGCAGGACTACCTGCAGCGCCTGCACGCCGCCGGCTTCGAAGGCGACAGCGGACGCGCGCCGGGCACGGTGCTGCCGGGTGCGGCGGCCAAGCCGCATGCGTGCGGCCATCATCACTGAGTATGTCCAGCAAAGCCGCAATGCGGCATCGGTGCAGCACCGCACCGATGCCGTCCATTCGCCGGTGTAAGGTGGGCGCATGGAAAAGCACAAAGCAGCAATACTGGGCGGCTTGATCGCCGGCGTCGTCACGACAGCCTTCATGGTCGCGGGTCGCAAGACCGGACTGTTGACCAAGACGCTGGACCGCGATGCGGTCGACTGGATCGACCGCACGACCGGTTCACGCGCCGTCATCGGCGACGCCGGCACCAGCGCCGTTGAATTCGTCAACCACCTCGGGGCGTCAGCGGCCTTCGGCGCCGTCTTGCCGACGTTACGTGAATGGGCGCCGAACCTGTCGCCGGTGACACTGGGTACGCTGTATGGCACCGCGCTGTACGCCGTGAATATCGCCGGCATTGCGCCAGTTCTCGGGATTACCGAGGGTGAAGTGGCGGCTGGTCCGCGCAAGGCAGGCGAGCGCTGGGCCGTGCATGTCCTGCAGGCCGTCGTTACTGCGCTGGCCGCCGAGCGCCTGGAGCGGCAGGCGGACTGATCCTGCGCATCACATCAGGTTTGCAGTCATCGGACGCCAGTGCAGGTGGCCTTCACGCGTTTGATAGACGCCCCTATGTTCTCGAAATCAACGGGAAAATCAAGCGGCATGCCATTTCCAGTCTTGCATGCGGTTAGATCGGGGTTCACATGCAAGTACGCCTGCG
The DNA here is from genome assembly GCA_913778765.1 of uncultured Massilia sp. Taxonomy (GTDB): domain Bacteria; phylum Pseudomonadota; class Gammaproteobacteria; order Burkholderiales; family Burkholderiaceae_D; genus Telluria. Next base: position 165,883 of record CAJYXO010000116.1, on the reverse strand, counting down.
GAGACCAATGCGCACGCAAGCTGAGCGCCTGCAGGTCGTGCGCAACAGTGAGCCAGTGCGTGGATGCCTCGTTTCTGGTGCACACATTCAGCCACCCGCCGCTCCATTGAACAAATGTCGAGCGAGAATCCCAATTGATGACGCCATTTTCCGAGGAAGCCGTCTCAAAGCCGTGCGCTATAAGATAGTCATCGAAGGATGCCTTCAACAAGCCATCGAGTCGGGCGTTCTCATTCGATTGGTAGCTCAAACAGGATGGGTAGCTATTCACCGCGATCGAAAGCCAGCTCAAAGCCACGATCGCTACGAACGCTGCCAACATGGCAATGCCTGCCAGTAAAAGCCACTTGCGGTTGAGAGAGCGCACGAACATGAAAGAGAAGCTCGGCAGAAAATTGGGGAATTGGCGCGCTCGACGCCGATTTTTCAATGAAAAAAGCGCCGGCTCATCGCACGGCGCTTCTCTGGATGCCGGTGGAAACCGGCGAATCGGCAATTAAGCCTGCGGCTGGATGTTGGCAGCCTGCTTGCCCTTCGGGCCGGTGGTGATTTCGAAGCTGACGCGCTGGTTCTCCGCCAGGGATTTGAAGCCGGCCGTGTTAATTGCCGAGAAGTGCGCGAACAGGTCGTCGCCGCCATCATCCGGCTTGATGAAGCCAAAACCCTTGGAATCGTTGAACCATTTCACAGTGCCAGTCGCCATGTCTTTTCTCTCTTAATAAGTAATTTTTCAAACTTTGCCTCATCCGAGGTCTTCGCCGTGACGGACTGAACAAAGCCCATTCACTATAAGCAAAATTTCAAGAAAGTGCTGCACGATTGAAATAAAGTTTTTAACAGTGTTGTTATTTCCACGACAACAGCTCAGCAGTATGATGAAAGGGTGGCGCCGGGCCGCCGGCAGCCGGGCGAGCCCGGCGCCTGAGCCAGGAACGAGCCTTGTATAATGTAGCAAGATCAAACTGGCACAACTTATGACCAACACCACCCATTTCGGCTACAAGACCGTCTCCGAAGACGAGAAGGTCCACGAGGTTGCCAAGGTATTCCACTCGGTCGCGTCGAAGTACGACGTGATGAACGACCTGATGTCCGGCGGCCTGCACCGCATCTGGAAGACCTTCACGATCGCCCAGGCCGGCATCCGCCCGGGTTTCAAGGTGCTCGACATCGCCGGCGGCACCGGCGACCTGGCCAAGGCCTTCGCCAAGCAGGCCGGCCCCAGCGGCGAGGTCTGGCTCACCGACATCAACGAGTCGATGCTGCGCGTCGGCCGGGACCGACTATTGAACAAGGGCCTGGTGACCCCCACCTTGCTGTGTGATGCGGAAAAGCTGCCGTTCCCGGACAATTATTTCGACCGGGTCAGCGTGGCCTTTGGCCTGCGCAACATGACGCACAAGGACGCGGCGCTGGCGGAAATGCGCCGCGTGCTGAAGCCGGGCGGCAAGCTGCTGGTGCTGGAGTTCTCGAAGGTGGCCGCGCCGCTGCAGAAGCCCTACGACGTCTATTCGTTCTCGGTGCTGCCGTGGCTGGGCCAGCGCATCGCGGGCGATGCCGAGAGCTACCGCTATCTGGCGGAATCGATCCGCATGCATCCAGACCAGGAGACCCTGAAGTCGATGATGGAAACGGCAGGCCTGGACCGCGTGCAGTACTACAACCTGACGGCTGGTGTGGCTGCACTGCACACCGGCATCAAACTTTGAGGTGACGACGATGAAAAAATTCTTGGCCAGTACGATGATCGCGGTAACGGCGCTGTCCTTCATCGCCGACGCGTTCGCCCGTCCGGTCGGCGGCGGCCGTTCCTTCGGCCGCCAGTCGTCGTCGGTGAGCCGCATGCGCGCGCCGGCCCCGGCGCCCGCACCGGCGCCTTACCAGCAGCCCGGTTATCAACGTCCGGCGCCGGCCCCGATGGCGCCGCAGCCGATCCCGCAACGCCGTCCGAGCATGTGGAAGGGTGTGCTGGGCGGTGCGCTGCTGGGCCTCGGCCTGGGCGCGCTTTTCTCGCACCTCGGCATCGGCGGCGCCATGGCCAGCGCCCTGTCGTCGATCCTGATGCTCCTGCTGCTGGTGTTCGCCGTGATGTTCATCGTGCGGATGTTCCGCCGCAAGGCCACGCCGAGCAATCCGCAGTTCTCGGGCTTCAACCAGAGCCCGATGCCGGCCACGGCCACGCCCGAAATCGGTTCCGGCCTGAACCAGGGCTGGCAGCCGAACACGTCGAGCAGCTATTCGGGCGGTTACAACCAGCCGACCTCGAACGTGTCGCTGAACAAGCAGGCGGGCCACGAGCAGTGGGGCGTGCCGGCCGGTTTCGATACCGAAGCCTTCCTGCGCCATGCGAAAGCGTCCTTCATCCGCATGCAGGCCGCCTGGGACCGCGGCGACCTGATGGACCTGCGCGAATTCACCTCGCCGGAGGTGTTCGCCGAGCTGCAGCTGCAGATCCAGGAGCGCGGCGGCAACCAGGACTACACCGAAGTCGTCTCGATCGACGCCCAGCTGCTGGGCATCGAAACCACCGAGCGCGACTACCTGGCCAGCGTGCAGTTCAACGGCATGATCCGCAACGCCCCGGGCGCCCAGGCGGAGCCTTACGTCGAGGTGTGGAACCTGGCGAAGCCCTTGAACGGTAACGGTGGCTGGGTGTTGGCCGGTATTCAACAGATCACGTAAAGTCATTTTTGCAATAAATTTGCGAGAACGATCCGTGCCGCCGGGTTTGTGCCCCGGCGAACTGGTAAGATCGAAACCGCCCAACACAGGGCGGTTTTTTTTTGAGCGCAGCCCCCCATGTCACCGACTTCTTCTATCGCCGTCGCCACCATCAATCACCTGCTGGCCCAGGAAGCCTGGGCCCGCGACACCCTCATGCGCAAGGCCGGCAAGGTCGCCTGCATCGACATGGGCCACGTGCGCCTGTGCATGCGCGTGGCGAAGGACGGCATGCTCGAGGCGGCGGACAGCGACGACACGCCGGACGTGACCATCCACGTCAAGATGAGCGACCTGCCGCTGATCCTGCAGAACCGCGACCGCGCCTTTTCCTACGTGCGCATCGACGGCGACGCCGAATTCGCCAACACCATCTCCCAGCTCTCGAAAGGCCTGCGCTGGGACGCCGAACACGACCTGGAACGCTTTCTCGGCCCGATCGCGGCCAACCGCCTGGCCGGCGGCGCGCGCGCAGCCGTGGCGCATGCGAGCGGGGCCGGTCGCCGCCTGGCCGAGAACGTCGCCGAATTCCTGCTCGAAGAGCGCCGCGTGCTGGTCCGCCCGGACAGCGTCGACGCCTTTGCGGACGACGTGAACCGCGTGCGCGACGACGTCGAGCGCACCGCCAAGCGCATCGCCAGGCTGGAGCAAAAACTGCAACAAACACTGGAACAGGCGCGCGCCCAGCGCAGCCCCGACACGGATAGCTGATGATTCTGAAATTCCTGCGCCTGCTGAAGATCTTCACGGTTTTCACGAAATACGGTCTCGACGAAATCGCGATGTCCGGCCTCGACGTGCCGCGCACCGCCCGCTTCATCAACACGCTGTTCTTCTGGCGCCGCATCACCTCGCCGCGCGCGATCCGCCTGCGCCTGGCGCTGGAAGAGCTGGGCCCGATCTTCGTGAAGTTCGGCCAGGTGCTGTCGACCCGTCCCGACCTGATGCCGCCGGATATCGTGGCCGAGCTGTCGCTGCTGCAGGACCGCGTGCCGCCTTTCGATTCCGACCTCGCCATCGCCCAGATCACGCGCGCCCTCGGCGCCCCGCCCAGCGAACTGTTCGCCACCTTCGAACGCACCCCGGTGGCCTCGGCCTCGATCGCCCAGGTCCACTTCGCGACCCTGAAGGACGGCAAGGAAGTCGCGGTCAAGGTGCTGCGTCCCGGGATGAAGTCGACCATCGACGAAGACCTGGCCCTGATGCAGATGGCTGCCGGCCTGATCGAAAAGGTGTGGCCGGACAGCCGCCGCCTGAAGCCGCGCGAAGTGGTGGCCGAATTCGACAAGTACCTGCACGACGAGCTGGACCTGATGCGCGAAGCCGCCCAGGCCGCCCAGCTGCGCCGCAACTTCGCCAACTCGACCCTGCTGATGGTCCCGGAGATGTACTGGGATTACTGCTCCAGCAGCGTGATCGTGATGGAGCGCATGAACGGCATCCCGATCTCGCAGACCGACCGCCTGGTCGCGGCCGGCGTCGATTTGAAAAAGCTGTCGCGCGACGGCGTCGAGATCTTCTTCACCCAGGTGTTCCGCGACGGTTTCTTCCACGCCGATATGCACCCCGGGAACATCCTGGTGTCGGTGGAAGAGGCGACCTTCGGGCGCTACATCGCGCTGGACTTCGGCATCGTCGGCACCCTGAACGACTTCGACAAGGACTACCTGTCGCAGAACTTCCTGGCCTTCTTCCGCCGCGACTACAAGCGCGTGGCCGAGGCCCACATCGAATCCGGCTGGGCGCCGCCCGAAACCCGCGTCGACGAGCTCGAAGCCGCCGTGCGCGCCACCTGCGAACCGATCTTCGACCGCCCGCTGAAGGACATCTCGTTCGGCCAGGTGCTGCTGCGCCTGTTCCAGACTTCGCGCCGCTTCAACGTCGAAGTCCAGCCGCAGCTGGTGCTGCTGCAGAAGACCATGCTGAACATCGAGGGCCTGGGGCGCCAGCTCGATCCGGACCTCGACCTGTGGAAGACGGCGAAACCCTACCTGGAGCGCTGGATGGCCGAGCAGGTCGGCTGGCGCGGCTTTGCCGAGCGCCTGCGCGACGAAGCGCCGCGCTTCGCCCAGATCTTCCCGCAGATCCCGCGCCTGGTGCACCAGGTGCTGCACAAGCGCGCCCACAGCGCCCTCGACATGGGCGACCTGATGTACAAGCTGGTGGAGAACCAGCGCCGCACCAACCGTCTGCTGGCCTTGCTGGCCGGCGTGACGGCGGTCGCGGTGGTCGGCATGGCGGCCCTGTTCCTGCTTGGCCACTAAGCGGCCACCGAGGACCATGCCGGAATTCGCCATCCGCGATCCGCTCGCGCCGGCCTTCTGGGACGAGCGCTTCGACAAGCAGTTCACGCCCTGGGACCGCGGCGGGGCGCCGGCCGCGCTGCGGGCTTTCGTGGCTGGCATGCCGGCCGCGCGCACGGTGCTGATCCCCGGCTGCGGCGCGGCCCACGAACTGGCGCTGATGCTGGACGCCGGCTGGGACGCCACCGCCATCGACTTTTCGCCGAGCGCCGTCGCGCGCGCGAAGTCGCTGGCCGGGCCGCACGCCGATCGCATCGTGCAGGCCGACTTCTTCGGCTACACGCCGCCCAAGCCGCTCGACCTGGTCTACGAACAGGCCTTCCTGTGCGCGCTGCCGCGGGCGCGCTGGCCTGACGTCGCCGCACGCTGGGCGCGGCTGCTGGCGCCGGGCGGCCTGCTGGCCGGTTACTTCTTCTTCGACGATCACGCGAAGGGGCCGCCCTTCGGCATCGCCCGCGCGCAGCTGGAAGCGCTGCTGTCGCCGCACTTCGACTGCGTCGCCGACCAGGACGTCGCCGACTCGATCCCGGTCTTTGCGGGCAAGGAGCGCTGGATGCTGTGGAGCAGGAGATAATTCAGAATCCAGGGACCTCCGCCTCATCTTGTTTAGTTGTATCGTTCCGGTGTATGATCGAAAAAAAATTCATCAACGGATGAAAAACGGAGACGCGAGTGACGGACGTCATACTCGAAACACGCAAGCTCACCAAGAGCTTCAAGGGCTTCACCGCGGTCAGCGGCGTCGACCTGCAGATCGCGCGCGGGCATATCCACGCGCTGATCGGACCGAACGGGGCAGGGAAGACCACCTGCTTCAACCTCCTCACCAAATTCCTGGCCCCGACGTCGGGGCAGATCCTGTTCAACGGCCGCGACATCACGGCGGCGGCGCCGGCGCAGATCGCGCGCATGGGCATCATCCGTTCCTTCCAGATTTCGGCGGTGTTCCCGCACCTGACCGTGCTGCAGAACGTGCGCATCGGCCTGCAGCGGGCGCTTGGCAGCAGCTTCCACTTCTGGCGCAGCGAACGTTCGCTGGATGCGCTGAACGGCCGCGCGATGCAGCTGCTCGACGAAGTCGGCCTGGCCGGCTTTGCCGACCACGTCACCGCCAGCCTGCCGTATGGCCGCAAGCGCGCGCTGGAGATCGCGGCCACGCTGGCGATGGAGCCGGAGCTGATGCTGCTGGACGAACCGACCCAGGGCATGGGCCACGAGGACGTGCACCGCGTGACGGAACTGATCGCCAAGGTTTCCGCCGGCCGCACGATCCTGATGGTGGAGCACAACATGAGCGTGGTGGCCGGCATCTGCGACCGCATCTCGGTGCTGCAGCGCGGCGCGCTGCTGGCCGAAGGGACCTATGACGAGGTGTCCGGCAACCCGCAGGTGATGGAAGCCTACATGGGCTCCTCGGCAGTCGAATTACAGGGAGCGCACTGATGACCGCCGCACTCGAGATCAAGGACCTGCAGGCCTGGTACGGCGAATCGCACGTCCTGCACGGCATCGGCCTGAGCGTGCAGCCGGGCGAAGTCGTGGCCCTGCTGGGCCGCAACGGCGCCGGCCGCACCACCACGCTACGCGCCATCATGGGCCTGACCGGCAAGCGATCCGGCTCGATCAGGATCAACGGCAGCGAAGCCATCGGCCTGCCGACCCACCGCATCGCCCACCTCGGGGTCGGCTACTGCCCGGAGGAGCGCGGCATCTTCGCCTCGCTGTCGACCGAGGAGAACCTGATGCTGCCGCCGGTGCTGGCGGCGTCGAAAGGCGCGGCGGCAGGCATGTCGATCGACGAGATCTACGCGATGTTCCCGAACCTGCTGGAGCGCCGGAACAGCCAGGGCACGCGCCTGTCCGGCGGCGAGCAGCAGATGCTGGCGGTGGCGCGCATCCTGCGCACCGGCGCGCGCCTGCTGCTGCTGGACGAAATCTCCGAAGGCCTGGCGCCCGTGATCGTGCAGGCGCTGGCGCGCATGATCGTCACGCTGAAGGAAAAGGGCTATACCATCGTGATGGTCGAGCAGAACTTCCGTTTCGCGGCGCCGCTGGCGGACCGCTTCTATGTGATCGAGCACGGGCAGATCGTCGAGACCATCGCGTCCGCCGACCTGAACGCCCGCATGCCGGTGCTGACCGAACTGTTGGGGGTGTGATGGAGATCTTCGGCGTTCCTCTGCAGGCCCTGATGAGCCAGTTGCTGCTCGGGCTGGTGAACGGATCCTTCTACGCGATGCTGTCGCTCGGCCTGGCCGTGATCTTCGGCCTGCTCAACGTGATCAACTTTTCGCACGGCGCCCTGTACATGGTGGGCGCCTTCCTGGCCTACATCGGCGTGACCCAGTTCGGCCTGAACTACTGGATGATGCTGGTGCTGGCGCCGCTGGCGGTGGGGCTGCTGGGCATCGTCATCGAGCGCAGCATGCTGCGCTGGCTCTATCAACTCGATCATTTGTACGGGCTGCTGCTCACCTTCGGCCTGACCCTGCTGCTGGAAGGCGTGTTCCGCTCGTTCTACGGCGTGTCGGGCCAGACCCTGGACGTGCCCGAGGCGCTGGCCGGCGCCACCGATCTCGGCTTCATGATCCTGCCGAACTACCGCGGCTGGGTGGTGGCCGCGTCCCTGAGCGTCTGCCTGGCGACCTGGTTCGTGATCGAGAAGACCCGCCTCGGCGCCTACCTGCGCGCCGGCACCGAGAATCCGAAGCTGGTCGAAGCCTTCGGCGTCAACGTGCCGATGATGGTGATGCTGACTTACGGCTTCGGCGTCGCGCTGGCCGGCCTGGCCGGCGTGCTGGCGGCGCCGGTCATCAACGTCACGCCGCTGATGGGCTCCAACCTGATCATCGTCGTGTTCGCGGTGGTGGTGATCGGCGGGATGGGCTCGATCCTGGGCTCCATCGTCACCGGCCTGGGGCTGGGCGTGATCGAGGGCCTGACCCGGGTGTTCTATCCGGAGGGCTCGGAAGTGGTGGTGTTCGTGGTGATGGTGATCGTGCTGCTGCTGCGCCCGGCGGGCCTGTTCGGCAAGGAAAAGTGAGATGAACAAGAAAATCTTATGCATGGCGGCACTGGTCCTGGCCCTGGGCGCGCCCTTCGTCGCCTACCCGGTGTTCCTGATGAAGCTGCTGTGCTTCGGCCTGTTCGCCTGCGCCTTCAACCTGCTGATCGGCTATACCGGCCTGCTGTCCTTCGGCCACGCCGCCTTCCTCGGCGCCGGCGGCTACGTGATGGGCTATTGCTTGAGCACGGCCGGCCTGCCGGTCCCGGTCGGGATCCTGCTGGGCGTGCTGGCCTCCGGCGTGCTGGGCCTGGTGATGGGAGCCCTGGCGATCCGCCGCCAGGGCATCTATTTTGCGATGATCACGCTGGCGCTGGCGCAGATGGTGTACTTCGCGGCGCTGCGCGCGCCTTTCACGCACGGCGAGGATGGCTTGCAGGGCATTCCGCGCGGCAGCCTGTTCGGGCTCGACCTGTCGAACGACCTGGTGCTGTACTACGTGGTGCTGGCGATCTGCATCGCCGGCTTCGCGCTGATCGTGCGCACCGTGCATTCGCCCTTCGGCCAGGTGCTCAAGGCGATCAAGGAAAACGAGCCGCGCGCGATCTCGCTGGGTTACGACGTCGACCGCTACAAGCTGCTGGCCTTCGTGTTATCGAGCGCGCTGGCCGGCCTGGCGGGCGCCACCAAGGCCCTGGTGCTGGGCTTCGAGACCCTCACCGACGTGCACTGGACCATGTCCGGCCTCGTCATCCTGATGACCCTCGTTGGCGGCATGGGCACCCTGGTCGGCCCGATCGTCGGCGCCTTCCTGATCGTCTCGCTCGAAAACCGCCTCGGCGACCTCGGCGCCTGGCTGAGCGGCGTCACCGGCGTCGAGTGGTTCTCGACCCTCGGCGAATCGGTGGGCGTGGTGACCGGCCTGGTGTTCGTCGCCTGCGTACTGCTGTTCCGGCGTGGCGTGGTGGGGGAGATCGGGGCGCTGGTGCAGGGACGCAGGCGCGCTTCGGCCTAAGTCCTGGGCTTGCAGACTGCGCGGAAGCCGGCCGCCGCGTATTCGATCATGCGCGGCGCGATCGCTTCGATGTCGGAAGAGCTGCAGCGGCCGTCCGACAGCCGGTCGAGACGGCCGGTGTCGCTCAGCGTCAGCGTCAGGGCGCCGGTCAGGAAGTGGTAACTGAAGAAGAGGTCCTCGGTGCCGGCGTCCGGCAGCGCGCGCTGCAGCAGCGCGATGAAGCGCCGCACCACCGGATCGAAGTGGGCGGTCATGGTCTTGGCGCCCCAGTCGCGCGAGTTGTTGACCAGCCCGACCAGGGCGAAATAATTCTTCCAGCCCGGATCGCTGTGGCGCACCCGGTCGAGAAGCGGCATCAGGAAAGCCGTTGCAACGCCTTCGACCGTCATGCCGTCGCCGTATTCCTCCTCGTAGCGCGTCATCGCATCCATGCGGTCCTGGTTCACCAGCTCGGTCCTGCGCGCAAACACCGCGTCGAACAGCGCCTGCTTGGTGCCGAAGTAGTAGTGGACAAGGGCCGAGTCGACCCCGCATTCGTCGGCCACGGCGCGTACCGTGACACCATAGAAGCCGTTCGCCGAAAACAGTTTTTCCGCGGCGTCCAGAATGACGGTGGCGGTTTCCTTGTTGTCCGCGCCCTTGGGGCGGCGGCCAACCGCACGCGGCTTGCGCGCTGCGGGAGCAAGGGACTTAGAATCTGGGGTGCGCGTCATGGATGTGGGGCCGTTCGGTTGGACGCCGTATTCTACAACAGCGTACGAACGGCCCCGACGCCCCCTGGTCAGAACCAGTAGTTCAGGTCGAGCGACAACTGGCGGAAGCCTTCGCCCGGACGCGGCGAGGTCGCGCCGAGCGCCGAACCGGTCAGATAGGGCGAGTAGCCGCCGTTGGCGTCGTTCTTGAATTTCGTGTAGTACACGCCGACGTAGGTGTTCTTCGCGAACATGTAGTCGTAGCCGGCGTTCAGCTGCTTGGCGCCGCTGTCGGCCAGGCCGGAGGTATCGTTGGCGCGGCTGTAGGTCAGGTAGACCGCATGCGGGCCCCAGTTGTAGCTGACCGGCAGCGAGTAGGCGCCACGCCGCGCGTCCGCGGCCGCGCCCGGGATGCCGTTCCTGACCTTGGTGTTGTCGTACACGGCGCCGATCCGGAAGCCGCTGTCGAAGGTGTAGGCGGCGCCGATGCGGTAGGCGGTCTTGTCCAGCGGACCGACATACGGCGCGGCCACCACGTCACCCTGCACTTTGCTGTTCAACACGCTGAACGAGGCGCTCAGCGGGCCGTTGTTGTACCGCACGCGGCCATACCAGGTGCCGCCCGACTCGTAGTCGACCGCGCAGCCGGCGCAGCCGAAGTGGTTTTCGTCGCCGCTCGGGTTTTTCGAGTAGGCCACGCTCGCGTCCAGGCCATTGACAGCCGGTGAGTCCCAGCGGATCACGTTCTGCGCGCGGGTCAGGCCCAGAGTCGTGAAATTGCCGCCCTTGGTGCCGACTTCGCTCAGGATATTGTAGATGGCCAAGCCATTCGCGTCCCAGATCCGGTAGCTCTCGCCGGCGCCCTTCAGGCCAACCGCGGTGGCCTGGATCGTATCCGTGTAGTACAGGACCGACTTGCCGAACACCAGGTTGCCCCAGGGGCTGGAAATGCCGCCCCAAGTATCGCCGTCGGCCCAGCCGGTGCCGGCGCCGACGGTCGTTGCCGAACCCGGGGTCAGCGGGGTCGAGGGACGCGTGTCGTTGGTATAGCGGTTTTCGATGCGGAAGATTGCCTTCAGCCCGTTACCCAGGTCGGTATTGCCCGAGAAAATCAGGCGCGACGTGTTGTCGTCCACGCGCGTTTCCTGCTGGACGGCGCGGGTGGTGTCGGTGACTTCGCCGGATTTGAGGCCGACCGCGACCAGGCCGCTGATGCTCAGGTTGGTGGAGGCGCCGACCTTGAAGTCGACGGCGTGGGAAGCGAGCGGCATGCCGCAGGCAAGCGCCAGCGCCAAGGGGAGGATTTTCTTTTGCATGTTGTTTCCTTTTCGATGAGAGCGAAAAACAGGGAGCGGACGATGTCGACGGACGTGCGTGGGCCACGGCGACGGCAGGGCGTACCGGACTGACGATGACGGCAGGGAAAGCTTCAGGACCGGGAAGGGGGGCCGGCCGGGCAGGCTTGGCGGCGCTGGCGCGAGGTGTGCATGGTGTCTCCAGGATTATTATGGTTCTCGGAAAATTAATTAACCGATGAATAAACTATAGCAGCGGTCGAAATCGCGAAGCAAGCGCAAAAATTCGCTTTGTGGAAATAGTGACGCAGTAGCCTTGCAGAATCTTCTTGCAGGAAGCGCCTAGACCGTTCTATAGTTTATTCACCGATCAATGAATTAATTGTCCGGTCATGGCGGACCCCGCGCTGCGCTGTTTCGTCAGACATAAAATCCAAAAACGGAGACAACATGAAACACAAAATCACGGCGCTGGCCTTCGGCGCCGCATGCCTTGCCGGTTCCGGCGCAACGCTGGCCCAGGTGTCCGGCGACACCATCAAAATCGGCTTCATCACGGACATGTCGGGCACCTATGCGGACCTCGACGGCCCGGGCGGCGCCGAGGCGATCCGCCTCGCGATCGCGGACATGGGCGGTGCGATCAACGGCAAGAAGATCGAACTGGTCGTAGCCGACCACCAGAACAAGGCCGACATCGCCGCCAGCAAGGCCCGTGAATGGTTCGACCAGCAGGGCGTCGACATGCTGATCGGCGGTACCAATTCAGGCGCCAACCTGGCGATGGCGAAGGTGGCGGCCGAGAAGAAGAAAGTGTTCATTTCCGTCGGCGCCGGCTCGACCCGTTTGACCAACGAGGACTGCTCGCCCTACACGGTCCACTACGCCTACGACACGACGGCGCTGGCGCGCGGCACCGGCGGCACGCTCCTCAAGCAGGGCGAGAAGAACTGGTTCTTCCTGACGGCCGACTACGCCTTCGGCCAGTCGCTGGAGAAGGACACCGCCGACATCGTCAAGGCCGGCGGCGGCAAGGTGCTGGGCAGCGTCAAGCATCCGCTGGCGGCCTCCGACTTTTCCTCCTTCCTGCTGCAGGCGCAGGGCTCGAAGGCGCAGGTGCTGGGCCTGGCGAACGCCGGCGGCGACACCATCAACGCGATCAAGGCCGCCAACGAGTTCGGCATCAACAAGAACATGAAGCTGGCCGGCCTCCTGATGACCATCACCGACGTGCATGCGCTCGGCCTCAAGCTGACCCAGGACATGTACCTGACCGATGCCTGGTACTGGGACCTGAATCCGGAAACGCGCGCCTGGTCCAAGCGCTATTTCGCGAAGATGAAGAAGGAGGCGTCGCTGGCCCAGGCCGGCGACTACTCGGCCGCGCTGACCTACCTGAAGGCCGTCAAGGCCGCCGGCACCGACGACAGCGACAAGGTCATGGCCAACTTGAAAAAGACGCCGATCAAGGACATGTTCACGGCCAACGGCACGATCCGTCCGGACGGCCGCATGGTGCACGACATGTACCTGCTGCAGGTGAAGAAGCCGGCGGAATCGAAATACCCATGGGACTACCTGAAGGTCGCCGCCGTCATTCCGGGCGAGAGCGCCTACATGACCAAGGCGGAATCCAAGTGCCCGCTCTGGAAATGAGCCGCTGAGCCGTTCCGACCCGCGCCCCTCCCGGGGCGCTTTTTTTCGGCAGGATACCAAGCCATGTCCACCCCATTCGCCGCTCCGAGCCCGGCCGCCTATGCCTACCCGCTGCTGATCAAGCAGCTGCTGCACGCCGCCGCGGCCACCGCAAGCACCCAGGAAATCGTCTACCGCGACACCCATCGCTACACCTACGCCGACTTCATCGGGCGCCTGGGCCGGCTGGCCAACGCCCTCCGCGGGCTCGGCGTCGGCGAGGGCAGCACGGTCGCCGTGATGGACTGGGACAGCCACCGCTACCTGGAAGCCTTCTTCGGCGTGCCGATGATGGGTGCGGTGCTCCAGACCGTCAATATCCGGCTCGCGCCCGAACAGATTCTCTACACGCTGAACCATGCCGGCGCCGAGGTCGTGCTGGTCCACGCCGACTTCGCGCCTGTCCTGGCCGGGATCGCCGGGCAGCTGACGTCGGTCAGGCGCATCGTGCTGATCGGCGACGGCGAGCCGGCGCCAGGCTGCATGCCGGCGTTCGACGGCGAGTACGAAGCGCTGCTGGCGGATGCGCCGGCGCACTTCGACTTCCCCGATTTCGACGAGAACACGCGCGCCACCACGTTCTACACGACCGGCACCACGGGCCTGCCGAAAGGCGTATTCTTCAGCCATCGCCAGCTGGTCCTGCACACGCTGGCGGTGGCGACGGCGTTCGGCGCGGCGCCGCACCAGGGCAGCCTGCGGCGCGGCGACGTCTACATGCCGATCACGCCGATGTTCCACGCGCACGCCTGGGGTTTCCCCTATATCGCGACGATGCTGGGGCTGAAGCAGGTGTATCCGGGCCGCTATGTGGCGGACGACCTGCTGCGCACGATCGCAAGGGAGGGCGTGACCTTCATGCATGGGGTGCCGACCATCCTGCACATGCTGCTCTCGGCCGAGGCCTCGCCGGGCGTCGACCTGTCGCGCGGCAAGATGCTGATCGGCGGCTCGGCCCTGCCGAAGGGGCTGGCGCTGGCCGCGATGGCGCGCGGACTGGACGTGTTCACCGGTTACGGTCTGTCCGAAACCGGGCCGATCCTGACCGTCGCCCACCTCCGTGCGGACTTCGACGGCGACGCCCAGGACGAGGCGGCGCAGCGGGTGCGGACCGGTGCGCCGATTCCATTGGTCGACTTGCGGGTGATCGACGACGACATGCGGCCTCTGCCGCACGACGGCGCCAGCGTCGGCGAGGTGGCCGTGCGTGCGCCATGGCTGACCCAGGGCTACCTCGGCAACCCGGTGGCGTCGGATGCCTTGTGGGCGGGCGGCTACATGCACACCGGCGACCTCGGCACGATTGCCGCGTCGGGCACGCTGCAGGTGAGCGACCGGCTGAAGGACGTGATCAAGACCGGCGGCGAGTGGGTGTCGTCGCTCGACCTGGAGAGTATCCTGTCCGAGCATCCCGCGGTGGCCGAGGTGGCGGTGGTCGGCGTGAAGGATGCAAAATGGGGCGAGCGCCCGCTGGCGCTGGTGGTGCTCAAGCCCGGCGCGCAGGCTGTCGCCGAGGACCTGCGCGCGCAGGTGCGTGCGCACGCGGAGCAGGGGCGGATCTCGAAGTATGCGGTCCCGGACGAGGTGCGTTTCGTCGAAGCGATCCCGCGCACCAGCGTCGGCAAGATCAACAAGAAAGGCATCCGCGAGGCGATTGCCGGACAGGATGGCGGAACCAATTGACAGCGAAGGAAGCGACATGGATTTGAACGGCAAGGTAGTGGTGGTGACCGGCGGCGCGCAGGGCATCGGCCTGGCGATCGCAGGACGTTGCGTGGCGATGGGCGCCCGCGTCGCGGTATGGGATTTGCGCGCCGAGGCCGTCGACGCGGCGGTTGCCGGACTGCGTGCGTCCGCGGGCACCGATGTGCTGGGTTGCGTCGTCGACGTGTCCGACATGGCCAGCGTGCAGGCGGCCTTCGATGCGACGCTGGCGCACTTCAGCCGCATCGACGGCCTGGTCAACAATGCGGGCATCGTGGCCGACGCCCAGTTGCGCAAGATGAGCGAGGCGCAGTGGGACCGCGTCATCGACGTCAACCTCAAGGGCGTGTTCAATTGCAGCCGGGTGGCGGTGGAGGCACTGATCGCAAGCAGCGGTGCAATCGTGAACATCTCGTCCATCGTCGGCCTGAGCGGCAATTTCGGCCAGACCAACTACGCGGCCGCCAAGGCCGGCGTGCTGGCCATGACCAAGACCTGGGCGCGCGAACTGGGCCGCAAGGGCGTGCGCTGCAATGCGGTATGCCCGGGCTTCGTGGAAACGTCCATCGTCAAGGACATCCCGCAGCATCTGATCGACGACATGGTCGGCGCCGTGCCGCAGGGCCGCATGGGCAGGCCGGACGAGGTGGCCGCCTGCGTGGCCTTCCTGCTGTCCGGCGAGGCCAGCTACGTGAACGGCGCCACGCTGGAGGTGTCGGGCGGTCTGACGCTGTAGGCGGCGCGCCAAAGAAAAGGGCCCGTGACGGGCCCTGATTTGAAGTCGTTCTTGTATGGCTTCGCGGCGACGGCTCGAAGCCGGTCGCGCAAACTTCTGTTTCTTAGCAACTAAGGAGTGCTATTTAAACAGGTATGTTGATGTTCGGCAAACGTAACTCATCTATTGTGCTGAGTAAAAACAACACTGTTGCTGAATAGCAGTAAGTTGCAAGGCCTTCCATCCTGCCTATCGACCCCACCGACCGGCAAAAGCTCCCGCAAAAGCTTTATAATTCAGGGTTTTGATGATTTTTGCGGAGTATTCAGATGCCGATTTACGCCTACCGCTGCGATGAATGCGGTTTTGCCAAGGATGTACTGCAAAAGATTTCGGATCCGGTGCTGACCGTGTGCCCGTCCTGCGGCAAGTCATCGTACAAGAAGCAGGTGACGGCCGCCGGTTTCCAGCTCAAGGGCACCGGCTGGTACGTGACCGACTTCCGCGGTGGCAAGGCGCCGGCGACCGGCACCGCGCCGGCCGGCGATGGCGGCGGCAATGCCGGCAGCATCGGCAGCGGCGATGCGAACGGCGGCAGCGCCGGCGCGAGCGACAGTGCGGGCAGCAAGGCGGCGCCGGCCGCGGCGCCGGCCCCGGCTGCAACCCCAGGCAAGAGCGATGCGTAAATATTTCATCACCGGCGCGCTGGTCCTGGTGCCCCTGGCGATCACCGCCTGGGTGCTCAACTTCGTGATCGGCACGCTGGACCAGTCGCTGGTGCTGGTGCCGAGCGAATGGCAGCCGCGCACCTACATCCCCGGGCTGGGCGCGATCATCACGCTGGCGATCGTGTTCCTGACCGGCGTGCTGACCAATAACCTGGTCGGCAAGTGGTTCGTGCGCCTGTGGGAACGCCTGCTGAACCGCATCCCGGTCGTGAATTCGATCTACGGCAGCGTCAAGCAGGTGTCCGACACCCTGTTCTCGTCCTCGGGCAATGCGTTCCGCAAAGCGGTCCTGATCCCTTACCCGCACGAGAACTCGTACACGATCGCCTTCCTGACCGGCGTGCCGGGCGGCGACGTGAAGAACCACCTGGTGGGCGACTACGTGAGCGTGTACGTGCCGACCACCCCGAATCCGACCTCCGGCTTCTTCCTGATGATGGAACGCAGCCGGGTCGTCGAACTGGACATGACGGTCGACGCGGCCCTGAAGTACATCGTGTCGATGGGCGTCGTCGCGCCCGCGGAAACGCTCGAGGCGGAAGCTGCGAAGCGCCCCGTCGCCGCGGAATAAAAAGATAGCAAGAATCGAACGCCTGGCAGCAGGCACCGAATAACCAACCTGGATCGAAAAACTATGTCCTCCATGCGTACCAACTACTGCGGCCTCGTGACCGAAGAGCTGCTAGGCCAAACCGTCAGCCTGTGCGGCTGGGTGCACCGCCGCCGCGACCACGGCGGGGTCATCTTCATCGACCTGCGCGACCGTGAAGGCCTGGTGCAGGTCGTCTGCCACCCCGACAATGCGGACGTCTTCAAGGCCGCCGAGCACGTGCGCAACGAGTACTGCCTGCGCGTCACCGGCACCGTCGTGAACCGCCTGGAGGGCACCGCCAACGCCAACCTGAAGTCGGGCAAGATCGAGATCAACACCACCAGCCTGGAAGTGCTGAACCCGTCGGTGCCGGTGCCTTTCCAGCTGGACGACGACAACCTGTCGGAAACCACCCGCCTGACGCACCGCGTGCTCGACCTGCGCCGCCAGCAGATGCAGCACAACCTGCGCCTGCGTTATAAAGTCTCGATGGAAGTCCGCAAGTACCTGGACAACCTGGGCTTCATCGACATCGAAACCCCGATGCTGACCAAGTCGACCCCGGAAGGCGCGCGCGACTACCTGGTGCCGTCGCGCGTCAACCCGGGCAACTTCTTCGCGCTGCCGCAGTCGCCGCAGCTGTTCAAGCAGCTGCTGATGGTGTCGAACTTCGACCGCTACTACCAGATCACCAAGTGCTTCCGCGACGAAGACCTGCGCGCCGACCGCCAGCCGGAATTCACCCAGATCGACTGCGAGACCTCGTTCCTGACCGAGCAGGAAATCCGTGACCTGTTCGAAGACATGATGCGCGTCGTCTTCAAGAACGCCGCCGGCATCGACCTGCCGAACCCGTTCCCGGTGATGGACTTCGCCACCGCGATGGGCTCCTACGGCTCGGACAAGCCGGACATGCGCGTCAAGCTGGAGTTCACCGACCTGACCGAACTGATGAAGACCGTCGAATTCAAGGTCTTCAACAGCGCCGCCAACATGGCCGGCGGCCGCGTGGTCGGCATGCGCGTGCCGCAGGGCGGTTCGATGCCGCGTTCGGAAATCGACGCGTACACCCAGTTCGTCGCCATCTACGGCGCCAAGGGCCTGGCCTATATCAAGGTCAACGAGAAGGCCAAGGGCCGCGACGGTCTGCAGTCGCCGATCGTGAAGAACATCTCGGATGAAGTCCTGTCCAAGGTGCTGGAATTGACCGGCGCCGAAGACGGCGACCTGATCTTCTTCGGCGCCGACAAGGCCAAGGTCGTGAACGATGCGATCGGCGCGCTGCGCGTGAAGATCGGCCACTCGGAATTCGGCAAGAAGGCCGGCCTGTTCGACGACCGCTGGGCGCCGCTGTGGGTCATCGACTTCCCGATGTTCGAGTACGACGAGGAAGGCGACCGCTGGAACGCCACCCACCACCCGTTCACCGCACCGAAGGACGGCCACGAAGACATGCTCGAGACCAACCCGGGCGCCTGCGTCGCCAAGGCCTACGACATGGTCCTGAACGGCTGGGAACTGGGCGGCGGCTCGATCCGTATCCACCGCGAAGAAGTCCAGAGCAAGGTGTTCCGCGCCCTGAAGATCGATGCCGAAGAAGCCCAGCTGAAGTTCGGCTTCCTGCTGGACGCCCTGCAGTACGGCGCGCCGCCGCACGGTGGCCTGGCCTTCGGCCTGGACCGCCTGATCACGCTGATGACCGGCTCCGAGTCGATCCGCGACGTGATCGCCTTCCCGAAGACCCAGCGCGCGCAGGACCTGTTGACCAATGCGCCGTCGGAAGTCGACGAGAAGCAGTTGAAGGAACTGCATATCCGTCTGCGTAACGAGCAGCCGAAGGTGGCGTAAGGAAGTCAGCAGTAGCACGTCGTCCCCGCGTAGGCGGGGACCCAAGTTCTGCGTGCGATAACGAAACGCTGGCAAACTTGGGTCCCCGCCTTCGCGGGGACGACGTTTTTGGGCGCTACAATAAGCGCCATGCCCCACAAAATCCCCGAATCCGTCCTCGTCGTCATCCACACCGCCGACCTCGACGTGCTGCTGATCGAGCGTGCCGACCGGCCCGGCTTCTGGCAATCCGTCACCGGCTCGCTCGACCGCGTCGACGAGCCCTTGTTGGAAACCGCGGCCCGCGAGCTGTTCGAGGAAACCGGCATCGCCGC
Organism: uncultured Massilia sp.; assembly: GCA_913778765.1. GTDB lineage: Bacteria > Pseudomonadota > Gammaproteobacteria > Burkholderiales > Burkholderiaceae_D > Telluria. The sequence continues at coordinate 147,257 of CAJYXO010000116.1, read as the reverse complement.
CGATGGCGAGACCATCCGCCTGCAGGACTGGCGCCTGTCGAACGTCTACGAGATCTATGCAACCTGGCGCCATCGCTATGCGCCCGGCATCACCCACAATACCGAGCACGTGTTTTCCGTCTGCGTGCCGCGCGACATTCCCATCACACTGGCGCCACGCGAGCACCTGCAATACGCCTGGCTGCCGCTGCTGGAGGCGGCCGACCGCTGCTTCTCGAGCTCGAACGCGGAGGCGATCCTGCAGTTGCCGCGTCACTTCCCATGTAACAAAGTGTGAGTTTCCAGCTTTTTGGCATCGGATTATTCGTAAATTTGCGGTGGGAATCTTCCGAAAATTGCGACCGCAATCGTGCTGTTCAAAATCTATGCTATGTTCGCTTGCCTTTTGAGTAAAGGAATTCTTCCGAACGTCGCATGCGCAGTCAAAAGCACATCCAGTTTGTCGCCCTGACCGTCTTCCTCGTGATGACGCTGGTGGCCGCCGTGCCTTTCTGGCTGCACCGATCGACCACGGCCAGCATGCAGGTACTGCGCTCGGAACTGGAGCAGCAGCAGCGTCTGGACAATATCCTCAATGCACTGCGCGATGCCGAAACCGGCCAGCGCGGCTTCATTATCACGGGGAACGAAAACTTTCTCCATCCGTACTATGAGGCCGAGCAGCGACTGCCGGCGGCCATCCGGGTAGCGAAGGGGAATGCACGCAGCGATGCCGAACGGGCCGATATCTGGCGCATCGCCCGCGTTGCCGAGCTCAAGCTTGCCGAGCTCGACGAAACCGTCGCCATGCGGCGCACCGCCGGCTTCGCCAGCACCGAGAAGGTGGTCAGTTCGATGCGCGGCAAGGCCTACATGGACGAGCTGCGCCGCCTGATCGGCATCCAGCAGGCGCGCACCGAGGCGCGGCGCGACCGCCTGCGTACCGAGATGCTGGCGGGCGCCAGCCGCTCGTTCGCCTTCAGCCTCGGCGCCACTCTCATCAATATCTGCGCGCTGGGGGCCTTGCTGATCGTCCTGGCGCGCATGCTGCGCGAACGCAAGCAGACCGCCCGCCAGCTCGAACAGAAGGCGGGGCAGCTGGCCGAAGCGGTCGAGCTGAGCGGCCGCCACAACCGCGAACTCCGCACCGTCGCCGGGATGCTGCGCGCGATCGAAGCGCTGCCATCCAGCCAGGATACCGGCCCCGCCGTGGCGCGCGGGTTCACCAGGCTGCTGCCCGGCGTTGGCGGTACCTTCTTTGCACTGTGCAATGGAGAAACAACGCTGTGCCGGCTGGCGCAATGGGGCGATACCTCGAGCCAGCCGGAGAAAGTCGGCCTGGACGATTGTTGGGCCCTGCGCCACGGCGCCCGCTACCGGACCACCGGCTACGACGAACCCGGCTGCGGCCATTACCGCAACCGCGCCGGCGATGAAGACCATGCCGCGCGCCTGTGCATCCCACTGGTCACGCACGAAGAACTGGTCGGCATGATCCATCTGGAAGGCCTGGCGCACGAGCGCAGCGTGCGCGAGGAGCAGGAGCGGCTGGCCGTCACGGTGGGCGAGCAGCTCGCGCTGGCGCTCGGCAACGCCCGGCTGCGCGAATCGCTGCGCCGCCAGTCGGTGCTGGACCCGCTCACCGGCCTGTTCAACCGCCGCTATTTCGACGAGACCCTCAAGCGCGAGCTGGCGCGCTCGCGGCGCATGGCGGCGCCGCTGTCGCTGGTGGTGCTCGACGTCGACCACTTCAAGCGCGTCAACGACGGTTTCGGCCATGCCGCCGGCGACGCCGTCCTGCGCGCCATTGCCCAGCTGGTGCGGCAATCGATCCGCGACTGCGACGTCGCCTGCCGCTACGGCGGCGAAGAGCTGGTGATCCTGATGCCGGACTGCATGCAGGAAGACGCGGCCCGGCGCGCGGAAGCGCTGCGCGCCGATATCGCCGGCGCCCCGCCGATGCATGACGGCGCCGGCGCCGACGTCATCACGGCCTCGTTCGGCGTTGCCGAATATCCAAAACACGGTCCGGATGCCGAGAGCCTGTTCTGGGCCGCCGACAAGGCCTTGTACAAGGCCAAGCGGGAAGGGCGGAACCGCGTAGTGGCGGCGGCTAACACCTGATTTTGTAGCCATCGAGAAATAAATATCCTACAAATTCTCGACAATTTGTTGCATATGCATGACAAGCAGCTTCTTTCATCAAAAATTTGCTTAGGCAGATTCCTGGCGCGATGTCAGCTGGCATCTACAAACGCCATGTATCAACGGAATTAAGTTTTGTAAAAATATGTAAGCACAATAGATTCGTTTGTTTGACACTGGGAAACGATTTGATTAAGGTCAACGAGTCGCCTAAGGCGAATTTTCGTTTTGCAATGTCCAACGAGGCTACTGGAGGAACTATGAGCGAACGCGTGCACGAGCAGAAAGTAAAAGACGTCAGCGTCGTCGACGAAGATTATCTGTGCATTGAATTGCTGAACGGTCTGCGTCTGACCGGTCCGCTGCGCACCAACCCCGTCTACCGCGACCCGGTGCCGGCGGAAAACCGCACCCCCGCTGGAAGCTCCCTGCCCGCGATGAGTATTTGAGCTTTGGCGCGCCGCACGATTGGCGCGCTTGACGGAAGAACACGGAATGATGGGGTTAAAATGTTCCCATGAAAATTCGTGTTGCGACCTACAACATCCATAAAGGCGTCTCGTCCTTTCGCAGTACGCCGCGTGTGCTGGCCTTGAAGAAGGCCATCGGCATGTTCGATGCGAATGTCGTGTTCCTGCAGGAAGTGCAGGGCCGGCATGACCGCTACCAGGCGCGCTATGGCGAGAAAGTGCGCAGTCCGCATCACCACTGGCCGGACACCGCCCAGCACGAGTTCTTCGCGGGCGAGTCGCTGCATGCCGCCTACGGCATGAACGCGGTGTACGACCATGGCCATCATGGCAATGCGCTGCTGTCCTGCTACCCGATCGCCAACCAGCACAACCACGACGTCTCGGACCATGCCTATGAACAGCGCGGCATCCTGCACTGCGTGCTGGAAACGCCGGTCGGGAACGTGCACTGCTACGTGGTGCACCTGGGCCTGTTCGAAGGCAGCCGCCGGCGCCAGACCGATGCCCTCATCAATGCCGTGCACGACTCGGCGCCGAACGGCGAGCCGGTCATCATCGCCGGCGACTTCAACGACTGGCGCAATACCCTGAGCGATTGCCTGCGTGTCAAGCTCGGGGTGGTCGAGGTGTTCGACGAACTGGAGCGGGGCGCCTCGAAGATCGGCCAGATGGTGCGCAGCGTGGCTGGCCGCGAACGGCGCCTGGTGCCGGCGCGGACCTTCCCGGCCGCCATGCCGTGGTTCCGCCTGGACCGCATCTACGTGCGCGGCTTCAAGGTCGAGCACGCGGAAGTCATGCACGGGCCGCAATGGGCCAAACTGTCGGACCACGCGCCGATCGTCGCCAACCTGCAGTTGTCCTGACCTGCCATGCGTACGGTTCCCTACGTCGCCAACAACGACGTCAAGCTGCTGGAAAGCGGCGGCGGCTATTTCAAGGAACTGCTGGCCGCGATCGATTCGGCCAAGCAGGAGATCCTGTACGAAACCTATATCTACGCCAATGACGACACCGCGCGCGCCGTCACCGACGCTTTGATCCGCGCCGCCAAGCGCGACGTCAAGGTGCGCGTGCTGGTCGACTGGTTCGGTACCGGCCGCCACGACTGCTGCCGGCTGGGCGAGGAGTTCGCCCAGCATTGCGTGCACTACCGCATGTTCAACCCCTGGTTCAAGCGCGGCGCCGCGCGCAGCCACCGCAAGATCTGCGTGGTCGATGGCGAGACCGCCTTCGTCGGCGGCATCAATACCAACGACGACTGGCACCACGACTATGCGCCGTATGCGAAGCTGCCGGCGCCGCGCTGGGACTTCGCGGTGCGCGTGCGCGGGCCGCTGGTCGAGCGCATCCACCGCGAATCGCAGGCCCAGTGGACGCGCGCCGGCCACCTGAACATCAAGCACCGCTACCACCTGTTCCGCGAAACCCGCAAGCAGGCGCCGGGGCTGGGCGAGCGTCCGATGCGCGCCGGCTTCGTGGTGCGCGACAACCTGCGGAACCGCCGTACCATCCAGCGCACCTACCTGCAGGCGATCGGCCGCGCGCGCAAGCGGGTGCTGATGGCCACGCCGTACTTCGCGCCGGGGCGCAAGTTCCGCCAGGCGCTGGCGCAGGCGGCGCAGCGCGGGGTCGACGTCTGCCTGCTGATCGGCGTCGGCGAATTCCGCATGCAGGACGCGGTGGCGAACTCCTTCTATCCGCAGCTGCTGGCGGCCGGCGTGCGCATCGTCGAGTACCGCAAGACCCAGCTGCATGCCAAGGTGGCGGTGGTCGACGACGATTGGGCCACGGTCGGCTCCAGCAATTGCGACGGCCTGTCCCTGTTTGTGAACCAGGAGGCGAACGTGGTGGTGCGCGATGCCCGCTTCGCTTCCAGCATGGCGGCCCAGATCGAGGGCGGCATCGCCGACGGCGTCCCGGTCGGCCTGGATGATTTGAAGCAACTCAGTTGGGTGCGCCGCACCGGACACGAAGCGGCCTATCTTTTGTATAAACTGACGATGCGGATTTTTACGATAGGCTATGCATGAGTGAGAACGACAACGTACGGATCGACAAGTGGCTGTGGGCGGCGCGCTTCTTCAAGACGCGCTCGCTGGCGGCGGAAGCGGTCGACCGCGGACGGATCAAGATCAACGCCGAGAACGTCAAGCCGGCGCGCTCGGTGAAGATCAACGACAAGATCCTCATCGACAACGGCTCGACCCGCTGGGAAGTGATCGTACTGGGCCTGTCCGGCACGCGCGGCCCGGCCCCGGTGGCGCAGGCGCTGTACCGCGAAACCGAGGTCAGCATCCAGAAGCGCGCCAACGACCAGGAAGCGCGCCGCCTGTTCCCCGAGCCCAGCAGTACGATCAAGGGCCGACCCACCAAACGCGACCGCCGCGCGATCGAGCGTGCCGGCGACGAGCAATAGAACGCCAACTCTAAACTTCCCGTTTGACATTTCGAGGCTGGTAGATAATAGTACGAGCGTTCGGATTTTTTTCTCGATTCAAGCGGGGGTCTCGTATTACTACTTCAGCCAAATCCATGGTCATGCGCAAGGGCGAGATGACGCGTGCAGCGATTCTCGACGTTGCGCTCGAACTCGCCAGCCGCGACGGCCTCGAGGGACTCACGATCGGCCTGCTGGCCGACCGCATGAACATGAGCAAGTCGGGCGTGTTCGCCCACTTCGGCTCGCGCGAAGACCTGCAGATCGAAGTGCTGAAGCTCTACCACCGCCGCTTCGAACAGGAAGTGTTCGTGCCCAGCGTGCGCGAGCCGCGCGGCCTGCCGCGCCTGGAGGCGATGTTCAACCTCTGGCTCAAGCGCGTGTCGGTCGAAATCGCCTCCGGCTGCATCTATATCAGCGGCGCCGTCGAATACGACGACCGTCCGGGCCCGATCCGCGACGAGCTGGTCGGCATGGTGCAGATCTGGCAGAGCGCCCTGGTGCGCTGCGCCCAGCAGGCCGTCGACTGCGGCGACCTGAAGCTAGACACCGATCCGCAGCAGCTGGTCTACGAGATGTACGGCCTGGTGCTCGCAGTGCACCACGATGCGCGCTTCCTGCGCATCCCCGGCGCCGTCGACCGCGCGCACCGCGGCTTCGCGCGCCTGATCGAGAATTACCGCAATCCCGCTAAATAAACATCACACATCCACCTTCGTAGGAGAACAACATGGGTCAGTACGTCGCGCCAATCCGGGATATGCAGTTCGTTCTGCATGAATTCCTGAACGTCACCGAGGAGTTCAAGAACCTGCCGGCGTACCAGGAAATCGACGCCGACATCATCAACCAGGTGCTCGAGGAAGGCGCGAAATTCACGCAGGAAGTGCTGTTCCCGCTGAACCACTCCGGCGACCGCGAAGGCTGCCGCTTCGACGCCGCCAGCAAGACCGTGACCACGCCGAAGGGTTTCAAGGAAGCGTATAAACAGTATGTCGAAGGCGGCTGGGCCGCACTCGCCTGCGATCCGGAATACGGCGGCCAGGGCCTGCCGGTGGCGCTGAACAACTCCTTCTACGAGATGCTGAATTCGTCGAACCAGGCCTGGTCGATGTACCCGGGCCTGTCGCACGGCGCCTACGAGTGCCTGAAGGAGCACGGCACCGACGACCAGAAGAAGTTCTACCTGCCGAAGCTGGCGACCGGCGAATGGACCGGCACCATGTGCCTGACCGAAGCCCACTGCGGCACCGACCTGGGCCTGCTGCGCTCGAAGGCCGAGCCGCAAGCCGACGGCACGTACAAGATCACCGGCTCGAAGATCTTCATTTCGGCCGGCGAGCACGACATGGCCGAAAACATCGTCCACCTGGTGCTGGCACGCCTGCCGGACGCACCGGAAGGCTCGAAGGGCATCTCGCTGTTCCTGGTGCCGAAGTTCCTGCCGAACGCCGACGGTTCGATCGGCGAGCGCAACCCGATCTTCTGCGGCGCCATCGAAGAAAAGATGGGCATTCACGGCAACGCCACCTGCCAGATGAACCTGGACGGCGCGGTCGGCACCCTGATCGGCCAGCCGCACAAGGGCCTGAACGCGATGTTCGTGTTCATGAACGCCGCTCGCCTGGGCGTCGGCATGCAGTCGCTGGGCCTGACCGAAGTCGCCTACCAGAACGCGCTGGTGTATGCGAAGGACCGCATCCAGATGCGCAGCCTGTCGGGCCCGAAGGACCCGAGCAAGCCGGCCGATCCGATCATCGTGCACCCGGACGTGCGCCGGATGCTGCTGACCGCCAAGGCCTATGCCGAAGGCGCGCGCGCCCTGACTTCCTACGTGGCGCTGCAGATCGACCGCGAACTGAACCACCCGGACGAAGAAGTGCGCAAGGAAGCCGCCGGCGAAGTCGCGCTGCTGACCCCGATCGTCAAGGCCTTCATCACCGACAACGGCTGGATCGCCACCTCGGAAGCGATGCAGGTGTACGGCGGCCACGGCTACATCAGCGAGTGGGGCATGGAGCAGTACGTGCGCGACGCCCGCATCAACATGATCTACGAAGGCACGAACACCGTGCAGTCGCTGGACCTGCTGGGCCGTAAGATCCTGATGGACAACGGTGCCAAGCTGCGCGCCTTCGGCGAGAAGATCTAGGCGTTCGTCGAAGAGAACGGCCTGGACGAGAACCTGTCCGAGTTCGTGACCCCGCTGGGCGAACTGGGCGAGAAGGTCACCAAGCTGACCATGGAAATCGGCATGAAGGCCTTCCAGAACCAGGACGAAGTCGGCGCCGCCGCCGTGCCTTACCTGCGCGTGGTCGGCCACCTGGTGTTCAGCTACTTCTTCGCGCAGATGGCGAAGATCGCGCTGTCCAAGCAGGATTCCGGCGACAAGTTCTACGAAGCCAAGCTGGCCACCACACGCTTCTACTTCGCCCGCCTGTACCCGGAAACCGCGATGCTGATCCGCCAGGCGCGCTCGGGTTCGGCGAACCTGCTGGCGCTGGATGCAGACCTGTTCTAAGTAACACCATCACGTACTAACGCGTACACCCGCTACATCGACTCGTCGTCCCCGCGTAGGCGGGGACCCAAGTTTGTCGGCAGATCGCACAACTTGGGTTCCCGCCTACGCGGGAGCGACGCTAATCAAAGGATAACGAGAATGTCCAACTTCATCGTCAAGAAAGTCGCCGTGCTGGGCGCCGGCGTGATGGGCGCGCAGATTGCCGCGCACTGCGTCAACGCCAAGGTCCCGGTCGTGCTGTTCGATTTGCCCGCGAAAGAGGGCAACAAGAACGGCATCGTCCTGAAGGCCATCGAGAACCTGAAAAAGCTGTCGCCGGCCCCGCTGGGCAACAAGGACGACGCCGCCCTGATCGAAGTCGCCAACTACGAGGACAACCTCGACGTGCTGGCCGGCTGCGACCTGATCATCGAAGCCATCGCCGAGCGCATGGACTGGAAGCACGACCTGTACAAGAAGGTCGCCCCTCACATCGGCGCTAACGCCATCTTCGCCTCGAACACCTCGGGCCTGTCGATCGAGAAGCTGGCCGAAGGTTTCGACAGCGAACTGAAGGCGCGCTTCTGCGGCGTCCACTTCTTCAACCCGCCGCGCTACATGCACCTGGTCGAGCTGATCCCGACCGCGGCCACCCGTCCGGAAATCCTCGACCAGCTCGAGACCTTCCTGACCTCGACCCTCGGTAAAGGCGTGGTGCGCGCGAAGGACACCCCGAACTTCATCGCCAACCGCGTCGGCATCTTCGGCATGCTGGCGACCATCGTCGAAGCCGAGAAGTTCGGCCTGTCGGTGGACGTGGTCGACGACCTCACCGGCGCCAAGCTGGGCCGCGCCAAGTCGGGCACCTTCCGCACCGCGGACGTGGTCGGCCTGGACACCATGGGCCACGTGATCAAGACCATGCAGGACAACCTGCAGGACGACCCCTTCTTCAGCGTCTACAAGACCCCCGAGGTACTGTCGAAGCTGGTCGAGAAGGGCGCGCTGGGCCAGAAGGCCGGCGCCGGCTTCTACAAAAAGGTCGGCAAGGACATCCAGCGCCTCGACTTCGCCACCGGCGAATACGTGCCGAGCGGCGCGAAGGCCGCCGACATCGTCGGGCGCATCTTGAAGGAAAAGGACCCGGTCAAGAAGTTCAAGGCCATGCGCGAATCGACCAACCCGCAGGCGCAGTTCCTGTGGGCGATCTACCGCGACGCCTTCCATTACATCGCCGTCCACCTCGACAGCATCGCCGACAATGCGCGCGACATCGACTTCGCGATGCGCTGGGGCTTCGGCTGGAGCGTCGGCCCGTTCGAAACCTGGCAGGCCGCCGGCTGGACCCAGATCGCCGAGTGGGTGAAGGAAGACATCGAGGCCGGCAAGGCGCTGTCGACCGCACCGCTCCCGGCCTGGGTGTTCAGCGCACCGGTCGCCGAGAAAGGCGTGCACACGCCGGAAGGTTCGTACTCGGTCAGCAAGAACGCGTACGTGCCGCTGTCCGACCTGCCGGTCTACCAGCGACAGCAGTTCCGCGCGCCGGTCGTTGGCCTGGGCGGCGCCGATCCGAAGACTGCCGGCACCACCGTATTCGAGGACGACTCGGTGCGCCTGTGGCACTCGGACGATGAAGTCCTGGTCATCTCGCTGAAGACCAAGATGCACGTGATCGGCGACGGCGTCATCAAGGGCATCAAGCGCGGCCTGGAAGAAGCGGAAAAGGGCTACAAGGGCCTGGTCATCTGGAATACCGACGCAGCCGAAGGCGGCGCCTTCTCGGCCGGCGCCGACCTGCAATCGGCCCTGCCGGCCTTCATGACCGGCGGCGCGAAGGCGATGGAGCCGATCGTGCGCGAGCTGCAGGACACCTTCATGGCCATGAAGTACTCGAACATCCCGGTGGTCGCGGCGGTGGCCGGCCTGGCCCTGGGCGGCGGCTGCGAGATGGCCCTGCACGCATCGAAGCGCGTGGCCTCGATCGAGTCCTATATCGGCCTGGTCGAAGTCGGCGTCGGCCTGGTGCCGGCCGGCGGCGGCCTGAAGGAAGCGGCCGTGCGCGCCGCCAACGAAGCCAAGGGCAACGACATCCTGCAATTCCTGAAGACCGGCTTCACCAACGCGGCCACCGCGCAGGTGTCGAAGTCGGCGCTCGAAGCGAAGGCGATGGGCTACCTGAAGGAAGACGACGTCATCGTGTTCAACCCCTACGAGCTGCTGCACGTGGCGAAGGTGACCGCGCGCGCCATGTTCGACGCCGGCTACCGCGCCCCGGCGCGCCGCCCGGTCCCGGTCACCGGCCGCTACGGCTGGGCGACCATCCGCGGCCAGCTGGTCAACATGCGCGACGGCGGCTTCATCTCGGCCTATGACTACCACCTGGGCGACACCATCGCCGAAATCGTCACCGGCGGCGACATCGACCAGGGCAGCTTCGTCTCCGAGCAGTGGCTGCTGGACATGGAGCGCAAGGCCTTCATCTCGCTGCTGAACAATCCGAAGACCCAGGAACGGATCATGGGCATGATGCAGACCGGTAAGCCGGTGCGTAACTGATCGCGTCGCGGACATTAAGGACTACTGACATGAGCAAACAACTTCAAGACGCATACATCGTCGCAGCGACCCGCACCCCGATCGGCAAGGCGCCGCGCGGCTTCTTCAACAAGACCCGTCCGGACGACCTGCTGATCGCCGCGATCAAGGGCGCCATGGCGGCCGTGCCGAACCTGGACCCGAAGCTGATCGTCGACGCCATCGTCGGCTGCTCGTTCCCGGAAGCGGAGCAGGGCTTCAACGTGGCGCGCCAGGCCGTCGTCATGGCAGGCCTGCCGAACACCGTCGGCGGCGTGACCGTCAACCGCTACTGCGCCTCGGGCATCACCGCCCTGGCGATGGCCGCGGACCGCATCCGCGTGGGTGAAGCCGACGTGATGATCGCCGGCGGCGTCGAATCGATGTCGATGGTGCCGATGATGGGCCATCACCCGTCGATCAACATGCGCGTCTTCGACGACGAGAACGTCGGCCTGGCCTACGGCATGGGCCTGACCGCCGAGAAGGTCGCCGCGCAGTGGAAGGTGAGCCGCGAAGACCAGGACGCCTTCGGCCTGGAATCGCACCGCCGCGCCATCGCCGCCCAGCAGGCAGGCTACTTCAAGGACGAGATCACCCCGGTCGAAGTCGTGACCCGCACGCCGAACCTGGCGACCGGCGAAATCGACATCAAGCGCCGTACCGTCGACCTGGACGAAGGCCCGCGCGCCGACGCCAGCATGGAAGGCATGGCCAAGCTGAAGCCGGTGTTCGCGGCCAAGGGCTCGGTGACCGCCGCGACCTCGTCGCAGATGTCGGACGGCGCCGGCGCGCTGATCGTCGTGAGCGAGAAGATCCTCAAGGCACACAACCTGACCCCGCTGGCCAAGTTCTCCTCCTTCGCCGTGCGCGGCGTGCCGCCGGAGATCATGGGCATCGGCCCGAAGGTCGCCATCCCGGCCGCCCTGGCCGCGGCAGGCATCACCCAGGACCAGCTGGACTGGATCGAGCTGAACGAAGCCTTCGCCGCGCAGGCGCTGGCCGTGATCCGCGACCTGAACCTGGATACAGCCAAGGTCAACCCGATGGGCGGCGCGATCGCCCTCGGCCACCCGCTGGGCGCGACCGGCGCGATCCGCGCCGCGACCGTGGTGCACGCCCTGCGCCGCAACAACCTGAAGTACGGCATGGTCACCATGTGCGTCGGCGCCGGCATGGGCGCCGCGGGCATCATCGAGCGCGTGTAATCCTCGCGTAGCACGCTGAAGAAGGGCGCTGTGGGAATACCTGCAGCGCCCTTTTTACCACCAACTCGTGATTCCCGCGCAGGCGGGAATCCAGGCCGAGCATCCGAAGTCATGACCTCGGCAATAAGAACGAATCACCGGAGCACCAACCCAATGGACATCCAGACCACCACCGCCAACGGCGTACTCACCATCGAATTCAACCGCCCCGAGCGCAAGAACGCCATCACCGGCGCCATGTACACCGCCATGGCCGACGCCCTGCGCGCAGCGGACCAGGACAGCGCCGTGCGCGCCATCCTCATCACCGGCAAGCCCGAGATCTTCACCGCCGGTAACGACCTCGACGACTTCCTCAACAACGTCGGCGAAGGCGCGATGACGGAAGACCGCCCGGTATTCCAGTTCATGCAGGCGCTTGAAGGCTGCACCAAGCCCGTCATCGCCGCCGTCGCCGGCGCCGCGGTCGGCATCGGCACCACCATGCTGATGCACTGCGACCTGGTCTACGCCGCCGACACTGCCAAGTTCTCGATGCCCTTCAGCCAGCTGGGACTGTGCCCGGAATTCGCCTCGTCGCTGCTGGTCGCGCAAGCCGCCGGCTACACCCGCGCCGCCGAAAAGCTGATGCTGGGCGAAGCCTTCCCGGCCCAGGAAGCCTTCGAGATGGGCATCGTCGCCAAGGTGCTGCCGGCCGCCGAACTGCTGGCCTTCGCGCAAGGCCAGGCGGCCAAGCTGGTCAAGCTGCCGGCAGCCTCGATCCGCACCACCAAGATGCTGATGAAGCGCTCGCGCGCGGCGCTGGTGAAGGACACCATCGCGTTCGAAAACGAGCGTTTCAGCGCGATGCTGGTTGGAGGCGAGGCGAAAGAGGCGTTCACGGCCTTCTTCGAGAAGCGCAAGCCGGATTTCAGCAGGTTCGACTGAAGTCCGGCCGGCCACGGCATCAGCGGCGGCAGTTCAGGCGCAGCCTTTCGCCTTCGCGGGCCATGACCCGCGCCGGTGCGCTGTCGCCGCAACGATAGACGAGGCGCAGGCGCTTCTGTTCACCAGGCGCCGGATCGCCGCACAGCTGGTTGTTGACTTCGATGTTGCCGCGATTGTGTTCGAGCTGGTCGCGCACGCCGCGGCGCGCATTGCAGGTCGCGCCGCGCACGCCGTACTCGGCTTCTTCGATGTGCACGCGGCCCCAGGCCACGGGGCCGTCCGGGCCTGGTCCGCCGCGGCCATCGCGGGCGTCGCGCTGGCCGGCGGCGTAGCCTTCTTCGTAGCCGCGGCGGTATTCGGCGCTCTGGGCGAATGCGCCGGTGGACACGGCGGTCAGGGCCAGCACCGCGGCGATGCGGGCGATGTGTCGGTGTGCGTTCTTCATGTGTTCCTCCCATTTCGATTGACGGTTCATGCTAGCGCGCCGCCCGGAATGGTTCTGTGCGTGTACGTACAATGCTCGAGCACGGTGACTCGGCGCGCATGCACCCGACATGAAAAAAGCCACAGGAGACGGTGCTCGCTGTGGCCCATGAAGCCGCTCGTCAAGCCTGGCCGGCGCTGCATCGGCGGCCGGCCGGCAAAGGTACTTATTGCTTGGCGCGCTTGCGGCGTGCCGCCGCGGCGCCGAGCAGGCCCAGGCCCAGCAGGGCGACCGAACCGGGTTCCGGCACGTTGGCGGTTTCGAAGTTGTAGGTGGTCGACACGCCGTTCAGGCCGATGGTGACATTGTCGGCAAAGGCGAGGTAGGCCGGGCTGGCGCCGCTGCCGACGCCGACGCTGAAGCCGGAAATGTAGGCGGCATCGCTGTAGTAGCTGCTGCCTTCCCAGCCTGCGAGCGACATGTTCACCTGGCTGCCGTTGTTGAGCGTGACGCCCTGGCCGGACACGTTACGGTAGAACATGTCGTTGACGCCGCTGGTGTACCACTGGCCGAGGGTGGTGTTGCCGTAGGTGCCGTTGTAGGCGCCTTCCCAGATCAGTTCGCTACGCACGCCTTTGTCGAACACCGTCACGCGCAGCGCCGGGGTGTAGTCGGGGCTGTATGCGGTGCCGGCATTGGCGAGCGCCCAGTCGAAGGTCAGCTGGCTCAGCTGGTCCAGCAGGCCGAGATTGCTGGCCGCCGAGTAGGGGTTGCCGAGGCCGAACATGCGGGTGCGGTCGCCGGTCATTTCGAGCGAGCCGTTACCCGAGCGCGCCTTGGTATTGGTGATGGTGCTGCTGCCGCCGTTGCTGTTCTCGCTCGGCGGGTTCACCCACAGCCCCGACGACGGCGTGACCGTGATGACGCCGGCATGTGCGGCGGTGGCTGCGGTGATGGACAGGATGGCTGCTGCCAGTTTGATTGCGCTCTTCATTATGATCCCCATATTGACCCGATATTTATAATGCTTGAATATAAGCAATTATCATGCCTGATATTTTTGTACTGGGAAATCAATGAGATAGCGAACCGAGTCGTTTTTTTTAAGCTGGCATGTAAAGCTTTTCGACAGAATGCAGGCCGGTTCCACGCGCCGGCCTGCATCATCATGAGAAGCGCGGCCAAGCCCGATTCACCTCCCCACATCGGTCCTGCCGCGCGTCACCGGCGCCGCGCTGCCGTACACCGGGATGTCCAGGTAGGGCCGCTCGGTTGCCGCCGTGGCCAGCACATAGGCCTGGCGCACGTGGCGGTGGCGCAGCACGATTTTCGCCACATAGGCCGGCGCCAGCACACGCTGCGGCTTGCGCTTGCCGAGGTCCAGGTAGCCGAACTGCAGGACGCTCGACTCGACCGCGCCGCGCGGCAGGTCGCGCTGGCCCAGCAGGGCCGCGAGCTGGGCCAGGATCTGGCGCGCGCCCGCTTCCGGCGCGATCACGGCGGCGCGCTCCAGCACTTCGCCGTCGCCGGGACGGGTCAGGATGGCCAGCGTGTCGAGCTGGCCCTCGCCGGCCACCTGCACCGCGCAAGAAGCCGCGCCCAGCACCGGAATGCCGTCGATGAACTGGCGGTAGGCGCCGATCGCCCGGAACAGCGTCGCGTCCGACTGCTTGCCGGCGCGGTCGGTGCCGCGTCCCAGGGTGCGGAACAGGTGCTCGAAGCGCAGCTCGGCGCCGGCATGCGTCCCATGGCCGGCCCAGTCGGCCAGCTGCAGCTTGAGGGCGCGTTCCTGCACCAGGCGCAGCAGGGTGTCCTGCTCCGTGCCGCGCGAAAACGGCGCCGCGGCCGGCGCCAGGCCGGACACGTAGCGCAGCGCGCCCGAGGCGTGGTACAGCACGGCGCGCGCGCCGCCGGGCAGGTGGATCACGGTGTGGGCGTCGGTCTGCTTCCAGCTGCCGGCATCCCTGTTCGGGCAGCCGTCCTGTTCGCGCAGCAGGCCGATGAAGCGGCGCGCTCTGGCCAGCAGCTGTTCGCGCGAGAGCGGCTGCAGCAGCAGCACGTCGGCGTGGCTCGGCGGTTTGCCGGCGCCCGCGTCGTGCAGCGATGCGGCCAGGGTGTGGATGTCCATGATGTCAGCCCTCCGTCCAGTACCACAGCAGGCAGGCCTGCCGGGCAGGCGCCAGGTCCGGGTCCACGCTGCCGTGGCCCCACAGATGATCGCGGTTGATCGCGCTGCGCTCCCAGCGGATGTTCCCGCCGTTCCAGGTGGCGGCATCGCCCACGCACACCGTGACCGGGTGGTTGTCGACGTACCAGTCGGAGACGCCGTCGTGCCAGGCGCGCGACACGGTATCGCCGTGGACCAGGTTGTCGCCCACGTCCTCGCCGCATTCGTCGGTGGTGATGCCGTCCCACATCAAGTCCCAGGCGCCGCAGAAGATGTGCATGCGCGCGAAGATGTTCCACAGGCCGGCGATGGTGGCCAGCGCCGCGGTGTCGCAGGAATAGGCCATCACCCATTCGTTGTTCCAGTCCTCGCCCAGCTGCCAGCGCGAGGAGTTGCCGAACCACTCGGTGGCCGGCGTGTCGTACAGCAACGTGGCATGGCCGGCCGCGTCGTGGTTGCCGTGGGTCTCGATCCAGAACAGGTCGACGTCGTCCGCCCAGCGGCGGTCGTCGCCGCCCTGGTCGCTGTCGCGCAAATCGGTTTCGAAGACGTTGGTGTTCGCCCAGTAGAAGGCGCGCGTGTGGCCGGCCGCGCGCAGTTTGGCGTCGAGGCCGTTACTCCGGTTGAAGGTGTAGGTGAGGTCGCCCGCCGTGTCCACGTTTGCCGCCCGCGCGTGGTTGAAGTAGCGGATCGCCTCGACACCGAAACGTGCCATGGTTGTCTCCTTTGCATGAATGCGCAATGCGCAATGCGTAAGGTAGCGCCATGCCGGCTGGATGAGTCTGCTCTGCGTCAGGACCGGATCACGCAGCGCTATATATTCGTGTATATTGCGGTTTTATCCACATTGCCGAGGGATTTTCGTCATGCAAAAAGTTGCCGCAGCGATTGCCATCAGCCTGGCCGTCAGCCTTGCGCAAGCCGCCGACCTGCACGTCTCCGCCGCGGCCAGCCTGACCAACGCCTTCCGCGACATCGCCGCCGGCTACGAGGCCCGGCATGCCGGCGCCAAGGTGCTGCTGAACTTCGGCGCGTCCGGCGCCCTGCTGCAGCAGATGGCCAAGGGCGCGCCGGTCGACGTGTTCGCCTCCGCCGACATGGAAACCATGGACCAGGCCGAAAAAGCGGGACTGGTGGCCAAGGGCGAGCGCCGCGACTTCGCGCGCAACAGCCTGGTCGTGATCGTCCCGCGCGACGGCAGACTGGCGCTCGGTAGCCTGCAGGACCTGGGCCAGCCGGCCGTGCAGAAGGTCGCGATCGGCAATCCGGCCAGCGTGCCGGTCGGCCGCTACACCCGGCATGCGCTCGAAGCGGCGAAACTGTGGCCCGGTATCTCCGCCAAGGCGATCAACACCCAGAACGTGCGCCAGTCGCTCGATTACGTGGCGCGCGGCGAGGTCGACGGCGGCTTCGTGTATGGCACCGACGCCGCCGTCATGCAAGACAAGGTCAAGGTCGCCTTCGACGTGCCGCTGGATGTCGCCATCGGCTACCCGGTCGCGCGCACCGCCGCCGCCGCCAATCCGGCCGAGGCCAAGGCCTTCGTCGATTACCTGCTGTCGCCGGCGGGGAAGGCGATCCTGGCGAAATACGGCTTCCAGACACCATGAACGCATGGTCGGCGCTGGCGCTCTCCTTGAAGGTCGCGGGCTGCGCCACGCTGATCGACCTGGTGCTCGGGGTCGCGGTCGGCTTCCTGCTGGCGCGCCGGCGCTTTCCGGGCCGTGAACTGCTGGATACCCTGCTGACCCTGCCGATGGTGATGCCGCCGACGGTGCTGGGCTACTACCTGCTGGTGCTGATCGGCCGCCATGGCTGGCTGGGCGCCTGGCTGCACGACCGTTTCGGCATCAACCTGATCTTCACCTGGCAGGGCGCCGTGATCGCCGCCGCCATCGTCATCTTCCCACTGGTGTTCAAGCCGGCGCGCGCCGCCTTCGAGGCCGTCGACGGCCAGCTGGAACAGGCCGCGCGCGTGCTGGGCGTGTCCGAGGCGGCGCTGTTCTTCCGCGTGACCCTGCCGCTGGCCTGGCGCGGCATCCTGGCCGGCGTGCTGCTCGGCTTCGCGCGCGCATTGGGCGAGTTCGGCGCGACCCTGATGGTGGCCGGCAGCATCCCCGGCCGCACCCAGACCCTGTCGATCGCCGTCTACGAAGCCGTGCAGGCCGGGCAGGACGACACCGCCAACCTGATGGTGCTGCTGACCTCCTTCGTGTGCGTGGCCGTGCTGCTGACCGCGGGCCGGCTGGCGCCGGGGCGCCTGGCCGGACGCTGAAGGACAGTCATGCTGCTCGATCTCGACATCCGCAAGACCCTCATCGCCGGCAAGCAGAGCTTCAGCCTCGACGTGCGCCTGAAGACGGACAGCCAGCGCATCGTCATTCTCGGCCCCTCCGGATCGGGCAAGAGCCTGACCCTGAAGGCCATTGCCGGCCTGCTGCGTCCGGACGCCGGCCATGTCCGCATCGACGGCCACACGCTGTTCGATGCGGCCGAGGGCATCGACCTGCCGCCGCAGCGGCGCGAACTCGCCTACGTGTTCCAGGACTACGCGCTGTTCCCGCACCTGACCGTGCGCCAGAACATCGCCTTCCCGCTGTCGAAAGGCTGGTTCAATCCGCGCCGCCACCAGCGCCGGGCACAGGCCGAGCACTGGTGCGAGGCGTTTCAACTGGGCCAGGTGGCGGACCAGTATCCGCACGAACTGTCGGGCGGGCAGAAGCAGCGCACCGCACTGGCGCGGGCCCTCGTCACGCAGCCGCGCGCGCTGCTGCTGGACGAACCCTTCGCCGCACTGGACCCGGCCCTGCGCGCCCTCATGCGCACCGAGCTGAAGGCGCTGCAGCACCGCCTGCAGGTGCCGATGGTATTGATCACCCACGACCCCGAGGATGCCGCCGTGTTCGGCGACCACGTGGTCGATTTGCGCGAGGGCCGCATCGAGGCCGCGCCCGACTGGAAAAGAGCATGAGCGGATTCGGACTGGACGGCGAAATCTGGATGACGGTCGGCGGGGCCAGCCTCGGCGGGCCGGGGCGGATCGCGCTGCTGGCGAAAATCGCCGAGTGCGGCTCGATCACCCAGGCCGCCAAGGCGATCCGGATGAGCTACAAGGCCGCCTGGGACGCCATCGACGCGATGAACAACCTGGCCGGCGAGCCGCTGGTCGAGCGCCTGGCCGGCGGCAAGGGCGGCGGCGGCACGCGCCTGACCGCGCGCGGCGAACAGCTGGTGGCGAATTTCCGCCTGATCGAACGCGAGCACCGGAATTTCGTCCAACGCTTGAGCGAACACGCGGACGGCATCGCCGACGATTATCTTTTGGTGAGGAAGATGAGCATGAGAACCAGCGCACGCAACCAGTTTTCCGGCACCGTCACCCAGCTCAGGCGCGGCGCCGTCAACGACGAGATTGCCCTGGAAGTGGCCGGCGGCCACACCATCGTCGCCATCGTCACCCACGAAAGCGTGGACAATCTCGGCCTGCAGGTGGGCGCCGAAGCCTTCGCGCTGGTGAAATCCTCGTCGATCATCCTGGTGACCGGCGAGGACGGCGCGCGCTATTCGGCCCGCAACCGCCTGGCCGGCGCCATCGCCCGCGTCGAGCCGGGCGCGGTCAACACCGAAGTCGTGATCGACCTGGCGGGCGGCGGCTCCATCGCCGCCATCGTCACCCGCGAGAGCAGCGAGTCCATGGGCCTGGCCGTGGGCGGGCAGGCGGCGGCCATCTTCAAGGCGTCCAGCGTCATCGTGGGCGTTCCGGCCTGAGCGCGGCGAGCATCGTTCGCCGACCCGTGTGCCCGCTTTGCGCGGGAAGCGCTACAGTGGCGCTGTCCAAAGGAGATGGCAATGGAATGCGAAATCAAGCTGGCCCTCGATGCCGCCAGCGTCAACCAGATCAAGAAACTTCCGCTCCTGCGCCCGGCCGGCACCGGCAAGCCGGACGAGCGCGACCACGTCGACCGCTATTTCGACACCGCCGACTTCACCCTGTGGCAGCATGGCTTCGCCCTGCGCGTGCGCAGCGAGGGCACGCGCCACGTGCAGACCCTGAAGGGCGGCGGCACGGTCGTCGCCGGCCTGCACCAGCGGGTCGAGCTGGAAGCAGAGGTAGCGTCGGACGAGCCGGATCGCGCGCTGTTCGCACGCCAGTTGCGCGACGCCTTGCCGGCGCTGGCCAGGCAGTTCGGCAAGCACGAGGTGGCGCTGCAGCCCATATTCACCAACAAGGTCAAGCGGGCTAGCTGGATGCTCGGTCTGGACGGCGGCATGCAGGTCGAGTGCGCGCTCGATACGGGCGAACTGCAATGCGGCGACCGCACGGCGGCCGTGCGCGAGCTGGAGCTCGAGATGAAGGACGGCGATCCGGCCGGCCTGTACGCGCTGGCGCGCCAGGTGCACGAGACGGTGCCGGTGCGGATCGAGAACGTCAGCAAGGCCGAGCGCGGCTATGCGCTGGCCGGCGCCGTCGCCCCGCGCGCCGTGAAGGCGACGCCCGTCAAGCTGAAGCGCAAGGCCAGCATGGGCGAGGCCCTGGCCGGCATTTTGCGCAACTGCCTGACGCAGATGCAGGCCAACGAACCGGGCGTGCTGGCGGGCGAGGTCGAAAGCCTGCACCAGATGCGGGTCGGCCTGCGGCGCCTGCGCGCGGCGCTGGCGATGGTGAAGGACCTGGCGCAGTTGCCGGCGCCGCTGGCGGACGAAGTCGAATGGCTGGCCGGCGAACTCGGGGACGCCCGCAACTGGGACGTGTTCATCGAATCGCTGCTGCCCGGCCTGCCGGTGCCGGACGAGCACAAGCCGGCGCTGGCGCGCGTGCAGGTGGCGGCGCGCGAGGAAGCGGAGCGCCACCGCGCCCGCGTGCGCGCGGCCGTCGGCAGCCCGCGCTACACGGGCCTGATGCTGGGCCTGGGCGCCTGGATTACCGGCCAGGGCTGGCGCGAGGAAGGGCCGCCGCCCGCCGCGCTGGAGCAGAAGGTGGGCAAGACCGCGCCGCGCCTGGTGCAGCACGCCGCCGCGCGTGTGCGCAAGCGCGCCCGCGGCTACGACCTGAAGCAGCCCGCCAGCCTGCACAAGGTGCGCATCGCCGCCAAGAAGGAGCGCTATGCGCGCGAATTCTTCGAGGCCCTCAGCCACGGCAAGAAGGAAGCGCGCCGCCACGACCTGCTGACCGGCATGCAGGACGAACTGGGCCTGCTGAACGACAGCATCGTCGCGCGCGAACTGGTCGCCCAGTTGCGCGAACGCGTGCCGCAGGAACTGGCGCTGCTCGGTTTCATCGAGGGAGTGCTGGCGGTGCGCGCGCTTGATGTCCTGCCGCGTGCGGGCAGGCATGTGCGGCGCAGGCTGCGCGGACGTGCTGGGTTCTGAATTTGGTGCCGGTATATTTCCCGACCGCCGGCGCCGGTAGGGCGGCCGAGCCGCCTTGCTCTTTTCCCTAGGAGCGAGCGTAGTTTGGCGTCCGATTGTGACAGGCGTTTGACCGTCATCGCGTCAATACTTTTCCACCTGGAAAAAAACACCGATAATCGGTGTTTTCGCGGTCCCGTCCGCCGCGTCCGTCCAGGAGAATCCCGTGCAAGACCAGCAACCCGACCACGCGCTGCCGGAATCCGGCCAGCCCGCCAATCCTTCGCGCCGCAAGATCTTCCAGGCCGCTGCCGCGGTCGGCCTGTCGACCACGCTGCCGGCCGCAAGCGAAGCGGCCACGGCGCATCCGAAGGCGGCGAAGGTCGTCAAAGGCTCGCTCGACGCCAAGCTCAGGGAGCACGTCAAGAACGTGGTCGTGATCTATCTCGAGAACCGCAGCTTCAACAACCTGTTCGCGGATTTCCCGGGCCTGGCCCAGCCGCTCTCGGGCGTGCCGGCGCAGGCCGCCGCGCAAAAGGACCGCGACGGCAGCGTGCTGCCCGAACTGCCGAAGATCTGGGGCGGCATGGTGCCGGCGCGCCAGAACCTGGGCGGCAAGGATTACATCATCAAGGAAGACGACATCCAGCACCTGCCGAACGCCCCGTTCGCGCTGGCCGATGCGCAGGGCAAGCCGCTGCCGGAAGGCCTCGTCACGCGCGACCTGGTGCACAACTTCTACCATAACCAGATGCAGATCAACGGCGGCAGGAACGACGGCTTCGTCGCCTGGGGCGACAGCGGCGCGCTGGTGATGGGGCATTACGGCGAGACGCCAAAGAACCTGGGCCTGTACCAGATCGCGCGCGAGTTCACGCTGTGCGACAACTTCTTCATGGCGGCTTTCGGCGGCTCCTACCTGAACCACCAGTTCCTGATCAGCGGCCGCACGCCGGAATTCTTCAACGCCTTCGATACGCCGGCCAAGAAGAAGATCGCCGTCACGGAAGACGGACCGCAGGGCGTGCGCCTGGCGGTGGCGCCGGACTCGCCGAGGTCGGCGCTGGAGGGCAAGCCGAAGTTCGTCAACCACGGCGCCATCACGCCGGACGGCTATGCGGTCAACACCATGGCCCCGCCTTACCAGCCGAGCTGGGTGCGCCCGGCGCCGGGCGGCGATGCGAACATGGCCGATCCGATGGACCCGTCGGTGCTGCCGCCGCAAAGCTACGACACCATCGGCGACCTGCTGTCCGCGCGCGGCGTGCAATGGGCCTGGTATGGCGGCGCCTGGCAGGCGGCGCTGGATGGCCGCGGCGAGGGCGCGCGCCCGAACTTCCAGCACCACCACCAGCCCTTCAATTACTTCAAGCAGTTCGCACCGGGCACGACAGCGCGTGAACGGCACATCCGCGACGGCGGCCTGGGCGACAGCCCGATCTCGAACAAGTTCATCGCCGACGTGGTGGCCGGCCGCCTGCCGGCCGTCAGCTTCTACAAGCCGCAGGGCAACCTGAACCTGCACGCCGGTTACTCGGACATCGAATCGGGCGATGCCCACGTCGCCAACGTCATCGAGCACCTGAAGAAATCGCCGCAGTGGAACAACATGGTCGTGGTCGTCACCTTCGACGAGAACGGCGGCTGGTGGGACCACGTGGCGCCGCCCAAGGGCGACCGCTGGGGCCCGGGTTCGCGCATTCCGGCGATCGTCGTCTCGCCGTTCGCGAAGAAGGGCGCGGTCGACCACAACTTCTACGACACCACCTCGATCCTGCGCTTCATCAGCCGCCTGCACGGCCTGCCGCTGCTGGAAGGCCTGGCCGCCCGCAACGCCGCCTTCGAGGCGCGCGGCGCGCGTCCGCCGGGCGACCTGACCGCCGCGCTCAGTTTCCGCTGAGCGCGGCCGCTCAGTTTCCGCTGAGCAGTCCCGGCTCTCCTGAAAACGGTCCCGCGGGGCCGTTTTTTTCGTGAAAATTTCCTGTTGGCTAACGCGCGCTGTGCGGCAAAGCCCGGCGATACACTGGCGAACGCCGTTGTCATTTGTACACGGGACCTCACATATAAGATCAGGAGAGCGATATGCAGAACAATAAATCCTTGAAAGGGCTGCTGGCCATCTCGGCAGTCGCCGCCATGTTCGGCGCCGTCGGCGTCCACGCCCAGACTTCGGTCGGTTCGAGCCCGTCGCAGACCGGCACCAGCAGCACCAATCCCAACCAGGCCGGCAAGACGACCAAGGACGGGACGATGGACAACAGCAACAGCACCGGCATGGAGAACCGCGGCAACCAGGCCACCAAGATGAACAAGTCGATGGGCGCCAGCTCCTCGGGCATGGGCCAGACCGGCGCCAGCGGCGCGGCCGGCGCGACCGCCTCGGGCGCCAAGCTGAGCAAGGGTGACGAAGGCATCCTGAAGGACATGGCGATGGCCGACATGGCCGAAGTCGAAGGCGGCAAGATGGCCCAGAGCAAGGGCACCAGCAGCGAAGTGAAAGCCTTCGGCCAGCAGATGATCGACGACCACTCCGCCAACCTGAAGGAAGTGCAGGCCCTGGCCCAGGCCCGCGGCGTGACCCTGCCGACCGAGCCGGACGCCAAGCACAAGGCCATGGCCGCCAAGCTCGAGAAGATGAGCGGCGCCGACTTCGACAAGGCCTACATGAAGCAGGCCGGCGTGCAGGACCACAAGACCGTGCACTCGAAGCTGATGGCCGCCTCCAAGAAAGCCAAGGATCCGGAAGTGAAGGCCCTGGTCGACAAGACCGAGCCGGTGGTGGCGCAGCACCTGAAGTCGGCGCAGCAGATGCCGTCGGCGAAGTCGGGTACGACCGCAGGCAAGTAAGCCTTACCGTCGCCCCCGCGCAGGCGGGGGCCCAAGTTCTGCGTGCGTTACCGTAAAGCGCGCAACTTGGATCCCCGCCTGCGCGGGGACGACGTTTCAAGGCAGCGGGGACGACGTTTCAAGGCAGCGGAGACGCCGTTTCAAGGCAGCGGGGACGACGTTTTCGGTCGCGGGACAGGCGCTTTCCGTGGACGCTCAGCGCAGGGTCTGCGCGAGGAAGGCGTCGATTGCGCGCGAGCTCTCGGTGGGCGCGCTCATGTGCGGACAGTGGCCGACGTTGCGGACCACCTGCAGGCTGCTGTGCGGCAGGTGGCGCAGCAGCCAGTCGCCGACTTCGCGCGGCGCGATCAGGTCGTCGCTGCACTGCAGGATCAGGGCCGGGACCGTCGACTGCGGGACGTCGGCGCGGTGGTCGGCATAGAAGGTCGCGCGCGCGAAGTGGCGCGCGATCGCCGGTTCGTTGTGCCGGAAGCGCGCCGCCAGCTCGCTGCTGAGCTGCGGCTGGTTGGGCGCGCCCATGATCATCGACGCCACGCTGTTCGACCAGCCGACGTAGTTCGCGTCCATGGCCTCGATCAGGCCGTCGATGTCGGCGCGCGTGAAGCCGCCCACGTAGTCGCCGTCGTTGATGAAGCAGGGCGAGGGACCGACCATGACCTGGGCGGCGAAGCGCTGCGGCGCGGCGATCGTGGCCAGCATGCCGATCATGGCGCCGACCGAATGCCCGACCAGCACCACCGGCCCGGTGGCGACGGCGTCGACGAGTTCGAGCAGGTCGGCGGCATGGCCGTGCAGGGTGGCGTATTTGTCGCGGTCGTAGGCCGACAGATCCGACAGGCCGCAGCCGGTCAGGTCGTAGGTGACGGTGCGGAAGCGGTTCTGGTAGGCGGGGCCGAGGAAGCGCCACATGGTCTGGTCGCAGCCGAAACCATGGATGAACACCATGGTGGCCGCGCCGTCGCCCGCGATGCGTACGTGATGGCGAATCTGGATGGACATGCGTCTCCCGGCAGGCTGTATCGAAAAGAGCAAGTCATTGTGCGCCGCGATACGATGCGATGTCCAGTCCTCCTGCATGGGCGATGCGCGCGCGCTCGTCCGCGCTGCGGTTCTGGCTGGCCTTCCACTTGCCTTCGAGGCGCTCGATGGCGATCTCGATGCCGACCACCGCCTGCACCAGGCGCTCGATGTAGTCGGGCGGCGCGTCCCCGATGCGCCAGTTGCGCCCCTGCCGGTCTTCCTGGCGTTGCGTCATCCTGTGCATATGCGCCAGCAGCCAGGCCGGATCGTCGACGCTGCACAGGCGGCCGTGCGCATGCACCACCGCGTAGTTCCAGGTCGGCACCGCGCGGCCTTGCATCGCCTGCAAATCGAACAGCTCCGGCGAGATGTAGGCGGAATGGCCCTGGAAGATCGCCAGCACCGGCGCACCGTCCTGGCGCCACAGCGGATTCGCCCGCGCCACGTGGGCCCGCAGCATGCCGTACGGCGCCAGGTCCGACGGCGGCGCCAGCTCGCAGGGGACGTGGTCGGCGGCCAGGCCGTCGTCGCCCAGGCGCACCAGCGCACCCAGCGGGTGGCTGTCGATCAGGCCGTGCAGGACATCAAGGCGGGTCTCGGCAAAATGGGTCGGTATGTACATCAGCTTTCTCCTTCGACCACGACCTCGCCGCGCAGCGAGCTGGCGATGTAGCAGCGCGCGTGGGCCTCGTGATGGAGCCGGGCCAGCAGCGCGGCATCCGGCGCCGCGCCGGCGAAGGCGATGCGCGGCCGCAGCACGATGCGTGTCATGGACAGCTTGCCGCGTTCGTCGCTGTCCAGATAGCCGCTGGCGCGGTCGCGGTAGCTGTCGACCACCAGGCCGCGCGCCGCCGCCAACGACAGGAAGAACAGCATGTGGCAGCTGCTCGCGGCCGCCACCAGGGCTTCTTCCGGATCGACCGCGGCGGGGTCGGACATCGGCAGCGGCACGGACAAGGGCGAGGACGACGCCGGTACCGACAGGCCGCCGTCGAACTGCCACACATGGGCGCGGCTGTAGCGCTGATCGCTGAAGGGCTGGGCGCCGCGTTCCCAGGCCAGGCTGGCTTCGAAGGTTTTCATGCGCCCATCTTAGGCTGCAAAGTGGCTTGCCGAAATAACCAATAAAGACGAAGATGGGCGTACCAATTTCAGGCCTGCCATGCACGTCCACGACATCCTCGCCGCCATGCCGCTCGACCGCCGGTCGGGCACGCCGCTGTTCCGCCAGCTCTACCAGCAGATCAAGGACGCGATCCTGGCGGGCGACGTCAAGGCCGGGGCGCGGCTGCCGGCCACGCGCGAGCTGGGCCGGCAGCTGGCGGTCTCGCGCCAGACCGTGCTGTCGGCCTACGAGCAGCTGATGGCCGAGGGCTATCTGGAGGGGGCGGTGGGGAAGGGCAGCTTCGTCAGTGCTTCGCTGCCGGCGGCGGGCCGGGCGGCGCCACGCCCGACGCGGCCGGACGCCGCGCCGCCGCTGGTGCGCCCGCTGTCCGCGCGCGGCGAAGCGATGGCGGCGGCGATGGCGCGCGTGCGCCACCACGACGGACCCCTGCGCACCTTCCGCGCCAGCATGCCGGGCCTCGACCTGTTCCCGTTCGAAGTCTGGCGCAAGATCGAGGCGCGGCACTGGCGGCGCAGTCAGGGCTCGACCGGTCGAGTGGCCCTGGGCTACGGCGACGCCGCCGGCCACCCGCCGCTGCGCGAACTGCTGTGCGCCTACCTGAAGGCCTCGCGCGGCGTGCGCTGCGCGCCCGAGCAGATCCTCATCACCGCCGGTTCGCAGCAGGCCCTGTATTTGCTGGCCCAGGTGCTGCTGGCGCCGGGCGACGGCGTGTGGCTGGAGTCGCCGGGCTACCAGGGCGCGCTGGCGCCGTTCGCGGTGGCCGGCGCCCGCATCTGCGCGGTGCCGGTCGACGCCGAAGGGATGGACGTGGCCTATGCCGCGGCGCGCCATCCGGATGCGCGCATGGTCTTCGCCACGCCCTCGCACCAGCTGCCGCTGGGCGTGACCATGAGCCTGGCGCGCCGGCTGCAGCTGCTGCGCTGGGCCGAAGCCCATCGCGCCTGGATCGTCGAGGACGACTATGACAGCGAATACCGCTACACCGGCCCGCCGCTGGCATCGCTGCAGAGCCTCGACCGCGCAAACGGCGTGATCTACGTCGGCACCCTGTCGAAGGTGCTGTTCCCCGGCCTGCGCCTGGGTTACATCGTCGCGCCGCCCGGGCTGGTGGCGCCGCTGGCGCGCGCCAAGGCCGTGGTCGACCGCCACAGCCCGGCCATGCCGCAGGCGGTGCTGGCCGACTTCATCCAGGAAGGCCATTTTGCGCGCCACATCCGGCGCACCCGCGACGCCTATGGCGAACGGCGCGGCGCCATGCTCGAGGCGCTGCACGCGCGGCTGGACGGCGCGCTGGCCTGCGGCCCGTCCGATGCCGGCCTGGATTTGTGCGTGGGAGTCACAAATGGGCTGAGCGAGCCTGACGCCGCCGCGCGCGCCATCGCCGCCGGGATCGACCTGCGGCCGCTGGCCTATTACACGAATCCGGCCGCCGGCCCCGATTGCGCGGCGCCCCCTGGGCTGCTGCTGGGCTTCTCGGCCTTCACGCCGGAGCAGATCCGCGCCGGTGTGGCGCGCCTGGCGCAAGCGCTGGAATAACTACCTTTTGAGCAGATAGGCGCTGATGTCCTGGGCATCGCGCTCGCTGACGCCCATGTTCGGCATCGCCGCATCCGGATCGATGGCTTGCGGATTGCGGATCCAGCGGATCAGGTTGGCCTGGGTATTCGGCAGCATGCCGACGATGACGCGCCGGTTCGCGAGGCCGTCGAGCGGACGGCCGACGTCGACTTCGGAGCCGGTCACGCCGGGCACCCGGTGGCAGGACTGGCAGGCATACTGGGCCAGGATGCGCTTGCCGCGGCGGGCGTCGCCGGCGATGGCCGGGGCGGCGGGGATGCCGGCCGTCTGCCTGGGCGCGTCCTGCACCGCCGTCATGGTCCGGAACGCGTTCGCATCGAGACCCGGCAGGCGTAGAAGAAAGGCGACCACCGCCCAGGTGTCGGCTTCGTCGAGGCGCGCTTCCCAGGCCGGCATGCCGCTCATCTTGATGCCGTGGCGGGTGATCCAGTACAGCTCGCGCGGCTTCCAGCGGCCGCTGGCGTCGACCAGCGGTCCCGGCACCGGCTGCATGCTCATGCCGTGCGCGCCCGGCGCGGCGCCCGGTCCGCCATGGCACTGCACGCACAGTTCGCGGTAGAGCAGGGCGCCGCGCAGCACCTGGGCCTCGCTGCCGAGGGGCGGCGTGGCGACCTCCTTCGCATGGCGTTTGACCGAATGGCGCATGCCGCCTTCCAGCAGGCTGTACACGGCCTGCAGGTGCTGCTTGCTGGCGCCGATGTCGTACCAGCCGGCGCGGAACACGATGTAGCCTGCCGCCGCGCCGATGCCCGCCGCGGCGAGCAGCGTCAACACGGCGGTCTTGAGGATCAGGCGCTTGCGGCTCACTGGGTCAGGTTGGCGATTCGTATCGTGTTAAAAAAAATGCATCTCTTCCGGTATTATAAAAGTCATCCGCGCAAGCGGCCCGATGTGTGACTTCAACCGTGTGCACCCAAGCCTGATATGCCATTGCCGTCCTTCCGCCTGCCGATCCGCGCCGCCCCGAGCTTGGCCTTGCTGGCCTTGCTGGCCCTGCTGGCAGCTTGCAGCGGCACGCAGCCGGACAAGCAGAAGGCGACCCGCGGCGACCCGGACACCGGCAGGCAGCTGGTGGCGCAGTACCAGTGCGGCGCCTGCCACAAGATTCCCGAAGCGCGCGGCGCCGGCGGCGAAGTCGGACCGACGCTGGAAGGCTTCGGAAAACTCAGCTATATCGCCGGCCGCATCCCCAACCAGCCCGACCGGCTGGTGGCCTGGCTGATCGACCCGCCGGCCCTCAAGCCGGGCACCGCGATGCCGGCCATGGGCCTGACGGAGCAGGAAGCGCGCCATATCGCGGCCTTCCTGTACACGCTCGAATGACGGGCCCGGCGACGGCGCCGCTGCAATCGGTCCTGCATCCGGCCGGCGCGGATGCAGCGATCATCGGGCAGTTCGCCTGGGTGCTGTTCGGCGCCGGCGCCCTGATCTTCGTGGCCGTGATGGCGCTGCTGGCGCTCAGCCTGCGCCGCCACGGACGGCCGCTGCGTGCGCGCCTGTGGATCGGCGGCGGCGGCATCGTCTTTCCGGTGCTGGTCCTGAGCGTGCTGCTGGGCTGGAGCACCTGGCGCAGCGCCGGGCTGGCGCCCCAGACATCGGCCGGCGCGCTGGCGATCTCCGTCACCGGCAGGATGTGGTGGTGGGAAGTGAACTACCGCGATCCGGCAAGTGGGCGCGAGATCGCCACCGCCAACGAGATCCGCATCCCGGTCGGGCGCACCGTCTACCTGGGCCTGAACGCGGCCGACGTGATCCACAGCCTGTGGATACCGGCGCTGGCCGGCAAGCGCGACATGATCCCGGGCCGCGTGACCGGGCTGACCCTGCGCGCCGACAAGCCCGGCATCTACCGCGGCCAGTGCGCCGAGTACTGCGGCATCCAGCATGCCAACATGGCGCTGCACGTGGTGGCGCTGGCGCCGGCCGAATTCGACGCCTGGCTGGCGGCGCAGGCCAGGCCGGCGCGCGAGCCGGCGCCGGACGGACTTCAACTGCGCGGCCGCGCCGTCTTCTTCGAACAGCGCTGCCAGAACTGCCACACGATCCGCGGCGTGGCCGAGCGTGCGCGCCTGGGCCCCGACCTGACCCACGTCGGCAGCCGCCTGCGGATTGGCGCCGGCCTGCTGCAGAATCACCGCGCCAGCCTGGCCGCCTGGGTCGCGAATCCGCAGGCCCTGAAACCCGGCGTGTCCATGCCCGCCGCCAGCGGCATCGACGGTGCGTCGCTGCAGGCGCTGGCCGCCTACCTCGAGGGACTGCAATGACGACGCGGACGACCCCGAACACCGCGCCGCGCCCGGACGGCGAACTGGAAAAGCTGGAAGAGGTCTGGCGCACCCGCAGCGGCTGGCGCTTCTTCTCCTCGGTGAACAACACCAATATCGGCCTGCTGTACATCGGCACGGCCCTGCTGTTCTTCGTGCTGGCCGGCGTGCTGGCCCTCTTGATGCGTCTGCAGCTGGCGGTGCCCGGCAATACCCTGCTGGGCGCCGAAACCTACAACCAGGTCTTCACCATGCACGGCTCGGTGATGATGTTCCTGTTCGCGATTCCAGTGGTCGAGGCGATCGCCGTCTACCTGCTGCCGAACATGCTGGGCGCGCGCGATCTGCCGTTCCCGCGCCTGTCCGCGTACGCCTACTGGGCCTATGCCTTCGGCGGCATCGCCTTCTTCTGCACCCTGTTCGTCGGCCTGGCGCCGGATGGCGGCTGGTTCATGTACCCGCCGCTCACCGGCACCCTGTATTCGCCCGGCCTGAATGCCGATTTCTGGCTGCTGGGGATCGGCTTCATCGAGATCTCGGCCATTGCCGGCGCCATCGAACTGATCGTCGGCATCCTGTTCACGCGCGCGCCCGGCATGACGCTCGGCCGCATGCCGGTGTACGCGTGGGCGATGCTGGTGGTGGGGTTGATGATCGTGTTCGCCTTCCCGGCCGTGAT
Organism: uncultured Massilia sp.; assembly: GCA_913778765.1. Lineage (GTDB taxonomy): Bacteria > Pseudomonadota > Gammaproteobacteria > Burkholderiales > Burkholderiaceae_D > Telluria. The sequence continues at coordinate 117,557 of CAJYXO010000116.1, read as the reverse complement.
CGCCGGCACCGCGCTGCTGGAACTCGAGCGCGCCTTCGACTGGCCCTTCTTCATCGCCGACCGCGGCGGCGACCCGCTGCTGTGGCAGCACCTGTTCTGGTTCTTCGGCCATCCCGAGGTCTACATCATCTTCCTGCCCGCCGCCGGCATGGTCTCGACCATGATCCCGACCATCGCCGCGACCAAGCTGGTCGCACGCCGCGCCATCATCGCCGCGCTGCTGGGCGTGGGCGTGTTCAGCTTCGGCCTGTGGGCCCACCACATGTTCACGGCAGGGCTGGGCGTGCTGGAGATGAGCTTCGTCTCGGCGGCCAGCATGGCGGTGGCGGTGCCGACCGCGATCCAGGTGTTCGCCTGGATCGCCACCCTGTGGCAAGGGAGGGTGACCTGGAACGCGCCCACCCTGTTCCTGCTCGGCTTCATGTTCATCTTCGTGCTGGGCGGCCTGACAGGCGTGATGGTGGCCGTGATTCCCTTCGACTGGCAGGTGCACGACACCTACTTCATCGTCGCCCACTTCCACTACGTGCTGATCGGCGGGATGGTGTTCCCGGTGTTCGCCGCCCTGTACTACTGGCTGCCGCTGGTGAACGGCAACCGCCTGTCGGAGCCGCTGGCGCGCTGGGTGTTCTGGCTGATGTTCGGCGGTTTCAATCTGGCCTTCTTCCCGATGCATGTCACGGGCCTGCTGGGCATGCCGCGGCGCGTCTACACCTATGCGCCCGAGCTGGGCTGGGGCGGCTTGAACATGCTGTCGACCGTGGGCGCCTTCGTGTTCGCGGCCGGCGTCGTGCTGTTCTTCATCGACGCCGTGCGCACCCTGCGCCGGCCCGAACGCGCGGTCGGCAATCCGTGGAACGCCTCGACCCTGGAATGGCTGCCGTCCGAGGACTACGGCAACCGCAGCATCCCCCGCGTCGGCTCGTCCGATCCGCTGTGGGACCATCCGACACTGTCGCGCGAAGTGGAGGAGGGCCGCCACTACCTGCCGCACACGGCCACCGGCCTGCGCGAGACCATCGCCACCAGTGCGGTCGCGGCCGAACCGCGTTATCTGCTGGTGCTGCCCGGGGACAGCTGGCTGCCGCTGATCGCCGCCTTCGGCACCGCCGCCTTCTTCCTGCTGCTGACCGTGAAGCTCTACCTGCTGGCGTCGCTGTCCGGCGTGCTGGCGGTGGGCGCGGTGCTGGGCTGGCTGTGGGAGTCGGACCGTCCGCCGACCGGGATCGAACAGGCGCGGGTGGCCGAAGAGCTGCACCTGCCGGTCGGCGCCACCGGGACCGCGTCGCATTCGTGGTGGGCGACCGTCATCATGCTGGTGGTGGACGCCAGCATCTTCGCGTCCTTTGCCTTCGCTTACGTCCACGTGTCGATGCGGCTGACGGTGTGCCCGCCGCCCGGCGCCACGCTGCCGCCCGCGGCGCAGGTGCTGGGGTCCTGCGGCCTGCTGGCGCTCGGTTCGCTGCTGGTGTGGTTGGCCGGACGCGCTCTTGGCAGGCGCCGCCTGCCATGGCTGGCGCTGGCGGCGCTGGCCTGCGCGCTGGCCTCCTTCGCGCTCGACCTGCAGGGCTGGCGCGGCGGGCTCGATCCCACCGCCAGCGCATGGGCGGCCGCCGTTGCGGCGCTGGCCAGCTACCAGGGCCTGCACATCGCGCTGCTGGCCGTGCTCGGACCCTATCTGGCGCTGCGTGGCTGGCGCGGCCACCTCGGTCCGCGCAGCCGCGCCACCTTCGACAACATCGCCCTGGTCTGGCACTACACGACCCTGCAGGGCATCGCGCTGGCAGCGGTGGTGCGGCTGGCGCCGCTGCTGATGGAGTGACGATGAACAGCCATCCGCACGGCGAACACTTCTTCCGCCGCGTCCTGCGCGCCACGCTGCCGCTGCTGATCTGGATAGTCCAATTCGCCTTCGGCTACGGGCTGGCGACGGCCCAATGCACGCCGGTGGGCCTGCGTCCCGGCGGGCCGGACCGGCTTCTCATCGCCGGCGTGAGCCTGGCCGCCTTCGTCGCCTGCGCGCTGCTGGCCTGGCATGCCTGCACCGTCCTGCGCCGTCATGGCCGCGGCGCCGGACTGCTCGACCGCGCCGCTTTCCTCGTCGCGCTACTGTCCCTGGTGGCCATCGCATGGGGCGCGGTGCCCCTGTTACTGGTCTCTGGCTGCGCCTGAGGTTAACCAGTATTTCAGGACATAAATCGACTTGCGGTAGAGTTTCGAGATGAATATGTCAATGCTTTCGGCATATTTTCGATGAAAATAAATAATCTTTTTTTGCTAACGCCGAGCCCGCTTCGTGGCGTATAGTGCGCAAAAACCCGAGGGAACCCTCGAATAACGATAACGGGGATGGCGCATCGCAAAGATCGTTTGCGGTGACGCTGCCGAGCATCCAAACCTGAAAGACACGCGCACAGTCATGAGTATTGTCGACGTCGATGTCCTGCTTCAAGAAGTTGAAGCCGGCATGCCGTGCGGGCCGAACCTCGAGTACGACCCCCTATTCCTCGAGCTCGAGCAGAACGCACTCGGCAAGCCCGAAGTCCAGTACGGCAGCACCATCGTTCCCGCCGTCCCCCCCGAATGGAAGCTGGTCAAGAAGCAGGCCTTCGAGCTGCTCGGCCGTTCGCGCGACCTGCGCGTGGCCATGCTGCTGCTGCGCGCGCTGCTGGCCCTGCACGCGATCCCCGGCTTCGCCGCGGGCATTCGCCTGATCGAGCGCCTGGTCGAGGAGCGCTGGGACAGCGTCCATCCGCAGCTGGACCCGGACGACGACAACGACCCGACCCTGCGCGTCAATTCCCTCGCCACCCTGCTCGATGCCGCCGGCATCGTCCGCGACCTGAAGGACACCGCCTTCATCCAGCTGCCCAACCTCGGACCGCTGTCGGTGCGCGTGCTCGAGGTGTCGTCCGGCGAGGCCGCGCCGGCCGCGGGCCAGAGCCCCATCGCCCAGAATTCGATCGACGCCGCGCTGGACGACGTGCGTCCGGAAGCCCTGCGCGAAGCGGCGAACGCCGTCAACGAAGCGCATGACAGCGTGGCCAATCTGGAGGCCGTGCTGACCCGCCAGGTGGGCGCCACCAATGCGCTCGACCTGGGTGTGCTCAAGCGCCAGCTGCGCCGCATGCGCGACGTGCTGGCTCCCCACCTGCCGCAGACCGAGGAGCTGGAGACCATGCTGGACACCGTCGCCACCGAGGAAGCCGCCCCAGACGCCGGCCATGCCGCGCGTCCCGCCGCCGCCGCCCCCATCAGCGGCGAGATCAACAGCCGCGCCGACGTCGTGCGCATGCTCGACAAGATCCTCGCGTACTACCAGCGCAACGAACCGTCCAGTCCCGTGCCGATGCTGATCGAGCGCGCCAAGCGGCTGGCACCCAAGAACTTCTTTGAAATCATGGAAGAACTGGCGCCCGAAAGCGTCAGCCAGCTGAAGATCCTTCGCGGCCCGGAAGCTGCCTGAGCACCATCGGCAGCATGAGCAGCACCGGCGCGCGTCGCGAGCAATCGTCCAGGCATCAAGCCGTGTAGTCCAATCCTGAAGGAGTCAATCGTGGGCAAAGAGAGTAGCCAGAAGTTCATCGCGCGCAATCGTGCGCCGCGCGTGCAGATCGAGTACGACGTCGAGGTGTACGGCGCCGAGAAAAAGGTCCAGCTGCCGTTCGTCATGGGCGTGCTGTCCGACCTGTCGGGCCAGCCGGCAGAGCCGCTGGCGCCGGTCGCCGACCGCAAGTTCCTCGACATCGACGTCGACAACTTCGACGAGCGCCTGAAGGCGATGAAGCCGCGCGTCGCGGTGCAGGTGCCGAACACCCTGACCGGCGAAGGCAATCTGGCGGTCGACCTGACCTTCGAAAGCATGGACGATTTCACGCCGGCGGCGATCGCACGCAAGGTCGAGCCGCTGCGCCAGCTGCTGGAAGCCCGCGGCCAGCTCGCCAACCTGATGACCTACATGGACGGCAAGACCGGCGCGGAAGAACTGATCGGCAAACTGCTCGCCGAGCCGGCCCTGATGCAGGCACTTACCTCGGCGCCGAAGCCCACCGAAGAACCAAGCCAATAAGCGGAGAACACCATGTCTGAAGCACTCGCAGAAGTACAGCAGGAGTCCGGCACGCTCGAGATGAGCGACTTCGGTGCCCTGCTGCAGAAGGAATTCAAGCCGCAATCCGACAAGGCCAAGGAATCGGTCGAAGTGGCGGTGCGCACCCTGGCCGAGCAGGCGCTGGCCGGCGCCAATCTGGTGTCCGGCGACGTGCTGGCCACGATCCAGAGCCTGATCGCCGCGCTCGACAAGAAGCTGACCGAGCAGATCAACCTGATCATGCACGCCGAAGAGTTCCAGAAGCTGGAAAGCGCCTGGCGCGGCCTGCACTACCTGGTGAACAACACCGAAACCGACGAGATGCTCAAGATCCGCGTGATGAACATCTCGAAGAACGACCTGGCCAAGTCGCTCAAGAAGTTCAAGGGCACGGCCTGGGACCAGAGCCCGCTATTCAAGAAGATGTACGAGGAAGAGTACGGCCAGTTCGGCGGCGAGCCCTTCGGCTCCATCGTGGCCGACTACTACTTCGACAACAGCGCCCCCGACGTCGAGCTCCTGACCTCGATGGCGAAGATCTCGGCCGCCGCCCATGCGCCACTGATCTCCGCCGCCGCGCCGTCGGTGATGCTGATGGAATCGTGGAACGAGCTGGCGAATCCGCGCGACCTGACCAAGATCTTCCAGACCCCGGAGCACGCCGCCTGGCGTTCCTTCCGCGAGTCCGAGGATTCGCGCTACGTCGGCCTGGCCATGCCGCGCTTCCTGGCGCGCCAGCCCTACGGCGCCAAGACCGATCCGGTCGAGGCCTTCGATTTCGAGGAAGACACCAGCGCGCCGGGTTCGAAGAACTACACCTGGGCCAACGCGGCCTATGCGATGGCGGTGAACATCAACCGCTCGTTCAAGGAATACGGCTGGTGTTCGCGCATCCGCGGCATCGAGTCCGGCGGCGCGGTCGAAGGCCTGCCAGTGCACGCCTTCCCGACCGACGACGGCGGCGTGGCGATGCAGTGCCCGACCGAGATCGCGATCTCGGACCGCCGCGAAGCCGAGCTGGCGGCCAACGGCTTCATGCCGCTGGTGCACAAGAAGAACACCGACTTCGCCGCCTTCATCGGCGCGCAGTCGCTGCACAAGCCGGCCGAATACGACGACCCGGACGCCACCGCCAACGCCAACCTGGCCGCGCGTCTGCCTTACCTGTTCGCCACCTGCCGCTTCGCCCATTACCTGAAGTGCATCGTGCGCGACAAGGTGGGTTCGTTCAAGGAACGCGCCGACATGCAGCGCTGGCTGCAGTCCTGGATCATCAAGTACGTCGACGGCGATCCGGTCAACTCGAGCGAAGCCACCAAAGCGAAGAAGCCGCTGGCCGCCGCCGAGGTGGTGGTCGAGGAGATCGAAGGCAATCCGGGCTACTACAGCTCCAAGTTCTTACTGCGCCCGCACTACCAGCTCGAAGGTCTGACGGTGTCGCTGCGCCTGGTGTCCAAACTGCCGTCCGCCAAGGGCTGAGTCGTTCGTTGAAAAACGGCAGCGTATCACGTAGCAAAGCACGGGCAGCCAGCCTGCCCGTCCATCCATTCCGCCGGCGCGCGCCGGCAAACTAGGAGAGAAACATGGCATTGGATATGTTCATCAACATGGGCCCGAACATCAAGGGCGAGTCGGCAGACAAGGCCCGCGGTTCCGAAGGCGACATCGACGTACTGGCCTGGAGCTGGGGCATGTCGCAGTCGGGCACCACCCACATGGGCAGCGGCGGCGGCGCCGGCAAGGCCAACTTCCAGGACCTGTCCTTCACCAAGTACGTCGACTCGTCCACCAACGCCCTGATGATCGCGCTGGCCAAAGGCAGCCACATCCCGGAAGTGAAGCTGCTGGCACGCAAGGCCGGCGAAGGCCAGAAACGCTACATCGAGATCACCATGAAGGAAGTGCTGGTGTCCTCGATCTCGACCGGCGGCAGCGGCGGCGAGGACCGCCTGACCGAGAACGTCACCCTGAACTTCGCCGAAGTGAAGTTCTCGTATGCGATGCAGAAGCCGGACGGCACCCCGGACGCCGACAAGGACTTCGCCTGGGATATCGCCGGCAACGCAGCCGCGGGCTGATGCAGTACCGGGCGGCCTCGCCGGAGGCCGCCTTTCAAAAAATGGGGATACCGCCATGCACCCGCAAGACTTGATCAAGGAAGGCCGCCTCGCCGATGCGCTGGCCGCGCTTCAGAGCCAGATCCGCAGCGAGCCGTCGAATGCGAAGCACCGCGTGTTCCTGTTCCAGCTGCTGTCGGTGATGGGGCAGTGGAACCGCGCGCTGACCCAGCTGAACGTGGCGGGCGAGCTCGATGCCGGCGCCCTGGCGATGGTGCAGACCTACCGCGAAGCGATCCAGTGCGAAGCGCTGCGCGCCGAGATCTTCGCCGGCAGGCGCGCGCCGCTGATCTTCGGCGAACCGCAGGACTGGCTCGGCCTGCTGGTCGAGGCGCTGCGCCTCGACGCCACCGACCCCGCCGGCGCAGCCGCGCTGCGCGAGCAGGCCTTCGAACAGGCGCCCGCACTGTCCGGCAGCATCGACGGCGACGCCTTCGCCTGGCTGATGGATGCCGACCGCCGCCTCGGCCCGGTGCTGGAAGCCATCGTCAACGGCCGCTATTTCTGGATTCCGTTCAGCCGCATCGCCCGCATCGAGATCGACGCGCCGAGCGACCTGCGCGATGCCGTCTGGACCGCCGCCACCTTCACCTGGACCAATGGCGCCCAGGCCGTCGGCCTGATCCCGACCCGCTACGACGGCAGCATCGACAGCCTGGATGACGCCATCAAGCTGGCGCGCCGCACCGAGTGGCAGGGCGAGCGCGGCCTGGGCCAGCGCATGTTCGCCAGCGACAGCGCCGACTATGCGCTGATGGACGTGCGCTCGATCGCATTCGATGCGCAGCCGGACGCGCGCTCGGATGGACCCTCGGCCCCGCAAGAGGAAGCCGCCGCACATGGCTGAACTGGCGCCGCGCGAACGCCTGCAGCCTTCGCTGCTGGACCGCCTGACCGACGACGAGCCGGGCCAGGAGGTCGAAGCGCGCGAGCGCCGCGTCATGTCGATGCGCAGCCTGCGCGAGGGCGTCCTGCGCGACCTTGCGTGGCTGCTGAATACCACCAACCTGCTGTCCGTCACGGGCGGCCAGCGCCTGCCGCACCTGGCGAATTCGGTCCTCAACTACGGCATGCCCGACATGTCCGGCGCCTCGCTGGCGGGCATGAACACGGGCGACCTGGAACGGGCGATCCGCCAGGCGATCTGGGACTTCGAGCCGCGCCTGATCCGCTCCTCGGTGCAGGTCAAGGCCATGCCGACCTCGAACAGCATCACCAAGCTCACATTCGAGATCGAAGCCGACATGTGGGCCCAACCGTATCCCGAGCGGCTCTACATCAAGACCGAACTCGACCTCGACCAGGCGCACATCAGCCTGTCCGAATCGACGGGGCGGCGGCCATGACCAATCCGCGCCTGTTGCGCTACTACAGCCAGGAACTGCAGCACCTGCGCGAGATGGGCGGCGAGTTCGCGGCCCAGTACCCGAAGATCGCCGGCCGCCTCGGCCTCGAAGGCTTCGACTGCGCCGATCCCTACGTCGAGCGGCTGCTGGAAGGCTTTTCCTTCCTGGCCGCGCGCGTGCAGATGAAGATCGACGCCGAGTTCCCGCGCTTTACCCAGCACCTGTCCGAGATCGTCTACCCGCATTTCCTGGCGCCGACGCCGTCGATGGCGGTGGTGCAGCTGCAGCCCGACCTCGGCAACCCGGCGCTGAACGCCGGCTATGCGGTTCCGCGCGGCGCCGGCATGCGCAGCGTTCTCGGCAAGGATGACGCCACCGCCTGCGAATACCGCACCGCCCATGCGCTGACCCTGTGGCCGGTCGAGCTGGTGGAAGCCCGCTTCTTTACCCATGGCGGCAGCATCGCCGGCGTCGACGCCGCACTGCCGGCCCAGGTCAAGGCCGGCCTGCGCCTGCGCCTGCGCACCACCAACGGCGCGCCCTTCAATACACTGGCGCTGGACAGCCTGACGCTGCACCTGCGCGGCGCCGACGACCTGCCGGGACGCATCCTCGAAAAGCTGCTCGGCAGCGTGGAGGGCGTGCTGGTGTTGCCGCGCGCGGCCGGCGGCGCCAACCCGGCGTGGCACAAGCTGCTGCCGAAGACGGCGCTGCAGCCGCGTGGCTTTGCCGAAGACGACGCGCTGCTGCCGAGCGGCCAGCGCAGCTTCCAGGGCTACCGGCTGCTGCAGGAATACTTCGCCTTCGCCCAGCGCTTCATGTTCGTCGAAGTGAAGGGCCTCGGCCCGGCAGTGCGCGCCTGCGCCGAGCGCGAGCTGGAGATCGTGGTCCTGCTGAATCGTGGCGACCCCCGCCTCGAACAGACGCTCGACGCCAGCCATTTCGCGCTCAACTGCACGCCGGTAGTGAACCTGTTCCAGCGCCGCGCCGACCGCATCAACCTGTCCGGCGACCAGTACGAATACCACGTGCTGGTCGACCGCACGCGGCCGATGGACTTCGAGGTGCACCAGGTCGAGAGCGTGACCGGCTACGGCAGCGGCATCGAGGCCGAGCAGAGCTTCCACCCGCTGTACAGCGCGCGCGATCTCGATGCGGCAGCGCCGGGCCAGGCCTTCTACCAGATCCGGCGCGAACCGCGCGTGGTGTCGCAGCGCCAGCGCGCACGTGGTCCGCGCTCGTCCTACGTCGGCAGCGAGACTTTCCTCGCCATCGTCGACGCCGCCGAGGCGCCGTACCGCCACAACCTGCGCCAGCTCGGCCTGACGGTGTGGTGCACCAACCGCGACCTGCCGCTGGCCATGCCGCTCGGCGTCGGCAAGACCGATTTCATCCTCGACGACGGCGGCCCGGTGCAGGCCATCCGCGTGCTGGGCGGGCCCAGCCAGCCGCTGCCTTCCTTCGCCGAAGGGAACATGGCCTGGCGCCTGATCAACCAGCTGTCGTTGAACTACCTGTCGCTGGTGGACAGCGATCCGGACCGCGGTGCGCATGCCCTGCGCGAGCTGCTGGCGCTGTACTGCCATCCGATCGACCTGAGCGCCCAGCGCCAGGTCGAAGGCGTGCGCTCGGTGACCTCGACAGCCATCACGCGGCGCATGCCGACGCCGGGCCCGATCACCTTCGGGCGCGGCCTGGAAATCACCGTCACCATGGACGATGCCGCCTTCGAAGGCGCCGGCGCCTTCGTGCTGGGCGGTGTGCTGAGCCACTTCTTCGGGCAGCACGTGTCGATCAATGCGTTCACCGAAACCGTGATCCGCACCGTCGCGCGCGGCGAGATCATGCGCTGGCCGGCGAAGGGAGGCGCATGCGCGATCCTCTAGAGCTCGAGCGCGAACTGGCGGAACGCGCCGCCGGCATGGATTTCTTCCAGATCCTGCGCCTGATCGAGAGCGCCCATCCGGACAAGCCGCGTATCGGCGCGTCGCTGCGGCCGCGCGACGATGCGGTGCGCTTCGGCCAGGACCCGTCGCTGGCCTTCGAGCCGACGGCAGTGCGCGGCTTTACGCCGGCCAGCGCCGAACAGCGCGCGCGCCTGGCCGTGAATTTTCTCGGACTGCTGGGCCCCAACGGCCCGCTGCCGCTGCACCTGACCGAGTACGTGCGCGATCGTGTCCGCAACCAGGGCGACCCGACCATGGCGGCCTTCCTCGACGTCTTCCACCACCGCATCGTCTCGCTGTTCTACCGGGTGCGCGCGAATACCGAGCCGGCGCTCAGCCTGGACCGGCCGGAACTGGACCGCTTCGGCGACTATGTCGGCAGCCTGTTCGGCATCGGCAGCCCGGCGCTGCAGGAACGCGACGAAATCGGCGACTTCGCCAAGCTGCATTTTGCCGGCCTGATGGCGAACCAGCGGCGCCCGGCCGCCGGCCTGGTGACGATCCTGCGCGCCTACTTCAAGCTGCCGGTCGCGATCGAGCAGTTCGTCGGCCACTGGATGAAGATCCCGCTGGACGGCCAGACCCGGATCGGCATGCGGGACCGCGGCAACCGGCTCGGCAGCTCCGCCGTCCTGGGCCGCAGCGTGTGGGACTGCCAGCACAAGTTCCGCCTCGTGATCGGCCCGCTCGACTACCAGGACTACCAGCGCATGCTGCCCGGCGGCGACAGCATGGGCCGCCTGCTGGCCTGGGTGCGCAACTACGCCGGCATGGTGCTGGACTGGGACGTGCGCCTGATCCTCAAGCAGGAGCAGGTGCCGCGCCTGGCGCTGGGCGCACGCCGCCTTGGCTGGACCACTTTTCTCGCGAGCGCGCCGGCAGGGCGCGATTCCGATCAACTCTTGATAAACCCGACAGCCTTCGCAGGCTGACTCACGCGAAAGACTCGATCATGGCCGAAATCAGTCGTGTTGCCCTGTTTGGAAAACTCAATTCGCTGTGCTACCGCGCGATCGAGAGCAGCACCGTGTTCTGCAAGCTGCGCGGCAATCCCTACGTGGAGATGATCCATTGGATGCACCAGATCCTGCAGCTGCAGGACTCCGACCTGCACCGCATCATCCGCCACTACGAGCTGGATGGCGCGGTGCTGGCGCGCGACCTGACGGCGGCGCTGGACCGGCTGCCGCGCGGCGCCACCTCGGTCACCGACCTGTCGTCGCAGCTCGAAGAGACGGTCGAACGCGCCTGGGTGTTCGGCACCCTGATGTTCGGCGAGTCGCAGGTGCGCAGCGGCCATCTGATCTTCGGCATGCTGAAGACGGCGAACCTGCGCAACGCCCTGTACGCGATGAGCCGCCAGTTCGAACGCGTCAAGGCCGACGATCTGTCCGACCGTTTCGCCACGCTGCTGAAGGAGTCGCCGGAAGCGAAGCTGGCTGCCTCCGATGGCTTCCAGGCCGCAGGTGGAGGTACGAGCCCGGGTGAAGAATCGGGCGCCATCGCCCCGGCCCAGATGGGCAAGCAGGAAGCGCTGAAGAAGTTCACGGTGGACCTGACCGAGCAGGCCAGGGGCGGCAAGATGGACCCGATCGTCGGCCGCGACGACGAGATCCGCCAGATGGTCGACATCCTGATGCGCCGCCGCCAGAACAACCCGATCATGATCGGCGAGGCCGGCGTCGGCAAGACCGCGGTGGTGGAGGGCTTCGCGCAGCGGATCGCGCGCGGCGATGTGCCGCCTTCGCTGAAGGAAGTGCGGCTGCTGGCGCTCGACGTCGGCCTGCTGCAGGCCGGCGCCAGCATGAAGGGCGAATTCGAGCAGCGCCTGCGCTCCGTGATCGACGAGGTGCAGGCCAGCCAGAAGCCGATCATCCTGTTCATCGACGAAACCCACACCCTGGTCGGCGCCGGCGGTGCGGCCGGCACCGGCGACGCGGCCAACTTATTGAAACCTGCGCTGGCGCGCGGCACCTTGCGCACCATCGGCGCCACCACCTTTGCCGAGTACAAGAAGCACATCGAAAAGGATCCGGCCCTGACCCGCCGCTTCCAGAGCATCCAGGTGGACGAGCCGAGCGAGGAGCGTGCGATCCTGATGATGCGCGGCGTCGCCTCGACCATGGAAAAGCACCACCAGGTGCAGATCCTCGACGAGGCGCTGGAAGCGGCCGTCAAGCTGTCGCACCGCTACATCCCGGCGCGCCAGCTGCCCGACAAATCGGTCAGCCTGATCGACACCGCCTGCGCGCGCGTGGCCGTCAGCCTGCACGCCACCCCGGCCGAGGTCGACGACAGCCGCAAACGCATCGATGCGCTGAAGGTCGAGATGGACATCATCCGCCGCGAAGGCGCGATCGGCATCGATACCGCGGCCCGTGCGCGCGACGCCGAGTCCGCGCTGGCGGCCGAGCAGGACCGCCTGGAAGGCCTGGAGCGGCGCTGGAACGAGGAGCGCGCACTGGTCGACGAACTGCTGGCGCTGCGCGCGCAGCTGCGCGACGGCGCGCGTCCGGTCGAGGGCACCGGCAGCAAGCTGGAAGCGGCAGCTTCGGAGGCAGCTCCCGAGCAGGACGAAAACGAACGCGCGGCCCTGAAGGAGCGGCTGAAGGCGGTGCAGGACAAGCTGAGCGCCCTGCAGGGCGAGAACCCGCTGATCCTGCCGACCGTCGACTACCAGGCGGTGGCGGCGGTGGTCGGCGACTGGACCGGTATCCCGGTCGGCCGCATGGCGCGCAACGAGATGGAAACCATCCTGAACATCGCGCACACCCTGAGCCAGCGCGTGATCGGCCAGGACCATGCGATGGAAATGATCGCCAAGCGCATCCAGACCTCGCGCGCCGGCCTGGACAACCCGAGCAAGCCGATCGGCGTGTTCATGCTGGCCGGTACCTCGGGCGTCGGCAAGACGGAAACGGCGCTGGCGCTGGCCGAAGCCCTGTACGGCGGCGAGCAGAACCTCATCACCATCAACATGAGCGAGTTCCAGGAAGCGCACACGGTGTCGACGCTGAAGGGCGCGCCGCCGGGCTATGTCGGCTACGGCGAGGGCGGCGTGCTGACCGAAGCGGTGCGCCGCAAGCCGTATTCGGTGGTGCTGCTGGATGAAGTCGAGAAGGCCCACCCGGACGTGCACGAGATGTTCTTCCAGGTCTTCGACAAGGGCTTCATGGAAGACGGGGAAGGGCGCTTCATCGACTTCAAGAACACCCTGATCATCCTGACCACCAACGCCGGCACCGACCTGATCGCCGGCCTGTGCAAGGACCCGGACCTGATGCCCGACCCGGAAGGCATGGCCAAGGCCCTGCGTACGCCGCTGCTGAAGGTGTTCCCGCCGGCGCTGCTGGGCCGCCTGGTGACCATCCCCTACTACCCGCTGTCCGACGAGATGCTGGGTTCGATCGTCAGGCTGCAGCTCGACCGCATCAAGAAGCGCGTCGAGGCGCGCTACAAGATCCCGTTCGAGTATGGCGACGATGTCGTGAAGCTGGTGGTGTCGCGCTGCACCGAGAGCGAGTCGGGCGGGCGGATGATCGATGCGATTCTGACCAATACGATGCTGCCGGATATCAGCCGGGAGTTCTTGAACCGGATGATGACGGGAACGCCGGTCGGATCCGTTCGTATTGCGTCGAAAAGCGGCGAATTCAGCTACGAATTTGGCATGTGAAGGAGATAAGGCATGAATCTGATTATTGTCGCCTGGAACGTGCTCGGGAAATTCTCCCTGGCTCAGCTAATCGACCGCATGATAGAGAACGGCTGGAATATGCTCATCGTCCTGGAGCCGCAGGTCGTGTCCGGAAAGCGAGGGTTCCCCGTCTGTGACGGTATTACCATCCATCAGGTCAGCGTTGGCGATCAAAATATCTTTGTGCTGCACGACGCATGGATTACTTCGTGCTCGGTCAAGCGTCAAACGATCCTTAGCGACGCACGTGACGCGGCACTGATTGCAATAACGTCGTGCTTTGGCAGGACATACCGGATATTGACTGCTCATGCGCCATATAACAAGAATAGCGGCTCCGCGCACCAGTTCCAGGAAACTGCCGTTGCCTGGTCGAGCAAGAATAATATCGACCTGATCATTGGCGATCTGAATACTTACGGCAGCAAAGTCGGCAGTTCCTCCAGATCGAACTTCAGGAATATTTCCGAGGGGCTGAAAACTTCGCGAGGCGGTCATCCGCTCGACAAGGCTCTGTTGCGTGATCAATATTATGGATTGCCCAGCGACGTCAACGCTTCAACCATGGAGCAGGATGAAATCGAGCTTCCCGATGTTTCTTATGTCCAGAGCGGGATCAGAAGTTCCACCCGGCCAGGGGTGGCCGAGTCGCGGCAGGGGCGGCACAAGGCATCGGATCACAAACCGATCATCGTCAGCCTGCCGTGCGATAAGACTCACTCCAAGCCCTCGCCAGGAACCGGCTCCAATACCGGATCGAGAGGGGTGACTGAAATCGAGGACGATGGGCATTGTCTGTACCGCTGTATTGCCCACATCGTCTGGGGAAACCAGAATCGATATCAGGAAGTGCGCCAGGCCCTGGCTGACTTCATGCTCGCGAACTGGCGGACCGAACCCTTCCTGCAGCATTTGCAAGGAACCGGGCACCTGGAACTCTATGCACAGATCGTCCGCTCCACCGCCGCCTGGGGCGGGGAATACGAACTCGCGGCCCTGGCGCATCTCTACGGTTTGCGCATCACGATGCACTCGCCACAAGGTTATGCCCAAGCGGTGTACGGCAACGGCCCGACGGCCGCCGCGATCCGGCATACCGGAACGCACTTCGAGGTCATCTGAGGTCTTCCCTATGCCAAACCAGGTATCGATGGGCGCCATGATGACCTGCACCTTCGGTGTCGCACCGTCTTCCTTGGTGGTGCTCCCGAAGAACAAGGTGCTGGCCGAAGGACCGCCCGCCGCCAACATCATGGACCACATCCCGCTGGTGAACATCATGCCCTTCGGGATGTGCAATTCGCCGTCGAATCCGACCGTCGCCGCGGCCACCGCGGCGGCGCTGGGGGTGCTCACGCCGATGCCCTGCGTGCCAGCGACATCCGCGCCGTGGGTGCCCGGTGCGCCAACCGTCATGATCGCCAACATGCCGGCGCTCGACAACGTCTCCAAGTGCATGTGCAACTGGGGCGGCGTGATCGGCTTCACGAATGCCGGCACCGTCAAGACCATGATTCCCTGAACCGAGTACCCGAAGAATGCCGATCGTCCCTACACAAGCCCATCGCGAAGTGTCCGTCAAGTCGGCGCTCGCCGATGACGTGCTCCTGTTCCGCAGCATGGAATGCAGCGAAGCGCTGGGCCGGATCTACACCTACCGCGTGGACCTGCTGTCCACCCGCGGCGACATCAAGATCGCCGACGTGCTCGGGACCAGCATGACGATGGTGCTCGACCTGCCGGAGGGCGGCGAGCGTTACTTCAACGGTATCGTCACGCGCTTCGCCTACCGCGGCTGGCGCGACGGCAAGGCCAGCTACGAGGCGGTACTGCACCCGGCGCTGTGGCTGCTGACGCGTTCCTCGAACTGCCGCATCTTCCAGGAGATGAGCGCGATCGACATCGTCAAGGAGGTGTGCGGCGATGCGGCCTATGGCGGTTTGATCTCGCTGGACGTGGGCAGCCTGTCGGCCACGCCGGCAGCGCGCACTTACTGCGTGCAGTACCGCGAGAGCGACTTCAACTTCGTCTGTCGCCTGCTGGAAGAAGAGGGCATCTATTATTACTTCACGCACCAGGATGGCGCGCACACGATGGTGCTGGCCGACAGCTATGGCGCGCATGTGCCGGCGGATGGTTACGCCACCGTGCAGTTCCGCGACGAAGAGCAGCACCGCAACCCGCTCGAGGAAGCGGTGACGCGCTTCGCACCTGGCGGCGAGATCCAGTCCAGCGTGTATTCGCTGAACGACTTCGACTTCGAGAAGCCTTCCGCCAGCACGGGCGGCGGCCTGCTGGTGAAAGCCACCATCGCCGCCGCCTTCGCGCAGCAAAGCTACGAGCAATACGATTATCCGGGCCGCTACGACACCAGCACGGCCGGCAGCGCCGTCGCGCGCGCGCGCATGGAGGCGCTGCACGGCCAGTGCGAGCAGGTCGAAGCCTTCGGCAACGCGCGCGGCCTGGCCACCGGGGCGCTGTTCACCCTGTCGGAGCATCCGCGCGACGACCAGAACCGCGAATTCCTGATCACGGCCGCCGAGACCGAGATCGCCGGCGTCGGCTACGGCACCGACGGCAAGAATGCCAGTACCGAGTTCCGCTGCGCCTTCCAGGCGGTCGGCAAGGAGCACAGCTACCGTGCGCCCGCCATGGCGCGCAAGCCGGTGGTGCGGGGGCCGCAGACCGCGATGGTGGTCGGCAAGGACGGCGAGGAGATCTGGACCGACAAGTACGGCCGCGTGAAGGTGCAGTTCCACTGGGAGCGCGACGGCAAGGCCAACGAAACCAGTTCGTGCTGGGTGCGGGTCCAGCAGGGCTGGGCCGGCAAGGGCTGGGGCGCGATGTTCGTGCCGCGCATCGGCATGGAGGTCGTGGTCAGCTTCCTGGAGGGCGATCCGGACCAGCCATTGATTACCGGCTGCGTGTACAACGGCGACAGCATGCCGCCCTACGAGCTGCCGGCCGAGCAGACCAAGTCGACCATCAAGTCGAACACCTCGAAGGGCGGCGGCGGCTTCAACGAGATCCGCTTCGAGGACAAGAAGGACAGCGAAGAGATCTTCATCCAGGCCGAGAAGGACTTCAACCGCATCGTGAAGAACAACGACACGCTGAAGGTCGGCTTCGAAAAGGCCGACGCCGGCGACCAGACCATCGAGATCAAGAACGACCGCAGCCTGGACGTCGGCCACGACCACAAGGAGCACGTCGCCAACGACCACACGGTCAAGGTCGACAACAACCAGACCACCACCATCGCCGGCGACCAGAAGGTCACGGTGTCGAAGACCATCGTGGTCGAGGCCACGACCTCGATCGAATTCAAGTGCGGCGGCAGCAGCATCAAGATCGAGCCGGCCAAGATCACGGTCAAGTCGACGCAGATCGCCGTCGAGGCGGACGCCAACATGGACATCAAGGCCGGCGCCATGCTGAACGTGAAGTCGGCGGCGCCGATGTCCGTGAAGTCGGACGCCATCGTCACCATCGAAGGCGCGCTGGTGAAGATCAATTGAGGTACATGATGCCTATCCGTTTTTTCATCGGCTGTCTCCTGGTCCCGCTGCTTGCGCCGGCATGGGCGCAGGCCCCGGCGCCGGTCCGTGCGGTGCTGACCTTGGCCGAGCAGCCGCTGCGACTGATCCGCGGCGCCGCCGTGTATAAGGCCGGCGCCGGCATCGCCGTGCAGAAGGACGACATCCTGGAGACCGGCGCATCCGGCGCCCAGGTCGAAGCGGGACCGAAGGCCATCTTCGCGCTCGGCCCGCAAACCAGGGTGCTGGTGCTCGACCTGCCGCCGGCCGGCAAGGCCTTTGATCTGGCCCTGCTGCAGGGCTGGGTCAAGCTGATGACGGACACCGGCAAGCCCGCCCAGGTGGTCACGCCGGCGCTGCAGGTCACGCTGGCCACCGGCGCAACCATCGTGCGCAGCAGCGGCGACGGCAAGGATGCCGTGTTTGCCGAGGAGGGCGCCCAGCAGGCCGCGAAAGTCGAAAAGGGCCGTGCCGGCGCGCCCCTGAAACTGGCCGCCGAACAGTATGCGGAAGTCGATCCGGCCAGGCCGCAGCCGGCGGCGGGCCGGCCGCCGCGCGCTTTCGTGGCCGCGATGCCGCCATCTTTCCGCGACCGCCTGGCGCGCGTGCCCAATCTGACCAATGCCGGCAAGGCGGCGCCGGTCAAGGAACGTGACACCGATTTCGCCGACGTCGAGCCGTGGCTGAGCGCCCGGCTGCCCGGCGTGAAGAGTTTCGTGCCGCGCTTGCGCCCGCGCCTGGCCGATCCCGCATTCCGCAAGGCGCTCGAGCGTTCGCTCGGCCAGCAAGCCGACTGGAAGGCCGCGCTGCATCCGCCCCGTCCGGGCGATGCCGCGCTGTTCTGATCCGGAAGCCCAACAGATTCAAGGAGACATGTCATGAAGCTTTCGATTGCCGCCAAATTCAACATGGTGTTCGTGTCGATCTTTGCCGTCGGCTTCCTGGCCGCCGGCGTGGTTGCCGACCGCCTGCTCAAGCAGAGCGCCCGCGAGGAGACGCTGCAGAACGCCCGCCTGCTGCTGGAAGCGGCCAAGAGCGTGCGCGGCTACACCGCCACCCAGATCGCGCCGCTGCTGAAGAACCAGATGAAGTTCGAGTTCCACCCGCAGTCGGTGCCTTCGTACTCGGCGGTCGAGAACCTGAACGCGGTGCTCAAGTCCTATCCCGATTTCTCGTACAAGGAAGCGACGCTGAACCCGACCAACCTGCGCGACAAGGCCGCCGACTGGGAAGTCGACGTCGTTCAGAAGCTGCGCAGCACGGCCGACATGAAGGAATTCGTGGGCGAACGCGATACCGCGATCGGCCGCAGCCTGTATATCGCCCGGCCGCTGCAGATCAAGGATCCGGTGTGCCTGGGCTGCCACACCACGGCGGCGGAAGCGCCCAAGACCATGGTCGACATTTACGGTCCGAACAACGGCTTCGGCTGGAAGCTCAACGAGATCGTCGGCGCCCAGGTGATCTCGGTGCCGATGGCGGTGCCGTTGGCGCGCGCCAACCAGATCTTCAAGACCTTCATGCTGTCGCTGTTCGGCGTGTTCGTGGCGGTGTTCGTGGCGCTGAACGTGATGGTCCACCTGTTCGTCACGCGCCGTATCAAGCACCTGGCCGTCGTGGCGGATGAGGTCAGCATGGGCAAGTTCGAGGCCCGGGAATTCGAGGTCAAGGGGAATGACGAGATCAGCGGCCTGGGACGTTCCTTCAACCGCATGCGCACCAGCCTGGCCAGCGCGCTGAAGATGCTCGAAGAATAAACCGAAGTGAGTCCAATGATCGAACGGATCGGAAAATACCGCATCGACGGGGTGCTCGGGACCGGCGCCATGGGCGTGGTCTACAGGGCCTACGATGCCGACATCGCGCGCACGGTCGCGCTCAAGACGATCCGCCGCGAGCTGCTCGACGGCCAGCAGGAGAGCGAGATCGTGGCGCGCTTCAGGAACGAGGCCCAGGCTTCGGGCCGGCTGGTGCATCCGAACATCGTGGCGGTCTACGACTTCGGCGAACTGGTTGACGCCACCTACATCGCCATGGAGTACGTCGACGGCACCCCGCTGAGCGCCTTCCTGGCGAAGGAAACGGCGATGGATCCGACTGCCAGCGTCACCTGCATCGGCCAGCTGCTGCGGGCGCTGGACTATGCCCATGGGCGCGGCGTGGTCCACCGCGACATCAAGCCCGCCAACATCCTGGTCACCGCCGATGCGCAGGTCAAGATCACGGACTTCGGCATCGCCAAGATCGAATCCTCGACGCTGACCCAGGTGGGCGCGGTGATCGGCACGCCGAGCTACATGTCGCCCGAGCAGTTCAAGGGCGAGGCCGTGGACGGCCGCTCCGACCTGTTCGCGGTCGGCATCGTGCTGTACCAGATGTTGACCGGTGCGCGGCCCTTCGCGGGCAACGCGTCCGTCGTCATGCACCAGATCATCCATGAAGAAGCGGTGGCGCCCAGCACGCGCCAGCCCGGCCTGCATCCGGCTTTCGACGCGGTCCTGGCCAAGGCGATGGCCAAGCGCATGGACGAGCGCTATCCGAGCGCCCAGGCGTTTCTGCAGGCCCTGACGGCTGCTCACCTGCAGCACACCGGCGGCCAGGCCCCGACCGAGGAAGACAACGAGCGCACCGTGCTGGCCTTCCGGCCGCCGCCGGCGGCGAACAGGTCGGCGCCTTTGAGTACGCCGTCGCAACACGGGGCGGCGCCGGCGCAGGGCTCCTCGTCGGTGTCGGGCCTGACGGCCAGCGCGCCCGAGTGGCTGCAGGCGCTGGGTCCGGACCTGCAGGTCGCGCTGTCGACCCAGATCGGTCCGGTGGCGAAGCTGGTGCTGAAGAACACGGCGCGCGAAGCGATCGATCTCGACGACCTGTGCGCGCGCCTGCTGCCGCACATCGGCTCGGAGGCGGGACGCACGCAGTTCCAGAACGAAGTCAGGGAGATCAAGAAGAAACACGGCATGTCGACGCTCGGCACGATGGGCGCGCGCACCCAGGGTCATATGGGCGCAACCCAGCTCACCCAGATGACGGGCATGCCGACCCTGCTGCAGCTGAGCCCCGAGCTGATGGAGGCGGCGCAGCAGAAGCTGGCGGTGTACGTCGGGCCGATCGCAAAGATCCTTGTGAAACGGGCGTCGAAGATGACCGCGAACAGCGACGAGTTCTACCGGCTGCTGGCCGAGAACCTGCCCGATCCGCAGGACCGCGCGCGCTTCTTGCGCGATGTTTAATTTTTCAGGAATGCCATGTCTTTAACGCTGAGTGTCCATACCTACCGCGATGCCGCGCCGGCCCAGCCGCTGTTCCGGCGTTTCGACCGCCTGGGCGGGGCGGTGGGGCGCGCGGTGGGCAACGAGCTTGTGCTCGAAGATCCGGGCAAGTACATCTCGCGCGTCCATGCGCGCATCGAATTCCGCGACGGCGCCTGGTGCCTGGTCGACGTCGGCAGCAATCCGAGCCTGGTGAACGACCGCCCGGTCGGGCCGGGCCGCCATGTCGCGCTGGCAGACGGCGACCGCGTCACCATCGGCGACTACCAGCTGGTGGCGAGCGTGGCCGTCGATGCGGCGCCGGCATTGCCGCCGTCGCCGCTGCAGGCGGCGCCCGCGCCGGCGCTGTCCGCGGCGCTCCCGGTCAATCCGGACGATTCGCTGGCCGGCGCCGGCATCCTCGACGTCGGCGGCGATCCATTGAACCCCAGCTTCGACCCGCTCGGCCTGAACCTGTTCGGCAGCCCCGCGCCGGCGCCGCTCGAACCGGCCTGGCGCGGCGCCGAAAGCGACCACGTGTCGCCCGAGCTGCTGCCTTTTCCGGCGCAGCCGTCGCCAGTGTCAATGCCGGCAGCTGCGCCTGCACCGGCCGCGGCGGCGGGCCATCCGGCGATTCCGGACGATTACGATCCGCTGGCGGACTTCCTGCCGCCGCGTGTGAAGGCGGCGCCGCCGCCAGCTTTACCGCCGCAGCCGGAGCAGACCGAAGCAACCGCCATCGCGCCGCCCGAGCCGCCGCCGCGACCAGCATCGCCACCGCCACCGCCACCGCCACCGCCACCCATGCCCGAGCCGCAGGCAGCGCCGGTACCTGCCGCACAAGCCGCCCCGGTTCGCACCGGCGCCGCCGGCGCCGCCGACGATCCGGTCATCCAGGCCCTGATGCGCGGCCTCGGGCTGCAGGAACTGAACACCCGCCGCAGCGCCGAGGAGATCGCCGAACTGGCCGGCGCCATGCTGCGCCAGGCCACCGCCGGCACCATGGGCGTGCTGATGGGCCGCGCGATGACCAAGCGCGAAAGCCGCCTGGACATGACGATGATCTCGTCGCAGGCGAACAATCCGCTGAAGTTCTTCCCGGATGCCGACAGCGCCCTGACGCAGATGGTCAACGGCAGCATGCCGGGCTACATGCCGGCGCCGCGCGCCTTCGCCAACGCCTTCGACGACCTCAAGGCGCACGAGCTGGCGATCATGGCCGGCATGCGCGCCGCGCTGGCCGGGGTGCTCAGGCGCTTCGATCCGGCCGCCATCGAGGCGCGCCTGCAGGTCCCGACGGTGATGGACAAGATGCTGTCCGCGAACCGCAAGGCGAAGATGTGGGACCGGATGGTGGAGCTGTACAACGAATTGGCCGCCGAAGCCGACAGCGATTTCCATCGCCTGTTCGGCGAAGCCTTCGCCGCGGCCTACGAAGAACAAATCGAGCGATTGAAATAACGAGGAACGGAACCGCATGTCCTGGAACAGTAAAGTCATCTGGTCGGAAGGGATGCTGCTGCAGCCGCAGCACCTGCAGCAGCACGACCGCTACCTGCACAACACGATCGAGAACCGCGTCGCCGGGATGCGTCCGTATGCCTGGGGATTCACGCGGCTGGCCATCGACGAGCAGCTGCTGGCCCAGGGCAAGCTGGCCCTGCTGGCCTGCGCCGGCGTGCTCCCCGACGGCACCACCTTCAACCTGCCGCAGGACGATGCGCTGCCGGAACCGCTCGACATTCCCGAGGATGCGCGCGACGCCATGGTGGTGCTGGCGCTGCCTCTGCGCCGCCAGGGCATCGTCGAAACCGACGGCGACCGCGGCCCGGACAACTTCGCGCGCCACCGTCCGGTCGACTACGAAGCGATGGACAGCAATGGTCTCGACAACAGCGCCCTGATGCAGGTCGGCAGCCTGCGCCTGCGCGTCGCGCTCGAGAAGGACGTGGTCAATGCCTACGCGACGCTGGGCATCGGCCGCGTGATCGAACGCCGTCCCGACAACCGGGTGATGCTGGACCCGGCCTACTGCCCGCCGTGCCTGGACTTCCGCGCCGCGCCGCGCCTGGCGGCCTTCGCCGACGAGCTGGTCGGCCTGCTGAACCAGCGCGCCCAGGCCCTGGCCGGCCGCCTCAGCCAGCCCGGCGTGTCCGGCGCCGCCGAGATCGTCGACTTCCTGATGCTGCAGCTGCTGAACCGCGGCGTGCCGCTGTTCGGCCACCTGGCCGGCGCCGGCGGCCTGCACCCGGAGCGCCTGTACAGCGAACTGGCCCAGCTGGCCGGCGAGCTGGCCACCTTCAGCCGGCCCGACAAGCGCGCGGCGCCGTATCCGGTGTACCGCCACGACCGCCTGGCGGAGAGCTTCGCGCCGCTGATCGAGGACGTCCGGGCGGCGCTGTCGATGGTGGTCGACAGCCGCGCCTTGGCCCTGCCGCTGGAAGAACGCCAGTTCGGCATTCGCGTGGCCGTGGTTCCCGATCCGGAGCTGCTGCGCTCCGCCACCTTCGTGCTGGCGGTGAACGCCCACATGCCGCCGGAAGCGGTGCGCAGCGGTTTTCCGGCGATGGTCAAGATCGGCTCGATCGAGAAGATCCGCGACCTGGTCAACCTGCAGCTGCCGGGCATCGCCCTGCGTGCGTTGCCGGTGGCGCCGCGCCAGTTGCCTTTCCATGCCGGTTACACCTACTTCGAACTCGACAAGAACGGCGAGAACTGGAAGCTGCTGGCCAACTCGGTCGGCTTTGCGATGCACATCCCGAACGAGTATCCAGGGTTGCAGATGGAATTCTGGGCGATCCGTAAATAAGCAAGGACAGCATCGTGAGCGCCGAACAAACGAACAACCCGATGCAGGACCCCGACCGCACCATGCTGATGCCGGCGCCGGGCGGGCGCCGCTCGCCCTCGTCGTCCGCGCCGCCGCTGCCGGGGCCGGGACCAGCGCCAACGCCGCCCGGCACGCCGCCGCATCCCACGCCCGCCGGACCCGTCGCGCTGCACGGCGAAGGCCTGAATCCGCTGGTGCGCGCCGCCAATCCGCTGCTGGATCTGGTGACGCCGCTGCGCACCATGGCCTCGCACCCGGACGTCGAAAGCCTGCGCATGCAGCTGGTCCAGGCAATCAAGGCATTCGAAGCGGAAGCCAAGGCGGCCCAGGTCCAGCACGACCAGATCGCGGCAAGCCGCTATGCGCTGTGCACGCTGCTGGACGAGACCATCTCGTCGACGCCATGGGGCGGCGGCGGGGTCTGGGCCAGCCGCAGCCTGCTGGTGGCCTTCCACAACGAAGCCTTCGGCGGCGAGAAGTTCTTCCTGATCCTGCAAAAGCTGTCGCAGGACCCGAAGAACAACCTGCCGGCGCTGGAGCTGATGTATCTGTGCCTGGCGCTCGGCCTGGAAGGGCGCTACCGCGTGATCGACAACGGCCGCTCGCAGCTGGAGCTGCTGCGCGAGCGCCTGCAGCAGCTGATCGCGCAGCAGCATGCGCCGCTGGAGCCGGAGCTGTCGGTGCACTGGAAGGGAGCCAGCGGCAAGGGAGAACCGCTGTGGCGCATGGTGCCGGTGTGGATCCTGGCGGCGGTGGCCGCGGGCATCCTGGTGCTGCTGCAGATCTTCCTCGGTCACCGTCTCGGGAATGCCTCCGATCCGGTGTTCGCCAGCCTGCTGTCGCTGAAGACGGCGCAGGCGCCTGCCGCGCAGCCGGCGCCGCCCAAGCCGGGACCGGCGCGCATCGCCGGCTTCCTGGCGCCGGAGGTCAAGCAAGGCCTGGTCACCGTGGTCGAAACGGCCGACCGCTCGGTCGTCACCCTGCGCGGCGACGGCGTGTTCGGCTCGGGCAGCGGCGACGTGTCGGGCGCCTACCTGCCGCTGCTGGCGCGCATCGGCGAAGCGCTGAAGGCCGTGCCGGGCAAGGTGATCGTGGTCGGCCATACCGACAACACCAGGCCCGGCCTGTCGGCGCGCTTCCCCTCGAACTACGAACTGTCCAAGGCCCGCGCGACGGCGGTGCGCGACCTGCTGGCCGAACACGCCGGACCGGAAGACCGCTACAGCGTCGAAGGACGCGGCGATTCCGCGCCGCTGGTGAACAACGACAGCGCCGCCAACCGCGCCCGCAACCGCCGCGTCGAGATCACCCTGCTCACGCCCGCGGCGGCGCCCTGACCATCGAATGCGGATATAACGTGCAATGAAAAAGTTCTTCAAATGGCTGGTCAAACCCGCGGTGCTGGCCTTCATCGGCGTGCTGCTGCTGTCCCTGATCGTTTGGTTCGAGGCGCCGCTGTTGTCCTTCGACGGCCATCCGCCCTTCGCTTCCGAAACGGCGCGCTGGACCATCGTCGCGCTGCTGTTCCTGGCCTGGGGCGGCTGGTTCGGCTGGCGCAAGCTGCAGGCCCACCTGGCCAACCGCCGGCTGATGAAGAGCGTGGCGGGTGAGGACGCGCCCAAGCCCGCGCCCGCCGATGCGCAGAGCATGGCGGAACTCACGCAACTGAACCAGCGCATGCAGGAAGCCATCGGCATCCTGCGCAAGAGCAAGGGCAAGGACGGCAGCAGGGGCGGGCTGTACCAGCTGCCGTGGTACATGTTCATCGGCGCGCCGGGCACCGGCAAGACCACGGCGCTGACCCATTCCGGTTTGCGCTTCCCGCTGGCCGAAAGCATGGGCAAGGGCGGCGTCAAGGGCGTCGGCGGCACCCGCAATTGCGATTGGTGGTTCACCGACGAAGCCGTGCTGCTCGATACGGCGGGCCGCTACACGGCCCAGGACAGCCACGGTGAAGCGGACGGCGCCGCCTGGACCGGCTTCCTGCAGCTGCTGCGTAAATACCGGCGCCGCCGCCCGGTCAACGGCGTGATCGTCACGCTGTCGGTGTCCGACCTGCTGCAGGGCGACGAAGCCTGGCGCGCGGCGCAGGCGCAGGCCATCCGCGAACGCATCAAGGAACTGCACGAGCAGCTCGGCGTGCGCTTCCCGGTATATGTGCTGGTGACGAAGTGCGACCTGCTGGCCGGCTTCGTCGAGTACTTCGACAGCCTGGGCCGCGACGAACGCGCCCAGGTCTGGGGCACCACCTTCGCCCTCAAGCAGGGAGAAGGGACGGACGCCGCGCTGGCCGCCTTCCCGGAAGAGTTCCGCCTGCTCGAGCGGCGCCTGCAGGAGCGCGTGCTGGCGCGCATGCAGCAGGAGCGCGACCCCTACAAGCGCGCGCTGGTGTACAGCTTCCCGCAGCAGTTCGCCGGCCTCGGCGAGGTGCTGGAGCGCTTCCTGAACGAGGTGTTCGCGTCGAACCGCTACGAGCAGCAGGCCTTGCTGCGCGGCGTCTACTTCAGCAGCGGCACCCAGGAGGGCAGCCCGCTGGACCGCGTGATGAGCGCGATGGCCGCCTCCTTCGGGCTGGACCGCCAGGCGCTGCCGGTCAACGCCGCCACCGGCCGCAGCTACTTCATCACCAGGCTGCTGCAGGAGGTGATCTTCCCGGAAGCCGAGCTGGCCGGGATCAACCAGAAGCTGGAAAAGCGCCGCCGCCTGCTCCAGTGGGGCGCGGTGGCCGGGATTTCGGTGCTGTTCGTGCTGCTCGGTGCGGGCATGATCGCCAGCTACCTGCGCAACCAGGCCTACGTGGAAGCGATGACGTCCGGCTCCGCGGACATTGCGAAGAAGCTGGCTGCGTTGCCGCCGCAGGCATCGCCGGTCGACCTGCTGCCGGTACTTGACGCGGCGCGCACGCTGCCCGGCGGCTACGACGACCGCGACCGAAGCGTGCCGCTGCTGAACCGCTTCGGCCTCTACCAGGGCGACAAGCTGGGCGAAGCCGCGCGCATCGCCTATCGCAAGCTGCTGCAGGACACGCTGCTGCCGCGCCTGCAGAAGCGCATGGAAGCCCAGTTGCGCCGCAACGACGCCAACAACGCCGAGTATCTGTATGAGGTGCTGCGGGTCTACCTGATGCTGGGCGACGCCAGCCACTTCGACGCCGAGTCGATCGCCGCCTGGGCCGCGCTGGACGACGAACGCAACCTGAAGGGCGCCAGCGATGAGCAAAGGCAGGCGTTGGCCGCGCACGAGCTGGCGCTGATGGAGAATTTCCGACAGGGCCAGGCGATGCCGCAACTCGACCAGCAACTGGTGAGCGACACAAGGCTGGCGCTGGCGCGCATGCCGCTGCAGCAGCGCGTCTACAACCGGGTGAAACGCCAGCTGATGCGCGAGAAGCTGCCCGAGTTCAGCCCGGCCGGCGCCGGCGGGCGCGAAGCCGCCACCGTTTTCGTGCGCAAGAGCGGCGAACCGGTCACGCGCGGCGTGCCCGGCATGTTCTCGGTGGCCGGCTACGCCAAGTTCCTCGAGGCCGGCAACGAAGCGGTGGCCGACGTCGAAAAGGAGCGCTGGGTGCTGGCCCAGCAGGAGGCATCCCAGGCCGGCAACCAGGACCAGGTGCGCGCCGCCGTGCTGCAGCTCTACTATGACGACTACATCGCCCAGTGGGACGCGCTGCTGGCCGATGTGAGCGTGCGTCCCTTCGACAACCTGGAGCAGGGCGCGCGGATCACGAACCTGCTGTCCGGCGCCGAGTCGCCGCTGCGGAAATTCCTGATCGCGGCCGGCAAGGAGACCACGCTCGGCAACGCCAAAGCGGCGCCGATGGCTTCCGTCGCGGCGGCGGTCAAGGGCAGGCTGGACGCCTACAAGAAGAAGCTGGAGACGGCGATGGGCAGCGCGCCCGATGCGACCGGCGCCGCGGCCGGCAAGGCCGTCAATCCGGTCGACGCCCATTTCGAGAACCTGCACCGCATGACCACCGGGACGCCGCCGCCCCTGGACCAGACCCTGGCCATGTTGAAGGACGTGGCCGTCTACATGGACAGCGCCGCCAGCGCCAAGCGCACCGGCGCGCCGCCCCCGCCGGGCGATGCGCTGGCCAAGGTCAAGCTGGAAGCCGACGGCGCGCCGGCGCCGCTGGCCGGCATGCTGAAGACGATCGACAGCGGCGGCGCCGGCCTGACTTCGGGCAGCGAACGCGAACGCCTGAACGCACTGTGGACCGCCGGCCCCGCCCAGTTCTGCCGCCAGGCCGTGGCCGGGCGCTATCCGGTCGTCAGGACGTCCAGTCAGGACGTCACCGCGGACGATTTCGGCCGCTTGTTCGGCCCCGGCGGCCTGATCGACGACTTCTTCCAGAAGAACCTGGCGCAGTACGTCGACATGGGCGGCGCCCAATGGCGCTGGCGCGCGACCGCCAACAACGCTTCGCTCGGCATCCCGCAAGGCACGCTCGACGAGTTCCAGCGCGCGGCGCGCATCCGCGACGCCTTCTTCGCCAACGGCGGGCGCCAGGCCTCGATGCGCTTCGACCTGAAGCCGGTGACGCTCGACCCGAACATCGCCAGGCTGGCGCTCGACATCGACGGCCAGGTGCTGAACGCCGCGCCGAATGCGCTGGCGCCTGCGTCGTTCCAGCTTCCGAGCGGGAAGGGCGGCGGCCAGGTGAAGCTGGACGTGAGCCCGGCCAGCGCCCATTCGTCCCTGCACACCGAGGGTCCCTGGGCCTGGTTCCGCATGCTCGACAAGGCGGCCGTGGAGCCGACCCCGCAGGGCGAGCGCTACAAGGTGACCTTCGATGCGGACGGCCGCAAGGCCGCGCTGGAACTGACCGCGAACAGCGTGGTCAATCCCTTCCGCCGCGCCGTGCTGGAACAGTTCCGCTGCGTGGACAAGCTGTGACCGGGTACTTCGGGAAGGTCAGCACCCATGGCGACTTCGTCACGCGCGGGCTGCCGCCGCAGCAGGTGCAGGCCTGGGACGCGTGGCTGCAGGCCTGCGTGCAGGCCAGCCAGGACAGGCTCGGGACGGCCTGGCTGGAACGCTACCTGACGAGTCCCGTATGGCGCTTCGCGATCGCGCCGGGTGTGCTGGGACCGGCGGGGCTGGGCGGGGTGATGATGCCGAGCGTGGACCGGGTCGGACGCTACTTCCCGCTGATGCTGGGGGCGCCCGGCGGCCCTGCGCTGCTGGACTGGTTTCACGGCCAGGCGGCCTGGTACGACGCGATCGAGGATCTGGCGCGCGCGTCGCTGGATGCCGGCTTCGCGCTGGCGCGCTTCGACGGCGCGCCTGAACCAAAGCCCGGCGCCGGCGTCGAAGCAGGGATGACGCCGGCTGCGGCATGGCGCCTGCCCCTGAAGGAAGACCTGACGGCGGCGGTTGCCAACGCCGCGCTGCGGGGGCATAGTCTGTGGTGGACCGAAGGCGGACCCCTGGTCGAGCCCTCGGTGCTGGTGTGTCGGGGGATGCCGCAGGCGACAGGGTTTGCGGCGATGCTGGATGGAAGCTGGGCGGTGTCCGGCTGGGGTTTGCCGGACGTTTAACGTGAACGAAGGGAGGATCCAACCATGAGTGAAGCCAGAACGATCGACCAACTCTTTTCGCCCGAAGCGCAGGGCGTCCGTCTGGTCAAGGCATTGGTCGAGTTTTACAAAGCGTCTTCCCCGGACACGCAGGCGGATCTCGGTCCGGGCGTGCATACGCTCGTGTCGGTGATCCAGAAGCGGCTCACCGACGGCTACGTCAAGAAGACGCTCGCGGACTTCCTCGAGGAAGAAGGCATGGTCCCGCTCATGCGCCGCTGGGAGCAAGCCTGAGGCTCAACCGGCATCGGCCAGCGCCAGCACCGCCGTGATGTTGTCGCGGCTGCCATGCGCCTTGGCCAGCGCCACCAGCTCCTCGCAGCAGGCATCCAGCGACTGCGCCGACGCCCGCCCAAGCACCTGGGCGATGGCGCCGTGCGGCGTGTTCCCGTACAAGCCGTCGCTGCACAGCAGATAAACATCGCCGCGCTGGACGGCGCACACCTTCACGTCCGGCGCGACCGCGGCCGTGGGTCCGATCGCCTGCAGCAGCAGGTTCCGCGGCGGCAGTCCGTCGCTGACGCCGGCTTCCAGCGCCTGCTGGTACAGGGTCTGGTCGCGCGTGAGGATGGCCAGCTCGCCGCCGCGGTAGCGGTACAGCCGGCTGTCGCCGACGTGGAAGACCGCCAGCGGCCCATCCGGCATCCACTGCCAGAAGCCGGTCAGGGTGGTGCCCATGCCGGCGCCTTCGCCATGGCCGTTGCGCAGGTTGGCGCCGTAGACTTCGTCATTGGCATGGTCGACCGCCTGGTGCACGGCCAGCACCGCGCA
This sequence comes from uncultured Massilia sp., assembly GCA_913778765.1. Classification (GTDB taxonomy): domain Bacteria; phylum Pseudomonadota; class Gammaproteobacteria; order Burkholderiales; family Burkholderiaceae_D; genus Telluria. The sequence goes on along the minus strand of CAJYXO010000116.1, from coordinate 88,397 downwards.
CATGTGCTCGTCCTGCCAGGTGGCGTCCGGATCGAGCAGGGCGCCGGGCGGCGGCAGGGCGCAGCGGAAGGGGTCGGCGCCGAGCAGGGATGCGCGCAGGGCGCTCAGGGCCAGGTGGGCGGCGATTTCTCCGCCGTCGTGGCCGCCCATGCCGTCGGCCACCGCGACGATGCGCAGTCCGGGGTCGATCAGGAAGTTGTCCTCGTTCGACTGGCGCACCAGGCCGACGTCGGTGAGACCGTAGGCCGAGCCGAAGGCGAGGCGGTGGTAGATGCTCGGGGTGAGCTGCGTCCAGGTGTTCATCGGCTTCTTTCTATACTTTTATTTTCATGGTGCCGCTGACGGTAAAACGGATTTCGCCCGGACGCTCGCCCGGCGCGGTCTCGATACGCAGGTCCGACAGGCCCTGTTCGTGGCTGCCGGCGACCAGCGCCGCCACCGCGCTCACCAGCTGCGATTGCTGCTGCGTCCCGAGCGCAACCGGCTGCGGCGCCGGACCGGGTGCAGACGCCGACGCCGGGCCGAAGTAGTGGTCCAGCATGGCCGCAAAGTCGCGCCGCGTGGTCACGCAGTAGACCGCGCGCGCATCCGGGAAGCGGGCGGCGACCGTGCCGCCGAGCCGGGCCTGTTCCGGGTCGACGCAGGCCACGTACACGCCCTCGTCGTTGCGCGCGACCGGCAGCCATTGCTGGCGCGCGGCGGCGGCGCGGTCGAGCGCGGCGATCAGGTCCTGCGGCACGCGCCGTTCCGGATGGTGGCTCAGGTAGGGGACCGCGAAATGGTCGGCCAGCGCGCGCCCGACCACCGGCAGTTTCAATCGAAAATCGTCGATCAGGACGTCTTCGATATCCAGGCCGGAGGCAGCCGCATGCTCGATCGCCTGCTCGACCTGGCCGCGCGGCAGCACGGTGTCGCGGATCGCGGACGCGAAGCCGCCGCGTTCGCGCACCGCTTCCTGGCTGCGCTGGGCGAAGGCCACCGCCAGCGTCTCGCACAGCGAGCGGGCGGCGTCGACGACGGTGGCGGAGAAGGCCCCGCCCAGCAGGTTGTTGATCAGCTGGAGCACGCCGATGACCTGGCCGTCGTGCAGGATCGGCACCACCAGCATCTCGCGTGTGCGGTAGCCGGTGCGGCGGTCCACGCCCTGCTGGAAGCGCAGCTCGGCGGCGTACTGGCGCAGTTCGTCCTCGTCGTAGACGTCGTGCAGGTTCAGCACGCGGCGCGACAGGGCCGCATAGCCGGCCACGCTGAGCGCGGAAACCGGCAGGCGCAGCTGCCGGAACGAGGACAGCCCGGTCTTGACCTTCGAGACCAGGCTGGCCTTGTCCTCGCCCACCGTGTAGACGGTCAGGCGGTCGGCGCCGAACAGGCTGCAGATGTCGCCTGAAACGCCGAGCATGATCTCGTCGATGTTGCGGGTGGCGTGGATCCGGGTCGTCAGCTGCTGCAGCTGGCGGAAGAATTCGCCGCGCCTGCCGGGATCCGTTTCCCAGGCTTGCACGCTCATGAGGCCGGGCGCGGCGCCAGCACGGTGGCGTCGGCGTCGGGAATGGAAGGTGCCGCGCGACGCGCCGCGGGACGGGTGGCGTCGGGATCGGCCGCTATCTCGCCCGCCGCCGCGGCCAGGGTCCACGCCGGCTGCGTTTGCGTCTGAGACGGCAGGGCCACGCTTTCGCCGTCCAGGGCGCGGCGAAGGTCCGCACGGAACGCGGCTGCGTTGGGATAGCGGTCTTCGGGGCGTTTGGCCAGGGCGCGCATCACGATGCGGTCGAAGGCGGGATCCAGCAGCGGATTCAGCACGCTCGGCGGTACCGGCTGCTCGTACAGGATCTTCTGCTGGACCGCGAATACGCCGCTGCCGCGAAAGGGCCGCTCGTGGGTCAGGAACTGGTACAGGATGATCCCGGCGGCAAACAGGTCGGATTGCGGGCCGACTGCCTGGCCGGTGATCTGCTCGGGCGACATGAAGCTGGGCGTGCCGACCATGTCGGCGTCGGTCTGGTCGATGTTGACGGCGGCCATGCGCGCCACGCCGAAGTCGGTCAGCTTCACGCGCAGGTCGTGGCTCAGCATGACGTTGGCCGGCTTGATGTCGCGGTGGATCACGCCGTGCTGGTGCGCGTAGCCGAGTGCGTCGAGCAGCTCGCAGCTCATGCGCACCGCATCCTCGAGCGTGAAGTCGAGGTGGAAGTCCTGGCTCATGTCGAACCAGGCCGCCAGCTCTTCGCCGCGCACCAGTTCCATGACCATGTAGGCGACGCCGTTCTCCTCGCCGAAGTCGTACAGGGTGACGATGTGCGGATGGTTGAGGCGTGCCACCGCCTGCGCTTCCTGGATGAAGCGCGCCGAATAGGAGGCGCGCAGTTCGCCGTCGGCGAGGGCGGCGGTGGAAATCACCTTGATCGCGACCTTGCGGTCGAGGCGTGGATCCAGTCCCTCATACACCAGCCCCATGGCGCCGCGGCCGAGCACGCGCGCGATCTGGTATCTGCCAAACTGGGTCGGTTCGTTCATCCGGCCAGTGTAAATCAAAAAAATGATAGCAATAACACATTTTTATCGCGGCCGCAGCGGGTTTATACTGGCGCCATGAACGACACCCGCTGCACCTGGGCCAATATGGCCAACCCGCGCTACATCGCCTACCACGACCATGAGTGGGGCAAGCCCTGCCATGACGAGACCACGCTGTTCGAGATGCTGAATCTCGAAGGGGCGCAGGCCGGGCTGTCGTGGGAGACCATCCTGAACAAGCGCGACAACTACCGCGCCGCCTTCGACGGCTGGGATGCGCACAAGATCGCGCGCTACGACGACGCCAAGGTGGCCGCGCTGCTGGCCAACCCCGGCATCGTGCGCAACCGCCTGAAGGTTGCCGCCGCCATCAACAACGCCAAGGCCTATCTGCGGCTGCGCGAGGAAGGGCTGAGCCTCGACCAGTACCTGTGGTCCTTCGTCGACCGCACGCCGATCGTCAACGACTGGCCGAACGGCGCGCGCCCGGCGCGTACCGAACTGTCCGACCGGATCTCGAAGGACCTCGCCAAGCGCGGCTTCAAGTTCGTCGGCTCGACCATCGTCTACGCCTACATGCAGGGCATCGGCATGGTGGACGACCACGACCGGGACTGCCTCTGCCGCCGGAGCTGACCATGGACTACCGGGACGCGTGGTGCAAGCAGGCGCGCTTTACCGTCTTCGACAGCGATTACGGCGACGGCGCCGCGTTCAAGGTGCTGGCCGACGTCTGGCGCACCGATCCGCACCGTTCGCCGCACCTGCACGCGATCGCTTTGTCGGACACGCTGCTGCCGGGCTTCCACCGCATCCCGCAGGCCGAGCCCGGCCTCACGCTCGACCTCGTCAACGCGCCCATCGATGCCGCGCTGGGCCAGCTGTCGGCGCGGGTCGACCTGTTCCGCCTGCACGGCTTGCTCGACGCCGGCGCCGGCTTCGCGCATGCGCTGGCGCGGGTGGCCGCGCCGCAGGCCTGCCTGCTGGGACAGGACCTGACACAGGAGCAGATCCAGGCGCTGCAAGCGCAGGGTTTCGTGTTCGAGACCTGTGCCGATCCGGCCAGGCAGAAGGCGCGCTTCGCCAGCCGCAAGCCGCGGCCGCCGGCCCCGCCGCTGCCGGAACGGCGCGCCATCGTGCTCGGCGCCGGCATCGCCGGTTCCGCCGCCTGCGAACGCCTGTGCGCGCGCGGCTGGGAAGTCACGCTGGTCGAGCGCCACGAGCGTCCCGCCATGGAGGCCTCCGGCAACCGCGCCGGCATCTTCATGCCCCTGATTTCGCGCGACGACAATATCCCGACCCGCCTGACCCGCGCCGCCTACCTGTTCGCGCTGCGCCACTGGGAACGGCTGGGCGGCATCGGTCCCGGCCGCGCGATCGAGGGCCAGGCCTGCGGCGTGCTGCAGCTGGCGCGCGATGCCGGCCACGCCGAGGTCCAGCGCGCCATCGCCGCGGCCGGCGCACTGCCCGCCGAGTTTGCCGAGTGGCTGGAGCAGCCCCAGGCCGAAGCCATCCTGAAGCTGCCGGCGCCGGATGGCGGCTGGCTGTTCCGCCAGGGCGGCTGGGCGCGGCCCGGCAGCGTCTGCGAGGCCATGCTGGCGGCCTGCGGCGGACGGCTGCAGCAGCGCTTCGGCGTCGGCGACGTGCACATCGGCTTCGATGACGGCCAGTGGCAGCTCAGCGACGCGCACGGCATCGTGGTGGCGCGCGCGCCGACCCTGATCCTGGCCAACGGCGCCGGCGCCATGCAGGTCCCGCACGCGGCGCCGCTGCCGCTCACCGCGATGCGCGGCCAGGTCAGCCATTTGCCGGCCGCCATGCTGCCGGCGCTGCCGCTGGTGCTGTGCCGCGAAGCCTACCTGACGCCGCCTTCGCACGGCGTGGTCAGCGCCGGCGCCACCTACGACGTCGACGGCAATCCCGAGCTGTCGCCGGCCAGCCACGAGGAAAACCTGCAGCGCCTGCGCGGCCTGCTGTCCGATCCGCACGCGGCGGAAGGCGCCCCGCTGCAGGGCCGCGTGGGTTTCCGCTGCATCGCGCCGGACCGCCTGCCGTTGGTGGGCCGCCTGCCGGATTTCGCCGCGGCGGGGAGCACCGAGCGCCTGCGCGACGTGCCGCGCCATCCCGGCCTGTACGCGCTGCTGGGCTATGCCTCGCGCGGCCTGATCTGGGCCGGCTGGGCCGCCGAGCTGCTCGCCGCACAGCTCGAAGGCGAACCGCTGCCGCTGGAGTCAAGCCTGGTCGACGCCCTCGACCCGGCGCGCTTCGTGTTGCGCGCACGCCGCACCAGCCGCGGACCGCAAGTCGCCGATTCTTGATTTCCAGTAAGTCATTCCAGAAACTAAAGATATAATTAACGTCCGGCAACATTTTACAAATCTGGACGCTAGTGATGGACGTTACCCCGGCCGACACACCCGAATCGCACGACCTGTTCCTGTTTCTCGCCTCGACCGCGCACGACATGAAGAACTCGATCAGCGTCCTGTCCGGGACGCTGGAGCGGCTGCTGGTGGCGCAGTCCTCTCTTCCTGCCCCGCAAACGGCATCGGCGTACGAGCAGATGGCGCACATGTTGTACCAGACCAAGCGCCTGAACGACAACCTGATGCAGCTGCTGGCCCTGTACAAGCAGGTCGGCAAGCCCGGCTATCCCTTCGACCTGCAGCCGATCGCGCTGGGCCAGCTGGTCGACCAGGTGGTGGCGATCGGGCGTGTGCTGCTGCACTCGCGCGGCATCCGGCTCGAGCTCGACGCCGACCCGGACCTGATCTGGCACCTCGACGAAGACTTGGTGGTCGGCGTGCTGTCGCATGCGCTCAACAACGCCATCCACTACACGCGCGAGCGTGTGCGCCTGGCGCTCCATGAGGTCGACGGCTGGCTCGAACTGCGCGTCGAGGACGACGGCCCGGGCTATCCGCCGGCGCTGCTGGAGGCCGGCGCGGTCGCCACGCGCGAGCAGGCCGGCGGCGTCAACTTCCTGACCAACAGCGCCGGCCTCGGCCTGTACTTTTCCGGCAAGGTGGCGGCGATGCACCGCCACCGCGGCCGCAGCGGCAGCCTGCGCCTCGAGAACGGCGGCGCGTATGGCGGCGGCTGCTTCATCCTGAGGCTGCCATGAACGCCGTCCTCAATGCGAATAGCGCCGCCGAAGTCGACTGGGCCGGCAAGAACTACCTGGTGGTCGACGATTTCGTCGGCATCCGCCAGCTGCTGCGCGAGAGCCTGCGCAGCCTGGGCGCGAAGAACATCGACCAGGCCTCCAGCGGCGGCGAGGCGATGGGGCTGCTGGCGCGCATCCGCTACGACGTGGTCCTGTGCGATTACAACCTCGGCGAAGGCAAGAACGGCCAGCAGGTGCTGGAAGAAGCGCGGGTGCGCAACCTGGTCAACCCGAGCACGGTGTGGCTGATGGTGTCGGCCGAGAAGAGCGTCGAATCGGTGATGGGCGCGGCCGAGCACCAGCCGGACGCCTACCTGATCAAGCCGATCACCGAGGGCGTGCTGCTGACCCGCCTGAACCGCGTGTGGCACCGGAAGCAGGTGTTCCGCGCGATCGACCAGGCCTATGCGGAAAAGGATTATCTGCGCGCGGCCCGGCTGTGCGACGAGCGCATCGAGCACGACCGGATCCACGCCCTCGACCTGCTGCGCATGAAGGCGAAGCTGATGGAAAAGAGCGGCCAGCCGGCCCGGGCGCGCGAAGTGTACGAGCTGGTGCTGGAGCAGCGCGAATACCAGTGGGCGCGCGCCGGCCTGGCCAAGATCCGCATGGCCAACGGCGAGTTCGAACAGGCGCGCCAGATGTTCCAGAGCGTGATCGCGGAGAACCGCTACTACATCGACGCCTACGACCAGCTCGCGGCCTCCTACCAGAACATGGGCAAGCTCGACGAAGCCTGTGCGATCCTGGAGCGCGCCGCCAAGCTGTCGCCGAACTCGGTGCCGCGCCAGCGCAGCCTGGGGAATGTCGCGCTCAAGCTGGGCAACGTGCAAATGGCCGAGAAGGCCTTCCGCAAGTGCATTGCGATCGGCGAGTATTCGATTCTGAAGACGCCGGACGCCTACCTCGGCCTGGCGCGCGTGTGCGGGCAGAAGAACGATCCGAAGGAAGCCCTGCAGCTGCTGCTGACGGTCCAGCGCGAGTTCGCCGGCGAGCACCCGGACATCCAGCTGCGCGCGAAGATCACCGAAGGCCTGGTCTACCACGAGAGCGGCGACTACCGGCGCGCGCGCAAGGCCGGCGACGATCTCGAGGCGATGCTGAAGCAGACCGACGAGCGCCCGGACACGCCGACCTGCCTGGCGCTGGCGACCCTGCTGTTCGCGGTGGGCGTGAAGGACGCGCCGGCCGAGCTGCTCTGCTACGTGATCCGCAATAACCACGACAACCCGCTGCTGCTGGACGAGGTGCAGGGCATCTTCGACAAGGCGCGTTTGACGGAAGAGGGCGAAGCCCTGATCCGCAGTTCGAAGAAGGAAGCGGCGGACCTGATGAACCAGGGCGTGCTGCTGTGGAAGACCGGCAAGCTGGCGCAGGCGGTGGAGTGGATGCGCAATGCGCGCAAGGCGGTGCCGAACAACCAGCGCATCCTGTTCAATGCGGCCCAGATCATGGTGTCGCACTTGCAGCAGCACGGCTTCGACGAGCAGATGTACGCCGAAGCCTGCGAACTGCTGCACCACGTCGACCGGCTGCTGCCGGGGCAGCAGCGCTTTGCGCAGCTGATGGAGCAGTTGACGCAGCTGCAGCCGGCGGCGGTCGAGGTTGTGGCGTAATCAGGCCTTGTCGGCTTTCGGTTTGCTGGCGCGGGCTTTGCCGTTGCCGCCGGCGGCTGCTGCGCCCGGCTCGGCTTGCGGTTGTGGCGCCGCTGGTGCCTGGTCTGGCGCATCGGCTTGCGGCGCCGGCGCCTTGGCCGCACCGTCCGCCGGCTGCATCGCCGAAGCGACTGCCTGCGTAAACTGTTCCTGAAGCATATTCCACCAAGCCACTGCAGTCGGCATGCCCAAAGCGGCCGCCGGGTCCTGGGCCGGCGCCCCGGCGCCGGGCTGGGCCGTGCCGCCGCCGGCGTCGGCCGGGGGGGACGGCGTGGCGGACGATGCCGCTGACGGCGCCGCGCCCGCCGCTGCCGCGCCGGCCGGCTGGCCGAAGAAGGCGCCGAAGGGCATGCCCGCCATCTTCTCGGCGCTCACGCCCGACTGGCGCATGGCTTCCGCCATCGACGCGCCCATCGACTTCAGGGTGGACAGGGTGGCGCGCTGGACTTCCATGGTCTGGATCGTCCCGCGCAGCATGGCGAGATTCATGTTCAGCCAGGATTCGACGGCCTTCAGGTCGGCGATGCGCTTGTCGAGGTCTTCGGCCGAGAACGGCGGCGTGCCCATGCTCGACAGGTTGGCGCACGGAAGGTTCATCGAACCCCACAGGTTCTTGACGAAGTCCAGCGTATCCGTCATCCCGGGCATGTTGGCGGCAGGTGGTTTCAGCATGGTGGTCTTCTCCCGTGTCAGTTCCGGCTAGCCTATCAGATAACCAACACTGCTCATAGACGTTACACTAGCTGCATGAGCCTCGCTATCGCCTCGAACCGCCGCCGCCGGAAAATCGTGTTCGGCGCGCTCACGGTTTTGCTGCACCTGATGGTGCTGGACTGGTTCGTCGGCCAGCTGGGCAAGCCGCGCGAATGGACCGCAAGGCGCGCGCCGGCGGTCGAAGCGGCGCTGGTGATGCGGCCCGCGCCGCCGGCGCCGGCGCCGCCGCAGACGCCGCCGCCGCAACCGGCGCTGGCGCCGCCGCCGCTGCCGGAACTGCCGCCGGAACCGGTGGAAGTGGCGCAGTCCGAACCGGCCCTGGAGGCCGCCGGCGGCGATGCGGCAAGCGCCGCGTCGTCCGCGGCCGCGTCCGCCGAGCAGCCGGGCGGACAGGCAGGCGGCCAGCCGGACGGGCAAGCAAGCGGGCAGGGCGGCGCCGCCATCGCCGCGGCCGGCGTACAATCGACCCAGGCCGCGTCGCCGGCGCAGCCGCCTGCGGAGCCCGCGGCCAAGCCCGAACCCGAAGCGCGGCGCTACAAGGTCGACCTGCCGCCCGGCGCCGACATCCTGATGGACGTCGCCCGCACGGATGCGAACGGCACGAAGTGGAGCGGCGACGCCCTGTTGTCGTGGACCCTGGGCCCGACCTCCTACAAGGTCAGGGTCGAGGCCGGCATCGCGATCGTGTTCGCGCACGTGAACCTGCTGACCTTGACCAGCGAGGGCGCGGTCGGCGACGAGGGCTTCATGCCGGACCTGATGACGGAAAAGCGGCGCGGGCGCTCGTTGACGGCGACCCATTTCAACCGCAAGGACGGCAAGCTGACGTTTTCGGCCTCGCAGGCCAGCTATCCGCTGGTCTGGGGCGCCCAGGACAAGGCCAGCGTGCCGCTGCAGCTGACGGCGATCGCGCGCGGCGATCCGCAGCAACTGTCGGGAAATATCGACATTCTCGTCGGCGAAGATCGCGATGCCAGCGTTTTCAGCTTCAAAGTGCTCGGCCAGGAGCAAATCGACACGGCCATGGGCAAAATCGCGACATGGCACCTGACGCGTCCTCCCAAGCCCGGCTCGTACAACTCGCGCCTGGACCTGTGGCTGGCGCCGGACTACGGCTGGTATCCCGTGCAGATCCGGAATCTCGAGGCAAGCGGGGCGGTGACGACCCAGACCGTGAACAAGATCGTAGTGAAGAATTCAGGAAGCTGACATGAACAAGATGTGCAAATTGGCCGGCGCCGGCGCGCTGCTGGCGGCAACGATCGCAACCGCGGCGGCCCAGGGCGCCGCTGCGGCGGAAGAGCATCCGTCGCAGTTGCGCCCCTTCAACCTGCCGCCTTCGGCCGACCTGTCGTATTCGATCAGCGCCCGCCAGCGCGGCTTCACTCTGAACGGCAACGCCACCCTGAGCTGGCGCCAGGGCGACGGCAAGTACACGATCAACACCGATTCGCGCGTGGCCGTGCTGGGCAAGCTGACCGAGAACCGCAGCCAGGGCACGATCGACAGCTTCGGGCTGGCGCCCAACGAGTACTACGACAAGCGCTTCCGCAAGGATCCGGTGACGGCGAATTTCGACCGCGAGGCGAAGACCATCGACTTCAGCGACGGCGACAAGACCTACCCGATCAAGGGGGGCGAGCAGGACCGCGTATCGATCTCCTGGCAGCTGGTGGCGCTGGCGCGCGCCGGCAAGGACAAGTTCAAGCAGGGCTCGGAATGGAATTTCTTCGTGGTCGGTCCGCACGATGCCGACCCCTGGACTTTCCGTGTGATCGGCCGCGAGAAGGTGCAGGCCGGCGCCGCCATCGGCACCGTCGACACCGTCCACGTGCTGCGCGAGCCGCCGCCGGGTTCGAAGGACCAGACCCTCGACATCTGGCTGGCGCCGTCGCTGGAGTGGTATCCGGTCAAGCTGAAGTTCGTCGACAACGAGCGCGATTACGTCGAGCAGACGCTCGAGAAGATCACCAGGAAATGAAAAAGCCGGCCACCGGCCGGCTGTTGCAGGCGGCGGATTGGATTCAGCCGTAGCACTCCATCATGCAATCCGAAAAGTTCTGGTCGCAGGTGGCCGGATCGTTGCCAGGCGTCGCCTTGCAGGTGTCCTGGAAGTAATGGCACCAGTGAGCGCATGAGTCGGCGAAGGCCGGGCTTGCCGCGGCGCCGATGCCGATGGCGAACAGCAGCATGGCGAGTTTCTTGTTCATGCTTACATGGGCGCAGACTTGAGCTGCGCGAGGGCCGCGTCGATCGTTTTCTTGTCGAAGCCGACCAGCTTCCGGTTGCCGATCAGGATGACCGGCACCGACTGGCCTCCCAATTGGCCGAAATCGCGCTTGCCCTTGTCCGACTTGTCGACGTCGAAGTCACCGAAGGCAATGTTGCGCTCCTTCAGGTAGGCGCGCGTCTTGGCGCAGAACGGACAGGTTGCGGTGCCGTACACCACCACCTGTGTCCTGGCGTCCGGGTAATAGGCTGCGAAATTGCCCTCGCTGTACTTTGGCTTGAGCATGCGTACAGCCTCAGGCACATAGTGTCCGATGGCCAGGCCGCCGGCCAGGATCAGTGCATAGAGAACCAGGTTCTTTGCTGTTTTGGCGAACATGCGCGTCCCTCGCTGCCGGTCAGATGCCGCAGCGGGCGTAGCAGTCTTCGCGATCCAGCTCGCAGTCCAGGGTCGGCGTGCCGGCGGCGACGCAGGCCTGGTAGGTGCGCAGGCAGGTCCAGCCGCAGCTGTCGGCGGCTTGCGCCGAGGTGGCGCCGACGCCGATGGCGAACAGCAGCATGGCGAGTTTCTTGTTCATGGATGGTCTCCTTGTCTTGGTTAGTATTGACTCCCAGCAGTTGTCACATAGGAATGTTGCACTGGATGTGACATGTAAAGCTGTGTTCAGTAACATCTGATATTGTTGTTCCTGTGTCAATTCATAACGGGTAAGGAAACAAAAAAGCCAGCCCGAAGGCTGGCTCGTGGGACGAATGCGGTCAGATGCCGCAGCGGTCGTAGCACTCGATGCGCGTCATGCGGCATTCCCCTTCGTCGATGCCGCTTCATTTTGTCTCCTGTGGTTGTGAGGCCCGCAGTGCCGTATTGACACATGCGTGGCTGCACGCACCATCCAGCATTGTTGCTCCAGTGTCAACTCAGGAGGGGTAAAAGGAGAAAATGGCGGGCGCTGAGCCTTTTAATCCTGCACGCCCGGATCGTCCGGCGAATCGTTCTCCCAGTGCAGGGTCATCTCCTTCGGGCCGTTCCCCAGCTTGACGCTGCGCTTGAAGGTCTTGCCTTCGGCCGCCGCGCTGATCCGATAGGTGCCCGGCGGCAGCTTGGCGAAGAACATCGGTCCCGTGTTCGCCACGCTCAGTACGCCCGCGCCCTTGGCATCCATGATGTCGAGCTGGACGTCGGAGCGGTAGGCGCCGGTCTGCTTGGTGGCGAAGATCAGTTGCAGGTTGTAGTCGGCCTTCAGGGCGCGCATGGCGTTCTGCTCGTCCGTGCCGACGCCGCCGTTGATGTAGGCGACGCCGTTCTGCTCTTTCGGTTGCGCGGCAAAGCTGGATGGGGTCAGGCAAACGGCCAGGCTCAGCGCCAGGGCCGCGTGTGCAAGTGCTCGGTGCATGGCATTCCTCCTATTTTCCGATATAAATATCGCAACATCATTATCCTGCTGCTGAAGAAGAGGGAGCGCGCGGCTGAGTGCGCGCATGCAGAAACCCGCACTGGATAATATCTTATGGGTAACATTGTGAAGCCTGAGCACAGGTATGCAGGTCTTTTCGAAACAATATTTTGAAAGGAATAACAATGATCGGCTTCAAGAAGGCAGTTTTTGCATTGGGTCTCGATCTCGGCATGGCAGCTTCCATGAATTCCTGGGCGGCGCCGGGTTGCGACACCTGCCAGTGGTGGGGGGATGAGTGTATGGCGGGCGACCAGGGCAAGTGCGACGATTTCTACCGCCTCGGCTGCACCTGGTACGGCCGGCCGGGACAAATCAGCTGCGATATCTGATCGTCAGCTAAGAACCCAAGATGATGATTTATATCAATAATACCCGCACAGGATATTACCTTGGGAGTAACATTGTGACGCCTTGATGAGAGGCTCCTAGAACTTTCGAAACAATCTTTTGAAAGGAACAACTCAATGATCAGCTTCAAAAAAGCACTGCTCGCACTGAGCATCGGTATCGGCATGTCGACCGCCGTGAGCGTCGGCGCGGCGCCTGGCTGCTCCTCCTGCAAATCCATGGGCGTGCAGTGCGCGGCAGGCAACCAGACCTACTGCGACAGTTTCTATCGACTTGGCTGCGGACAGTTCGGCGAGCCGGGTGAAATCACCTGCGACGTGATCATCAACTGATCGGTCGCTGTGAGGCGCACGGTCGCGAACGTGCGCTTTACCGCGGGTTGCAGACCAAATTTATTGCTTTCATTGCAAGTCAAGCCTTGTCTTGAGTCCGTTGCTTATTCGCCAGATGTGAAAACCTCATCGGCCCTTTCTTCTTAGTTGCCTAGTCTTAACTGTTATACTGACGCCCCCGCGCCGCGCTCCGGCCGCTGCGCGTCATAAGCAATTGGCAACGGGTAAGCCTCACGATGATCGACAACCTGGCAGGCGCCGCCGCCGCCGACCTCCAATCCCCAGTGCAAGACGAGCTCGATCCGCTCCAGGCCCACTTCCATGAAGGCGTGGCCCCCGACGAGATCGAGCAGGTCTACCACCTCAAGCGCGCCCAGCCGATGCTGCAGGCGTTCACGGCCCTGTTCCATGGCTCGCAGGACGGCGTCATCGTGCGCTTGCTGGTGCTGCGCGAGCTGGCGGCCGACACCGACGATTCCGCCTTTTCGCGCGCCGACATCAACCAGAAGTTCGCCTACCTGATCCCGGAAAGCCTGGAGACGGTGCTGGGCCGCCTGCGTTCGCACGGCCTGCTGGCCTGGGACGCGCCGGCCTCCGTCTACCGCATCACGCCGCTGGCGCGCAACGTGCTGGCCGCGCTCGACACCCTGCTGGCGCTCGGCCGTCCGGAAGAAGACGAGGCCGAGATGGGCTTCCTGCTGTCGCAGGTGGCCGGCGCCCAGGCGGTGGGCGGCGTGACCGTCGAGCAGCTCAAGCACCTGCTGGGCCGCCTGGTGGAGCTGCACGAGGAATTCCGCGACGCGATCGCCTCCGGCTCCGAATTCCGCCTGCGCGCCTCGCAGGCCAAGTGGCACATGGCTTGCGACTGGGTTGAGAAGGGATCGACGATCCTGCGCGCGATCACCTCGGACGAACGCGCCGATTCGGCCACCCACCGCGCGGCGCAGGCGATCGGCCGCGCCCAGTCCTCGCTGCTGAACATGCAGGGCATGTTCTCGCGCGCCCTGAACCAGATCGAGCGCCAGCGCGTTCACCTGGGGCAGTCGGGCCTGTCGACCACCGACATCAAGCGCTGGCTGCTGGCCCACGAGGACCTGGCCAGCCTGGCCGAAGACGCGATCGAACGCCCGGTGCTGCCGCTGTTCGTCACGCCGGCCGAGATGATCGACGTCGCCGAGACCGAGCTGATGATGGAGCGCGCGGTCGCCACCGGCCCCACCGGCCTGCCGAGCGGCGAGGATGCGCCGCTGACGATCAACGACAACCCGGCGATGCAGGCGGAACTCGACGACTGGATCAAGCGCCTGGCGGACTTCGCCAACCTGGACAACTTCCCGGTGATGGCCGAAGGCTCGCCGAAGAGCGTGGCGATCCAGGACTCGCTGCTGCCGGCCAGCTTCGCGATCGCGTCTTACCGCGCCTCGCTGCTGCCGCTGCTGGGCGACCCGGCCGAGGCCAGCCTGCAGGGCCCGACCGCCGAACTGGCGCGCCTGCCGGTGCGCTTCGACTCCGAGGACGAGATGGTCCAGCTGGACGATCCGCACATCGCCGCCATGTCGCGCGCGACCCTCTCCGTGAATCTAGATTTGGACAGTAAACAAGATGAATGACGACGCACAGATCCTGATTGCGCGCCTGCTCACGCACCAGACCCTGCGCCGCGACGACAAGATGGTCAAGCGTGCGCTGTCCGACGACACCTTCCGCGCCGAGATCGACAAGCGCCTGCTGGAATCCGGCCTGAAGCTGATCGACAACGTCTACGCGGACCACGTGACGCTGGCCCTGCACCGCAACGTCGAGCCGAAGATCTTCGGCGCCAAGGACATCTGGCAGAACAACAACTTCGGCCTGACCCGCGACGGCGTGGCCCTGCTGGTGGTGCTGTGGGCGCAGATCATCCTGCCCAAGCGCCAGCGCCAGGAAACCCACCAGGCGATCGACGTCGACCAGTCGGACATGTTCGACAAGGACAACCCGATCCCGCGCGCCGAGGACACCTCGATCGGCATTTCCTACACCGCGCTGCTGGCCGACTTCGGCGACAAGCTGGGCAAGAAGACCCGCATGGACATGAACCTGGGCCTGCTCTCGAAGCTCGGCTTCATCGAGCGCCGCGGCGACGTGATCCTGGAAGGTCCGCTGCTCGACCTGCTGATGGACACCGACCTGCTGAAGGAGCGCATCATCAACGGCGCCCTGGCCGAGGTGTTCCAGCGCGCGCCGATGGCCGTGGTGCCGCGCCGCGTGGTCAGCGAAGCCGCCAACGATGCCGGCGCGGCGGAAGCCGCCCCCGCGGAGCCGGCCGCCGCCCCCGCCGACGCCACCGAACCGCAAGAGTAAGGCACCGCATGTTCCACATTAAATCTCTCGAGCTGGTCCACTGGGACTACTGGCAGCGGATCAAGAACATCCCGCTCGACGCCAAGATCATCACCATCGCCGGCCAGAACGGTTCCGGCAAGACCACGCTGCTCGACGCGCTGCGCACCCTGTTCGGCCTCGACTGCTCGATGGGCCGCACCTATAAACACTATGCGCGTCACTCGGGCCAGCAGAGCGCCTGGATCCGCGCGGTGGTCGACAACAAGCCGTCGGGACGCCAGTTGTCCAATCGCCCGTTCCGCCACAGCGGTTTCTTCAGCGACGACGAAGTCACGCTGTTCTGCCAGGTGCAGAAGAACGGCGGCGACTGGAAGCGCCAGTACCTGATGCGGCCGGGGAATATCGACATCGAGGAAGTGACCGAGGCCTCCGACTGGCTCGGCGTCGAGAACTATCGGAAGCGCCTGGCTTCAGCTGGTCTGTCGCCGGCGATGTCGAAGGTGCTGGCGCTGGAGCAGGGCGAGACCGACAAGCTGTGCGAATACTCGCCGCGCCAGCTGCTGGACCTGGTGTTCCAGGTGTTCGGCGACAAGGAAGTGCTGGACGCCTACGACGAAGCCAAGCGCCACCAGCGCGACACCGAATCGGAGCTGAAGCGCTTCGAGGCCGAACTCGAAACCTCGCGCATCAACCTCGAAGGCCTGCGCCTGCGCGTCGCCAACTATCACCAGTGGGAAGACCTGAACAAGGAAAGGCGCGAACTGGTCGAGGAAGTCCTGCCCAGCCTCGAATACCACGAGGCGCGCGAAAAGGCGGGCCAGGCCAGCCGCGCCCTGCGCGAGGCCAAGAAGCCGCTGATGCAGGCCGACAGCATCCTCAGCGAGAAGCGCCACGCGCTCGCGGCCCAGCAGCGCGCCCTCACCGAAGCCCAGCAGCAGGAAGTCCAGCTGGAGCAGGAAGCGAACACCCTGGCTGGCCGCCTCACGGAAGTCAACCGCAAGCTGAAGCCGCTGGAAAGCCTGCTCGAGCAGAAGGAGCGCCTGCAGAAGCTGGCCGCCGACTCCGGCGCGGACATCGCCGAGGTGACGACCCAGCTCGAAGCGAAAGAGGCGCAGCTGGCGAAGAAGAAGACCGAGCGCGACAACCTGGCGGCGCGCATCGCCGGCGAGCTGTCGACCATCTCGGCCCTGCAGGGCAAGAGCTCGATGCCGGAACCGGAAGCCCAGCGCCTGATGCGCCGCGCGCTGAACGATGCGGGCATCCGCCACGCGATGCTGTCCGATATCGTCGAAGTGACGGATCCGAAGTGGCAGGGCGCCGTCGAGGGCGTGCTGGGCGGCTATGCCTCCGTGGTGCTGCTGGAAAGCGCCAAGGATGCGCCGGCGGCGTATAAACTCGCGGAGCAGGAGCGCTACCGCCACTTCATCGTGCCGGACTGCGTCAGCGCGCCGGTGGTGAAGGACGACACGCTGCTGTCGGTGGTGCGCTTCAGCTCGAAGGCGCCGGGCTGGCTGATCGACCAGCTCGAGCGCATCGAGCGCGTCGAATCCGTCGATGCCGGCTTCAAGAGCGATGCCGACGAGTGGATCACGCCGGACGCGTATCACCGCGAGCGCCGCGGCGGCCGTTCGCTGTTCGTCGAACCTTCGCGCTACCGCTTCGGTGCGGCGGGCAAGACCCAGCGCCTGGAAGCGATCCAGAAAGCGCTGCCGGCCCTGGAAGCCCAGGAAGACAAGCTGACGCTGGAGATCAGCAAGCTGGCGACCGAAGTCTCGGCGCTGCGCGTGCGCATCGCCGGCGTCGACGCGGTCAAGGAACTGACGGCGCGCCAGGCCGAGTTCGAGGAAGCCGTGCGTTCGATCGAGCCGCTCAAGGCCGAGCGACTGGAAGTGGGCGCGCGCCTGGGCGAGCTGCAGGTGCTGACCAAGAACGCGACCGTCACCCGCACCCGCGCCGACACGGTCTGGCAGAACGCCCGCATGGCGCTGTCGGAAGCGGAAGCCGGCATGCGCCTGAACAACCGCCGCCAGCTCGAGCAGCGCAGCGAACACGCGCGCGCGCTGCTGGAACTGCGCCGCAGCTGGCGCCACGTGCCGAAGTCCTGGCGCCAGCCGGAACGCCGCGCCAAGCTGGTGGCGTCGCACCAGAACACGCACCAGGTCAAGCTGCGCGTGGGCTCGCTCGACACCTCGCTGGCGCGCAGCGACTGGGAACACGATCCGACCGTGATCGACCAGTACGCACGCCTGAACGACCAGCTGTCGAACCGCCAGAACGAGACCGAGGAACGCCGTTACCAGAACAACCGCGCGATCGAGGCCACGGATAACGCGCGCGGCGCCTACATCGAGCGCCTGCGCTACACGATCAAGACCTACTCGAAGAACATCCGCGAGCTGGGCGAGCTGGCCAACATCGACGTCACGGTCGACCCGGTGCGCCTGGAGAACGACGACCTGCAGCTGGCCCAGGCCGGCCTGCACGTGCGCTTCAAGTTCGACGGCAAGGGCCAGATCGGCATGAACGACGGCGAAGCCTCGGGCGGCCAGCAGGTCATGAAGTCGCTGGTTCTCCTCATTGGCCTGCTCAAGTCGGAAGAGGGATCGGGCGGCTTCGTGTTCATCGACGAACCCTTCGCGCACCTGGACATCCGCAACATCCAGCTGGTCGGCGAGTTCCTGAAGAACACCGATGCGCAGTACCTGATGACGACCCCGCTGACCCACAACACGGACGTCTACGACCCGTCGGACCTGACCCTCATCACCAGCAAGAAGAAGAAGGACGTGCAATGGGCGCAGCCGATCTTCGTGCTGCAGCGGCGGGCGGCCGGCGAGGCGGTGAAGGCGGCGTGACGCCGGTCTAGTCCTTCGAAAAGCGTTCCGCGCCGCCACCGGCGCGGAACTGCTCCACGATGTAATCCACGAAGACCCGCACCTTGGCGGGCAGCAGTTTGCGGCTCGAATAGTAGATCGCCAGCGGCCGGTTCAGGCCGTGCCAGGCGGGCAGCACCCGCACCAGTTCACCACTCTCCAGCAAGGGCAGGGCATGCGGCATCGGCAGCATCGCGATGCCCAGTCCGCAGGCACAGGCGCGGGCGATCGCTTCCGGATCGTCGAGTACCGCCACCGGCCGCACGTTCGCCACCACCTCGCGTCCCGCATCGCTCTTCAGTGTCCACGGCATCAGCCGGCCCGACCCGAGCGCGCGGCGCAGCAGGCCGCGATGGCGCGACAGCCCTTCCGGCTCGTCGGGAGCGGGATAGCGCTGCAGGTAGCCAGGGGCCGCCACCAGCACCGACCTGGCCTGGGCCAGTTCGCGCGCCACCAGGGCGTCCGTCAATTCCACGCCGCCGCCGATGGCGACGTCGAAACCTTCGCCGATCAGGTCGACTTGGCGGTTATCGAAATGCAGGTCGGGCACCACGTCCGGATAACGTTCCAGGAAGCCCGCCAGCAGCGGCACGAAATACATGCGTCCGACGGCGGGCGCCATCGCGACCTTCAGGGCGCCGGCCGGCTTGCCGGCGTCCTGGCGCAGGTCGGCCAGGGCGTCGCCGATCTCGGTCCAGGGCAGGCGGATCTGGCGGTACAGGCGCTCGCCTTCCGCCGTCAGGCTGAGACTGCGCGTGCTGCGCTGGAACAGGCGCACGCCGAGTCCGGCTTCGAGCCGCGCGACGCTCTTGCTGACGGCCGCCGGTGTCAAGCCCAGGCGGCGGGCGGCGGCGGAGAAGCCGCCTTCGTCGGCGGCAGCGACAAAGGCGTCGAGGTGCGGGGCCAGATCGGTTTGCATGCCTCGATCTTATACCGATGGTTGAAACTGTAAAGCCCCAGTCATGACTACCGGGATCGAATCGCGGCGACCATACTTTCCTTCATCGAATCACCACCCCCACCACGAAAGGAAAGCATCATGGACACCAAACTGCACAACCAGGTCGCCTTCATCAACGGCGGTTCGCGCGGCATCGGCGCCGCCACCGCCCGCCGCCTGGCGCGCGAAGGCGCGAAGGTCGCGATCGGCTACCAGTCGTCCGGCATCGCCGCCGAGGCGCTGGTCGAGGAAATCAGGGCAGCCGGCGGCGAAGCGATCGCGATCCGCGCCGACGCCGCCGACGCCGAGGCCCTGACGCGCGCGATCGACCGCGCCGCCGGCCACTTCGGCCGTCTCGACATCCTGGTCAACAGCGCCGGCGTGCTGCGCATGGGACCGGTCGACACCTTCACGCTGGCCGACCTGGACGAGACCCTGGCGGTCAACGTGCGCGCCGTGTTCGTGGCGGCCAAGGCGGCGGCCGCCCACATGCGCGAGGGCGGCCGCATCATCAACATCGGCAGCACGAATGCCCAGCGCATGCCGTTCGCGGGCGGCGCGGCCTACGCGATGAGCAAAGCGGCGCTGGTCGGGCTGGTGAAAGGCCTGGCGCGCGACCTCGGCCCGCGCAACATCACCGTCAACAATGTCGCGCCGGGCCCGATCGACACCGACATGAACCCGGCCGAAGGCGATTTCGCTGCCTCGTTGCACCAGCTGATGGCGTTGCCGCGCCACGGCCACGCCGATGAAGTGGCGGCGATGGTGGCCTACCTGGCGGGGCCGGAAGCGGCGTTCGTGACCGGGGCGGACCTGCTGATCGACGGCGGCTTCGCGGCTTGAGCCAGGACCAGGTGCCGCTGCATCGTCAGGCAGGCGGCGGCGCCGATCGCCTGCCAGTGCGTGCGCCGCTGCGCCGCGCGGCGGCGGCGCCGCGACGGCATCTCCGCCAGCGGCTTGAGGTGGAAGGGCAGGGCGATGCGGTAGGCCGGCCCTCGCATCGGCACGCCGCCCAGGGTTTCCCAGAAACCGTCGTAGGCGTTCGCGAAATGCCTGGCGTCGGCCGGCGTCCAGGCGCTCTGCCAGGCCGCCTTGACCGCCGCCACCTGCGGCATGCCGAGCGCCTGGGCGATGCCCTGCAGGGCGGCGAAGCAGAAGAAGCCGGGCGAGTTGTGCGGGAAGGCCAGTTCGAAGGCGGAGAAGGCGTCGCCGGCATCCAGGCGGTGCCCCTGGTTGCGGGCGACGAAGGGGACCACCGGCGCCTGGACGCCGGCAAAGGCGCCGTCGACCCAGCTGAACGACAGGCGATGCAGGCAGATGCCGTTGGCGCCGCAGTCCGCCGTCATGACGACGGTGAGGTCGCCTTCCGCGCTCAGGCGCGGCGCCATCTCCAGCCGGATGCCGAAGCGCCAGCCGCGCGCCGCGTCTTCGTGGGTCCACAGCGGCAGGCCGCCAGCGCGGTAGATGGCGCGCTTGTAGCCGGCATCGAAGGCGCTTTCCTCGAAGCGGTAGTGGGCCAGCACGCAGCGCACCCGCTGGCGCAGCGACAGGCCGCGCGCCAGGTAATGGCGGTGGCTCAGGTGGTGGAACACGTCGTCGTGCGCGCGGATGACGTAGCGGCGGTGGATGTCCAGCGCCAGCAGCTGGCGGTGGGCGCGCCGGAACAGCAGCACGCGCAGGCTGCGCGCGATGCAGGCCAGCCAGGACGGCAGCGGGTAGTGGCGGCGCGCCAGCCAGTGCCTGGCGAGGAGGGTGAGGACCATCGGTGCTCCGGAAGATCGCATTGCAAACGCGACAATTCTGGGCCGGACCGGCGGCGGCGTATTGGACTGGAACAAGTCCTCTTGGGAATGCGGATGTGAGAATTGATGGATTTTCGGGTACTTGCCGGCTGTTATCATTCGATCATGAATTTCCACGAGCAGCGCGACAAAGCCCTCCGGTTGCTGGCGCAAACCGGCATCGACAGCAACACCTATGCCCCGCCCCTGATCCAGTTGCTGTGGCGCTGCGGCGTGAAGCTGCGGCCGCCGCATTTCATGGGCTTCGGCGCGAATGCGCTGCTGTCGGGCCTGTGGTTCGGCGCCAGCTGGGGCGCCGTGATGTGGGTGGGGTTCTGGCTGCGCCAGGGCGTCACGGCGAGCCTGGCGGTGCTCAGCGCCTGCGGCGCCGGCCTGTGCTTCGGCCTGTTCATGGCCAGCTATTACGCACGCCAGGGCAGGAAGCACGGACTGCCGCGCTGGGAATCGCTGCCCTAGCCCGCCAGCGCCTTCAGCAGGTAAGCGGTATCGCGGCGCAGGATCGATTCGTTGAAGCCGAGCTGCACCTTCCCTTCGTTCAGCTTGCCGAGCCGGATATTGGCCTTTTGCAGGCGCTCTTCCAGCCCCGCCTGGCGCTCGGGCGCGATCTCCAGCACCGCCAGGTTGCTGCCGTCGTCGACGCGGCGCACCTTGCATCCCGGTGTGCGCTCCAGCGCCGCCAGCAGGCGCTCGCCGGCGGCGCGCACGCGCGCGAAGCGTTCTTCCGCGCCGTCCAGGGCGTCGAGGGCGGGCAGAGCGACCTGCCAGCCGTGGTAGATGGTGCCGCCGAACACGTGGCGCAGCGCGCGCGCTTTCGCCATCGCCGGTCTGGACCCGGACAGCACGCCGCCGAAGGGCGCGCCCAGGTATTTGTAGAGCGAGACGTAGACCGTGTCGAAGTGCGCGCAGTAGTCCTTCACGCGGAAACCCGGCATCCCGCTCATCAAGAGCAGGCGCGCGCCGTCCAGGTGCAGCGGGATGTTTTTCGCGCGCGCGGCCCTGGCGATATCGGCCACCAGCGCAGGCGTCAAGGCCGCGCCCTGGGCCCGGCGCACCGGGCTTTCCAGTACGATCGCGCCGACCTTGATCGGATAGGGGCCGACCTCCGCGCGTTCGATCGCGGCGTTCAGTTCTTCCAGCGTGGGCGCCGCCCTGCCGGGCGCCAGCGGCACCAGGTTGATGCCGCTGAGGGTGGTGACGGTATTCGATTCGTCGCGGTAGACATGGCTTTCCTGCTGCACCAGCGCGTGCCGGTTCTCGCCGCACAGCAGGCGCAGGGCGATGTGGTTGGCCAGGGTCCCGGTGGGCATGAAGACCGTGTCTTCCTTGCCCAGCAAGGTGGAGAATTTCGCTTCCAGTTCCGCCACCGCGCCGCCGGCCAGGTAGCTGTCGCCGGCTTTCGCATGCTTGTCGAGCAGGGCCTGCAGGCGCGCCGGCTCGGCGGCCATGCCGCGCGGCAGGGCGTCGCCCGCCAGCACGACCAGGGTGTCCATGTCCGCGGGCGCGGACGCTGCGGAAGGCGGTGCGCCGTACTGGGCACGGGCGCCGCCGCCCGCTGCCAGGCCCAGTGACGCGATCGGTACGGCTTCGAGGAAGGTGCGGCGGTTCAGCGTCATGGGCGGCTCCGGATGGACTTTACATCTTCCCGACTTCTTTACGCAGGCGCTGGCGCCAGCGCATCAGGCTGGCCGAGAAGGTGGCGAAATAGGCGGCGGTGACGCCCAGGCAGGCCAGGGTCACCGGGCTGTCCGTGAAGCGCGGATTCGGCCGGCTGCTGCCCTGGTTCATGTAGATCTCGATGCCCAGGTAGATGACGCGCGCCACCAGCAGCATCGCCACCAGGATGCCCATGCGCATGGGTGGCGTGAAGAAATAGCCTTCGGGGGTGTTTTCGAAGCGGGTGCGGCGCAGGCCGTAGGTCGCGAGGCCAATGCCGGCGATCGCGCCGGCGGCCAGCGTGGCCAGCGACAGCGGGCGGTCGGCCAGCTCGGTGGCCGGCACCACCAGCATCGCGGCGAACACCAGCAGGCCGGTGTAGTGGCGCGACATGATCGAACGCTGGCGCACCATCTGGCTCTTCAGGCGCTGGTAGACGCGCCAGACCAGGAAGGGAACGAGGAAAACGAGGGCGAGGGTAGTCAGGCTCATCAGGCAATCGAGGGGGCGGCGGTGCGCTTGCGCCAGGCAAGCAGACCGGCGGCGAACGTCATGTAGTAACCGGCGAGGACGCCGAAGATGCACAGGGTCAGCGGGCTGGTCACGAACTCGTGGTGCTGGCCGGCGCCCAGTGCATAGAATTCGTAGGCGCGGTAGCCCATGCGGCCGATGAACAGCAGGGCGACCAGCATGCCGATCGGGGCGTGCGGGGTGAAGTAATACTCGCCGCCGACCTGCTCGAATTTCGTGCCCTTGCTGCCGATACGGCCCAGGATCACGCCGACGGCCAGGCCGGCCAGCATGCCGGCCAGGGCGATCGGCGCGGTCTGCAGGCTGAGCGCGGCCAGCAGCAGGAGCAGCAGCGGGAAGAAGACGAGGGTGGTGCGATGGCGCCAGGTCTTCGAGCGCTGGCGGGTCGTCAGACGCCGGATACGGCTGTACAGACGCCACAGGACGAGCGGAGCAACGACGGCGGCAACGACGGGAGTAGGCAGCATGACGGATTCCTTCATGTCGAATCCGCCATTGTAATCCAGCCGGGCGTCGGCAAACCGGTCTGCATGTTAATGTTTTGGCTTCACCAGCAGGAGATGCAGACCATGACGCCAACCCCAATGCAGGCCCACCGCGCGCCCGACCCGGCGCCCATCGAAGAACCGCCGAAGGAACCCTTCGACACGCCCGACCCGCACCAGCCGCCGATCCGCACACCCATGAACGACGAACCGGACGTCGACCCGAATCCCAGCGTAGCCCGCACGCTCCACTGATTTCGCGCAAACCGGGGTCAGACTCCGGTTTTTGGAAACAGCCACCGGGACATTTCTCATTCCTTTGTTTGCTTACCCGTAACGCATTGACGGACTTCATCGGCAAGCCTAGTATTTCGATAAACATCTAATTAGATTTTTGTCAAAATAGGAGATGAACATGCGATTCGTGAACATGTGGGCGGTATGGATGCTGGCCACGGCGGCGGCGCAGGCGATGGCCGCGCCCGCCGGCGAGCAGCCGGTGACGCTCGAGACGGCCGGCGGCGCCATCCACGGCAGCCTGCTGCTCCTTTCCGATGGCGGCAAGGCGCCGGCGGTGCTGATCGTGGCCGGTTCCGGTCCCACCGACCGCGACGGCAACAGCGCCATGCTCCCCGGGCGCAACGACAGCCTCAAACTGCTGGCCGAAGCCCTGGCCCGGGCCGGCTTCGCCTCGGTACGCTACGACAAGCGTGGCATCGGCGCCAGCAAGGCCGCAGCAAAGGACGAATCGCAGCTCCGCTTCGATACCTATGTCGACGATGCCGCGGCCTGGATCGCGCAAATGAAAGCCGACCCGCGCTTCGCTTCGGTGGCGGTGATCGGCCATAGCGAAGGCGCGCTGATCGGCATGCTGGCGGCCGAGCGCGCCGGCGCATCCGCCTATGTGTCCTTGGCCGGCGTGGCCGACGCGCCGGGCGTGGTGCTGCGCGGGCAACTGGCCGGCAAGCTGCCGCCGCCGCTGGCGGCCGAGAACGAACGCATCCTCGCCAGCCTGGAGCAGGGCAAGCCGGTCGCCGAGGTGCCGCCCGCGCTGGCGGCCCTGTACCGGCCCAGCGTGCAGCCCTACCTGATCTCGTGGATGCAATACATACCCGCCAGGCGGATCGCTGCGCTGCGCATGCCGGTGCTGATCGTGCAGGGCACGACCGACGTGCAGGTGGGCGCCGGCCAGGCGCAGGCGCTGAAGGCGGCAAAGCCGGATGCGCAACTGGCCATCATCGACGGCATGAACCATGTGCTGAAGGCGGTGCCGGCGGATGCGCCGAATCCGATGGCCTCGTACGGCGATCCATCGCTGCCGCTGCACCCGCAACTGGCGCCGGCGATCGTCGGCTTTCTAAAAAGATAAAACCAAAAACCGGGGTCAGACTCCGAATTTTGGAAACTGCCAACTGGACATTTCCAAAAACTGGAGTCTGACCCCGGTTTGTTGTTAGTCAAACGCCCAGGAGTAGAGCACGTCGAGTGCGGTGTTGGTGCCGGTTTGCAGCGCCAGGGTGATGCGTGGCGTCAGCTTGTAGCGCAGCCGCACCACGCTGGTGGCCGTCGCGGCGCCCTGTTCGAAGCTGAGGTACAGGCGCGAGGAAATGCGCTTGCCGACCGTGACCACGGTGTTCGCCAGGCCCGTCTCCTGGCCCGCGCCCTGGCGCACGCCCAGTTCGTCGATGCCGAGCGAGTTCGCCAGCTTGCTCTGGATGCCGCCGGTGCCGCCTTTGCCGCCCAGCAGGGCGCCGGCCGCCGCGCTGAGGACGTCGGCTTCGTTGCCGGTCGTGCCTTCCATGCCGTGACCCAGCACCAGCCACGAGAGTTTTTCGCTGTCCGGCACGTTCGGGGTCGACACCAGCTTGGCGGTCGGCGACAGTGCCGAGCCGCGCACCTGCACGCCGGCTTCGACGTTGGTGTCGCTGAGCTGTTCGCCCTCCGGACGCTTGCGCACCGCCAGGATGTCGATCGAGGGATTGTCGTAGGCGCCGCTGAAGGTGACGGCGCCGCGTTCGATCGCCAGGCGCTGGCCGTAGGCGGCGTAGGTGCCGCTCACGGTGCGGATGGTGCCGTTGATGCGCGGCTGGCCGTCGCCGACCTTGCGCACGTGGACGCTGCCGGCCAGGTAAGCATCGGCGCCCAGGCCGCGGATGTGGAAGTCGTCGCCCAGGTCGGCGGTCAGGTCGATCGTCAGCGGCGCCGCGCCCGGCTTCTTCGCCGCCGCATCCTTGGGATTGGCGCGGCCCAGCACGATGACGTCGTCCGACAGGGTCGGGCGGTCCTGCGGCGCGAACTCCACCAGCGCGCGGTCGGCCTTGAAGCTGCCTTCCACCGCGAAGCGTTTCGCATCGCGCACCACAGTGGCCTGGCCGCTGAGGATCACCGTTCGGTCGGGGCGCGACAGCGCTTCCAGCTTGTCGGCCACCAGTTTCAAATTCATGGCGGCCTCGCCGCCGGCAAAGCGCACGTTGCCGTCGATGAGCGCGCGGCCGCTGTTGCCTTCGAAGGCGAAGCGCTGGAGTTGCAGGGTGTCGCCGGCCAGCACCGCGCGCAGTTCGCCGTTGCGCAGACGCAGACCCTGGTCCGGCCAGCGCACCGCCATGCGGTCGCCGTTGACGGTGCCGTTCAGGGTCGGCGCGCCGACGGTGCCGGCGCCGCTGACGTTCAGCGCCAGGGCGCCGTCGACTTCCAGGCCCGGCTGGCCGATCAGCGGCGACACCCAGGCCAGCGAGCCCAGGTTCGCGGTTGCGGTGAGCCTGAGAGGGCTGTCGTTGTCGAGGCGACCGCGGATCATCTGCGCGGTCGCATCCACCTTCGCCGTGCCGATCCTGCTGCCATCGACGTTGACCTGGGCGTGCAGCGCGCCGCCATTCACGTCGGCGCGCAGGTCGAGCTGGCGCATGCCGAGCGCCACCGGGACGACGTCGCCGGCGATCAGGTCGCCCTTTTCGCGGAACACGTGCACGCTGCCGGCCAGCGCAGGGGCCGCGCCGCTGGCTGCCGGGGCAGTCATGTCGAGCGCCCAGTCGGCGCCGAGCGTCATGTCGCCGCGCAGGTTCTGGCGCACCGCATCCGAGAACTGGGCCAGGTAGTTGATCGGCACGCCGGTGGCGGCGCCGCGGCTGGTCCAGCGCGCGCCGTTCTTGGCCAGCGACTGCAGGGTGACCGAACCGGCCGGCAGGCGGATGGTGGCGCCGCTGAAGGCGATCTGCTCGGGATTGGCCAGGCCCTTGACGCCGGCGCCGGGCGCGCCGGCAATGCGCAGCGGGGCCGGGGCCGCCAGCGTGAAGGCGTAGCGGCCGCGGTTCTGCAGGGCGGTCAGGGCGCCGCTCCACACGTTCTGTTTGCCGTTCGCCACATAGCCGCCGTTGATGGCCAGGTTGGCGTCGAAGGCGTCGCCGCGCGCGGCCGCCGAAATCGTGTGCGCGCCGCGGGTGCCGGTCGACTGCAGGCGCGCCGTGGCGATACGCGTTTCCTTTCCCGGTTCGCCGCTCGCGTAGCCGGCGATCTGCACGTCGAGCGCCAGCGGATCGGCGGCGCCGCGGCCGGAACCGACGTTGGCGGTGGCGCGCAAGGACTTCAGGTTCTGCGCCTTCATGCGCAGGTTCTGGCCTTCCAGGGCGGCCGTCAGCGAAGGCGTGTCCATCGTGCCCGACAGCGTGCCGGAGCCGCGCAGCGCGCCGCCGAAGTCCGGGCCGAGCGCGGCCAGCTGCGGCGCATCGATGCGCCAGTTGAGCGTATCGCGGCCGCTGCCGAAGGCGCCCTTTGCCGCGACCACGTTGGCGCCCAGGTGCAGGTCGACGTCGGCGTTCGCGACGTGGCGCTTGTCGGCCGTGAGCTTGGCCACGCCCCACAGCGGCGAATTCGACAGCGTCGACTGCTGCAGCGTGAGGTTCACGGAGCCGCCCATGTTGGCGCCGGTGCGGCCGCTGGCGTCGAAATTCCCGTTGATGCTGCCGGCGAAAGGCGAGCCGAAGGCGGCCGGGTTCAGCTTCTGCATCGAACCGCTGGCCTTCACCTCGACCACCTTCGCCTCCTTGGCGCCGGACAGCCAGGCTTCGCCGCTGGCGTGCAGGCTGCCGTTGTTGTTCTTGCGCTGCTGCGGCGCCCAGCCCAGGCCGTTGGCGTCGACGGCGAACGTGGTGCGCGGCGCCTCCATGGTGCCGCTGACGACGCCGTTCGCCACCAGCGCGCCGTACAGGTCATGACGAACGGCCGCGAGCTGCTTGCCATCGACGCGCCAGGCCAGCTTCTCGCCCGGCTTGCCGAAGGCGCCGCGCAGGTCCACCGTGTTCTGGCCCAGCGCCAGGTTGGCGTTCACGTCGTGGACGTGGACGCCGCCCGGCGCGCCCGCATCGGCATCCAGCTTGCCCTTGCCGGACAGCGGCTGGTCGAACAGGCGGCTCGGACGCAGCGCGAAGTCGGCAGCGACCTGCCATTGCGGGGCGAGGACGCCGGAGGCGTTGATCTCGGTATTGATGTCGGCCTTCGGGAAGTCGCCGAAGGCGGCCGGGTCGAGATGGCTGGCCACCACGTTGGCTTTGAAGGGCTTCTGGTCAAGCAGGTTGGCGTTGCCGGTCACGCGCACGCTGCCCTTGCCGGCCGAAACACGCGCCTCGCGCAGGTCCAGCACATTGTTCTTCAGTGCCGCTTCCGCCACCAGGCGCATGCCGGCGTCGACCAGGTTCACGTTCAGGGTCTGGGTGTCCTGGGTGTTCGCCACCGACAGGTCGCCGGCGATCGCGGTCTTCTTCATGCTGCCGTGGATCTGCTTCAGGTCGATGCGGTCGGTGTGCAGCGCGAAGCGCGCGGTGCCGATGCCTTTTTCGTCGGCCGCGCGGTCGACGCTGCCGCTGCCCGTGAAGCGCCCGGCGCCGCCGAGGTCGAGCAGCAAGTCGGCAATCTTCATCGACGAGAGGTTGCCGCCCAGCTGGCCGCGCATCGCGCGCAGCGGCAGGCGCTGCTGGTCGATGGTGCCTTGCGGGCCGTCGTTGGTGAGGTTCACGGAACCGCTGATGTTGCGGTTCGGGTCCAGGCGCGCCGCCACCGCCAGGTTCAGGTCGGCCGTCGGCAGGCCCGGATTGAAGAAGCCCGGGTCGATGTTCTTCGCGTCGAGCGTGAATGCCCGCAGCGGGATCTCGGCGAACGGCGACAGCACCAGGTTCGCCGTGCCCTCGGCGCGCGCGGCCTGGCCGCTGGCGTCGACGACGGTCTTCTGCAGATCGCCGCCGGCGTGCAGCTTCAGTTGCGGGGCGATGGCGCCGGCCTGCGCTTGTGCGCCGGGCGCCTGCGTCAGGCTGGCGTCCGCATTCAGCTTGTAGGGCAGGGTATTCGCGATGGTGCCGCTGGCCGCCGCCTGGCCCCAGGGCGTGTTCGCTTTTGCGTAGTCGAGCTTCCAGCGCTCCTTGTCGCCGTGCAGGGCCACGCGGATGTCGTCGATCTGCGTTTCCGCGCCCTTGTTCACCAACACCGCCTTGGCCAGCCGCGCATCGTCGACCGCCACCTTGAAGGGCGGCGCCAGACGGGTCGGCATGGTGGCCGGTTCGTCGCTTTCCTTCAGCGTTTCCATGCGCAGCGACTTCGCGTACAGCTTGTCGATCTCGACGCCGCGCGACAGGTATTGCCAGGGTTTCCAGTCGATGTCGATCTCGTCCGCCGTCATGACGGAAGTCTCGGTGCGGAACACGACGTGGCCGATGTGCATGTGGCCGTACAGCGAACCGGACACGCCGCTCAGCGTCAGCTTGCCGCCGCTGGCATTGGCGACGCGCTGGGCGATCATCTGCAAGGTGGTCTCGCGGCCCAGGTACCAGACCGCGCCGCCGAGGACGACGGCGGTGACGGCCACGCCGATCGCGACCCGGCGCGGCCAGCGGCGCTCCTTGTGCTGCGGCGTGACGGGCGTGTCGGGGTTTGGAGTCTCGACGTTCATCAGAAAGTGAATCCCAGAGAGAAGTGCAGGCGGACTTCGTGCACCGCCTTGCCGTAGGCGACGTCGACGGCGATCGGGCCGACCGGGCTGCGCCAGCGCGCGCCCACGCCATAGCCGACCTTCGGTTTCAGGTCCTTGAAATTGTCGGCGGCATTGCCGGCGTCGACGAACACGGCCGCGCCCCAGGGCGGCTTGAACCAGTAATCGTACTCGGTGCTGGCGGTGAACAGGTAGCGGCCGCCCGTGATCGCGCCGCGCACCGGCACGCCCAATTGCTGGTAGGCGTAGCCGCGCACCGACTGGTCGCCGCCGGCGCGGAACAGGAAGGTCGACGGTACCTTGTCCTTGTCCTTCGAGCCGACCGCGCCGAATTCGCCGCGCACGATCAGGGAGCCGGACGCACCTACCGGCTTGTAGCCGACCGCGCGGATGTAGGCGCGCACGAAAGGCTCGTCGGTCAGCAGCCGGATCGGCGCCGCGCCGAGCTGCAGGTTGGCGGCGTAGCCGCGGGTCGGCAGCACCAGGCTGTCGAGCTGGCGCTTGGTGATCGAGAAGGTCAGCGGCAGGGCCTTGGTGCGGGTGGTGGGCAGGTCGTCGATGGTGACCTGCTCGGTCAGCGCCTCCAGGCGCCAGCTGCGTTCCAGCATCGGCGTGCCCCAGGCGCGCACCGCGTGGATGCTGGTGGTGCGGGTGATCTGGCCGCGCAGGTCCTGGCGGTCGTAGCCGGCGCCGACGCTGTTGCTGTAGCCGTTCGAGGTGGTCGGCCAGTAGAAGTCGACGGCCGCCGTCTGGCGCAGCTGCTCGTACAGGATGCTGCTCTTCATGCGCTTGCCGAACACGTTCAGGTTGTCGTAGTTGGCCTGGGCGCGGGCGCCGGTATTGGTCGAGAAGCCGACGCCGAGCGAGAGGTTCTTGCGCTTGTTTTCCGTCACCCGCACCAGCACCGGCATGGTCACCGGCGCGGATGGCGCTTCGGTCTGCGGTCCCTGTCCCTGATTCAGTTCGCTGACCTGTTCGTTCAGGGCCGACGTCATGTCGACGCTGACTTCCACGCTGCTGAAGTAACCGGTGTCCTGCAGGCGGCCCTGCAGGGCCTGCAGCGCCGCCTGGCTGTACTCGTCGCCCGGATGGATCTGGTTCAGGTTGGTGATGACCTCGGGCCGGTAGCGCTGCAGGCCGTCGATCTTCAGGGCGCCGAAATGCACGTCCGGGCCGCTGTCGATGACGACCTTGAGCCTGGCGCTGTGCTGGTCCGGGTCGACGGTGGCGCTGGAATCGATCAGCTGGGCGCGCGGAAAACGCGTCTGGGTAATGTCGCGCACCATGCCGCGCTTGGCCGCTTCCCAGTCGGCCGTGCGGAAGCGGCTGCCCACCGGCAGGGTCCAGCGGTTGCGCAGGGCGGCGGCATCGAAGGGCGCGCTGTTCTTGTCGAAGGGGACGAAGCCGCGCAGTTCGATATCGACGTCGCCGACGTTGACCGGCTGGCCCGGATCGACGATCACGCGCGCGACCGGCGTGCTGCCCGAGGTGTCGAGGCCGCTGGTGATCCTGGGCGTGTAATAGCCTTCGGTGGCGACCAGGGTCTTGGCTTCCTCGGGGGCGTTGCGCACCAGGCGCTGCAACTGTTCGAGGTCGACGCGCGGGTTGCCGCGCCAGCGCATCAGGTCGAGGTTGTTTTCCAGCAGCTCGCGCAGGGCGCGCGGGGCGTCGATCTTCACGGTATAGTTGACGGCCCGCTGCTCCGGCGCTTCGACCGGCAGCGGCTTGGCCGGCTCGCGCTCCTGTTCCTGCAGCTCTTTCTGGGTCTGGTCCCGGGTCGTGGTCGGCGCCGGCACCGGGTCCTGGGCCTGCGCCTGTCCCTGCGTGGAAGACTGTGCCGCAACACCCATGGAGGCGCACAGCGCGTTCACGGCCAGCACGATTTGTGCCAAAATTCGTGGTCGCGCCTGCGCTCGGGTGAATTCATCAAATCTTGCGGGCAACATGTCTCTCCATTCTCCAATCTGCCAGTCTCATCTTAACGGATTGTCAAAATTGACGGCGGACGCTTTAACTCAGGAATATCAACATGCATCAAGCTGACACCGCACTCGTCCTTTTCAGCGGCGGCCAGGATTCCACCACCTGCCTGGCCTGGGCCCTGCAGCGCTATGAACGGGTCGAAACCATCGGCTTCGACTATGGCCAGCGCCACGCGATCGAGCTCGAAGTACGGCCGACCGTGCTGGGCAAGATGCGCGCGCTGTCGCCGGAATGGGACCGCCGCCTCGGCGAGGACCACATGGTCGACCTCGGCCTGATCTCGACCATTTCCGACACGGCCCTGACCAGCAATGTCGCCATCGCGATGCAGGAAAACGGCTTGCCGAACACCTTCGTCCCGGGCCGCAACCTGCTGTTCATGCAGGTGGCCGCGATGGTCGCCTACCGCCGCGGCCTGAACGTGCTGGTGGGCGGCATGTGCGAAACCGATTTCTCCGGCTATCCGGACTGCCGCGACGACACCATGAAGGCGCTGCAGGTGGCGCTGAACCTGGGCATGGCCACGCGCACCAAGGTCGAAACGCCGCTGATGTGGATCGACAAGAAGCAGACCTGGGAACTGGCCGAGGCTTGCGGCGGCCAGGCCCTGGTCGACCTGATCCGCTTCGACACCCACACCTGCTACCTGGGCGAACGCGGCGCCGCCCACGACTGGGGCCACGGCTGCGGCGCCTGCCCGGCCTGCGCGCTGCGCGCACGCGGCTACGAACAGTACGCCGCGGCGCGCCGTAGCGCCTGAGTGGCTGGACCATGCGCCTCGCGCTGCTGACCGACCTGCACGCGAACCGCGAAGCCGTCGCAGCCTGCCTGGCGCACGCGGAGCGCCAGCAGGTCGACCAGTATGCGTTTACGGGGGATTTCGTCGGCTACGGCGCGGACCCGGGCTGGGTGGTGAAAACGGTGATGGACTACGTGGGCCGCGGCGCGGTGGCGGTGCAGGGCAACCACGATTACTCGGTGGTCCGTCCGGTCAGGCCGCAGATGCACGCCGAAGCGAGGGAAGTCATCGAATGGACCCGCGGCCAGCTCGATCCCGAACAGCTGGCCTTCCTGGGCAGCCTGCCGCTCACGCAACGGCACGGCAACGCCTTCTTCGTCCATGCCAGCGCGCACGATCCGGTGCGCTGGGAGTACGTCACCGGCGTCGCGGAAGCCGAGCGTTCGCTGAAGGCCAGCCGCAGCCGCATCGTGTTCTCCGGCCACGTGCACGCGCCGGCCCTGTACCGCCGCGCCGACGACGGCCGCATGGGCGTCCACGTTCCCGACGCCGGCCAGCGCATCGGCCTGCAGCCCCAGCACCAGTACCTCGTGCTGCCCGGCGCCGTCGGCCAGCCGCGCGACCAGAACAACGCGGCCTGCTATGCGGTGTTCGACGACGAGGCCAGGAGCATTACCTATTTCAGGGTTCCCTACGATCACGGTGCGGCGGCGCGCAAGGTGATCGCGGCGGGGTTGCCGATCGTGTTCGCGATGCGGCTGGTGGAGGGGATTTAAACGGCTTGCTCGCGGATGATGCGGTTCCTGTTCGAACGCTTGACCAGGTACCAGATCACGGCCAGCGGCAGCAGCAGGGGCAGCAGCAGCGGCGAGATCGCCAGGGCCAGCACCGCGGCGCCGATGCCCAGGCCGCCGATCAGGATGATGCCGACACCGGCAAACACCACCGCCAGCACCGCGCCCACCACCAGCATCACGAGGACCGCGATCAGGGTGCCGCCGCCCGCGAACAGCATCGCCAGCAGGGCGCCGAGCGGTCCGCCGATCTCGTCGCCGTCGACGTTGACGGTCATGTCGCCGCTGTAGACGAACACGTTCCACAGCAGCAGTGCGAACAGGAATGCGATGACGAATATGGCGGTCTTTTTCATGATGGTCCTCGTGCGATTCAGGGTTTGAAGTGATATGTCGTTGTCGGCATGGTTCCAATGTATCTGTATCGATCGCGGGTCTCCATCGGCGTGCGACAGGCTGCACATTTCGGGGGGCGAGCGTGCGCCGGAGGCTGATGAATGGCGTGAAAAAATTGGCCGACATCAAGCCTTGCAATGCTGGGCATGCGGTCTATACTGACAGCCTGCTCTGTCGCAGGAGGGATTCCCATGCATTACATCCAGGCCGACAGGGGTGGTCACAAGAATCCGCCATCGGCGCCACCGGCCATTCCGCCCATCATCATTACGCCATTCAACAAAGAGATCCCGAATCCGGCGATCGATCCGCGCACGACGCCGCCGGGGCCGCCCATCGTCCCGCCGCGCCGGCCCGACTTGCGCATCCTGCCCCGCATCTAGCCTTTCTCACGCGTGTGGTCCTTGTCCAGAGCGCCGGAATTTCCTATGATCTGGCCTTTGGCTTTGTGCCCGATTGAGATTGGTACCGCATGAACGACGAAACACCAGACCAGCACGAGGACGCGCCGGTGCAGGAGGCCCGTGTCTGGCAAGACAATGGCTGGACCGCACGCGTCATCAAGAACGAGGACGATGACGGCTGGGCCGTCGCCATGTACAAGGAAGGCGAGTCCGAGCCGGCGCTGGTCGGCCCCTGGACCATGGGCCGCGACAAGAAGAACCCGAAGCCGCTCGACGTGAACGCCTTCAATACCCTGGTCAAGACCGCCTACGAAGTGCTGCGCCGCCACGAGCAGCAGTTGCACGCACAACTGCACAAGAGCACCGTGGTGTGGACCGAAGACGGCGAGCTGAAGATCACGCTCGACATCGTGCCGGACGAAGAGCACCCGTACGCGCTGCTGGCCGCCATCGACGAGATGGGCGAGCAGGTGGCGCAAGTGCGGGTCGATGCCGGCTTCAAGCTGTCGCCGGCGTCCGCGCAGACCTGGGTCGAGAACGATTTCAAGGCGCCGCGCCGTTAAATAAGCGGCGTATTTGCGCGACACTTTCCTCACGGCAGCTCCCTGAGCTGCTAATATTTCCCTGACGCACTATTTAAATGGGGGATCGATGGAAGACCGTCTTGCGCGCCTGGAAGCGGTGCAGGCCATGCTGCTCGAAATCGGGCACTTGTCCGCCAGCTGTACCGACATCACCGAATTCATCGGCGCCGTGCACCGCGCGCTGGGCCGCATCATGTATGCGGACAACTTCTACGTTGCCTTGGCCGAGCGCGAGGACAACACGGTGCGCTTCGTCTACTTCGTCGATACCGTCGACGAAGGCCCCAGCCCGCAGGACCGCGTGACCCTGGCCTCGCCCGAGCAGTCGCCGACCGCCTGGGTGATGCTCAACAAACAATCGCTGTCGATGACCGCCGACGAGGAGCGCGCGCGCGACAACGGCAGCACCTGGGGCACCGGCAGCGTCGCCGAGCACTGGATGGGCTGCCCGCTGCTCGACCAGCAGCACGAGGTGCTGGGCGCCATCGTGATCCAGAGCTATCTGCCCCAGCACACCTACAGCGAGGAAGACCAGGCGCTGTTCGCCCTGATCGCCAACCACGTCTCGAACGCCCTGCAGGGCCTGCAGAGCATGGACCGCCTGGAACGGGCCGTGCAGGAACGCACCGCGGCGCTGGCGCGCGAAGTGGCCGAGCGCCGCCGCGCCGAGCAGGTCCAGCATGCGCTGTACCAGATCGCCGACCTGTCGGCGTCGGCGCTCGGCACCGACGAGCTGGCCGCCAGCCTGCACAGCATCATCGGCGAGCTGATGGCGGCGAAGAACTTCCTGATCGCGCTGACCCACCCGGACACCGGCGAGATCAGCATCCCATACTTTGTCGACGAGAAGGATCGCGAAGCGCCGCACAAGCGTTTCCCGTTCGGGATCGGCATGTGCTCGTACGTGCTGAAGACCAGGCAGGCCCAGCTCCACGACGCCGGCAGCTTCGCGCGCCTGGCGGCCTCGGGCAAGGTCAAGGAGCCGCTCGGGAATACCCAGATCGCCAGCTGGATCGGCGCGCCGATGCTGGTGCACGACAAGGCCTATGGCGTGATGGTGGTGCAGAGCTACGACCCGACCGTCATCTATACCAAGGCCGAACTCGACCTGCTGGCCTTCATCGCCAGCCACGTGGCGGTGGCGATCGCCCGCATGCAGGCCGACCACGCGATTCGCAAGGCCAAGGACAGCCTGGAGCAGCAGAATGCGGCCCTGAACCAGGCGCTTACCCAGTTGCAGGAAGCGCAGACCGAGCTGGTGCGCCAGGAGAAACTGGCGTCGCTCGGCCAGATGGTGGCCGGCGTCGCGCACGAGATCAACACCCCGCTCGGCATCTGCGTGACCGCCACCAGCCACCTGGTGCAGGAACTCAAGCTGACCAAGGAAGAGCTGGCGGCCGGCGAGATGACCGAAGACAGCCTGAACGCCTTCTTCGACGTGGTCGACCAGTCGCTGCGCATCATGACCACCAACACCCAGCGCGCAGCGAGCCTGGTGCGCAGCTTCAAGCAGGTGGCGGTGGACCAGTCCTCGGACAATATCCGCAACTTCAACCTGTGCAAGTACGTGGGCGAGATCCTGCTGTCGCTGCAGCCCAAGCTGAAGGGGCGGCCGGTGAAGGTGACGGTGGACTGCCCGGCGGACCTGGAGGTCGACAGCTTCCCGGGCGCGGTGTCGCAGATCGTCACCAACATGGTGGTGAACTCGCTGGTGCACGGCTTCGAACGCGACCAGCCCGGCAACATCACGATCCGCGCCCGCCTGGAAGACGACGACACGGTCGCCTTCGACTACGGCGACGACGGCGCCGGCATGGACGCCGACACCCTCGCCAAGCTGTTCGACCCCTTCTTCACGACCAAGCGCGGCAGCGGCGGCAGCGGCCTCGGCGCGCACATCCTCTACAACCTGGTCACGGGTTCGCTGGGCGGCTCGCTGCGGGTCGAGAGCGAGCCGGGCAAGGGTCTGCAGTATTACGCGCGCTTCCCGCGCAAGACCAGGAAGGCGGAACCGGCGGCGGCCTGAGTGGATGACGGGTGTCGGCGGTCAGTCGGGGATCTCATACCGAGGAAATCAACTTTGCACCGCAAGCCGTGAGATCGTTGTCATACGCATACGGCCGACCCATGTGTTTCGCGCCGGCACCGTCCGGCTTGATAGGAAACCTCCCTTTGCATTTGGGACAAAAAGTGAGATCGTCGGCAAGCGCTGCCTCAGTACCCATTACGATAGTGCCGGATGAAACAGAAATAACCTGGCCACCGTGGTCGGTCTTGTCATTCAATCGAATTACACCACGCCCCTCATGCTTCATGTTCAAGTCTCCCGCTGCTGAATGATGAGCCGGCCCGCTGCGGTGCCATGTCCAAATCAGTCCTATCATCCAGCGCATCATGCCGCAGCCTTGACCTTTGATGCTTGCCCCTGGTGGGCTTCGTTATCTTGTTATCCAGCGCTCTGGGTATCCGGCTTGGCTTTAGGAAGATAATAGGAGCCCTCGGGTGCGCCAGGCACCTTGACCCTGAACTTCAGGCCGGAAAGGAGCTTGTCCCAAAGCGCAACGGCCTCGTCGTCGCTGACCGATGCTTTTTTAGCGGCCCCGACCGTATTGTGTGCGACCTTGGTGAACATGGCGACGCCAAACTCGGACGGGTTCGCGACGTCTTGTGGTGTACCGACGAAGGCCCACTCGAAGTCGTGGGTGCCATCCGGCCTCCGGATAAGCGATTCTTCTCCCTTCCAGTGCTGCACGTCCCGCTTGCCTTCGCGTAAAACGTCCCGCTTGGGATAAGCAGCCCCTTGGGTCTTCTGGGCACTTTTGACGCGGGCGAGGAGGGGAAGCTCATCGCGCTTCATCTGCTCGAATTCAGCCTTATCATAATCCGCGTAAGCGTCCTTGTTGGAACTGATGGAGAAGGTGACGTCTGGAAGACTGGGCAAGTAGATCCCCGCACTGATCGTCTCTTGTCCGTCGGACCGATCGCCGGGCATGAAGCCATGCTGGATGCAGAAGCCTGGTTCAGTTGGTACTTCTTCTGCGGCGCGCAGCCTCAAGCGTTTTGCTTGCTCGCCCTGTCTGGCAATTGCCATGCTTTCGGTCTCGCCTTCCTGGGCGGAGTCCCCTAGCACGAAAGTAAGGTTGCCTTTGCTGATATATGTTTCGAAAAAATAAAGAGCGTACTTTTTTGCGCTCTCGCTTTCGTAATACCGCATCTGCCAGCTGTTCTCGATTGGACCGGGGCCACTGTATGTAATGTCGGCAGTATTGTTCTCCCACTTCAGTTTCGCGATTTTTTCTTCTGCAACACGCTTGGCTTTTTCAATGCCGCCATCAATAGACTCGATACTGACTCCAAAAGTAGCTTCGCCCTCAATAATCTGAGCCTCCTCTGGCACTTCGATTGCGTAGCGGCCAAAACAGAGGATCTTCGTTTTTTCGAACAACGCCTGCAGGCGCGGGCTGAGCTTAACTGGTTCTGGCACAGCGGTCTCCTTATATACGTAGGTGCGGGAATTACCAAACAACGACACGAGGACAACGAGGGAGATCGCCACGATTGCGCCGTGCTTTAAAGCGGACCTGACCTTCACGATGACTCCCATTTAGCTGTTTTGGCAATTTGAATGACGGAGTACAGCAGAGATGCCAATACATCCTTATCGGCATAGCTTTTCTGATGTTCGTAACTCTTGCCTTTGGTCTCGCCATGCACGAAAAGCTTGCCCGTGATCTGTTTGGCGGAGCGGGCGGCAGGCACGGTTTCGTCGCCGGGAGCGGCTGGCGGTTGAAGGACGAGGGTCAACACATGCGTCCCAGCCTGCACTTTTAAGGTGCCCTTTGCGTCGTCACTCAACAGCTTCCAGGTCTCTGCTGGGGGAAGCGTGACGTTAAGGGCATCCCAAACCTCGCGGTCGGCAACTTTGAAAACGATCTCGCCATAGGTGAGGCGTTCTGACGATGAACAAAAGCTGGCATAGCTATTGGTAGGATGGAAACTTTCCCTTATATCTTCGACGAATTTGGACGAATCCGTTAGGCGGCTCAAGACGTTCGCGATGCCGCCGCCTTTCTTTTCTAGCACGCGCCCTGGATTGACCCACTTCGGATTGACAAGCCGCCACCACGCATCTGCCGGCTGCAGGTAAATGCTTTCCAATGCGCTTCCAGAGTTACCAGGCAAGCTCCACATCTCGCGTCCTGCCCCGTCCAGGACCTTCAGCCAAGCTTTCCCATAGGCCGATCCCGGCAACAGCTCAAACGCTGCCGGTGCGTTGGCGAGTATGGCAGTGGCATGTTCACCGTTAATGCCCAAAACCTTTGCAATAGTTTCAGCGACCATGCCCGATCCCTCCAGAAAGCCGAAACGCATGCGTTTATAGGAAGCGGCGGCGCCCATGGTCGGCATTACATTGTGATAAATACCAAGTACCTTGACGCTGGGATCGTTCAACAAATTTCCGTACTTCGGATGAATGAGCGCACGAGCAAGCAACCCGCCCATGCTGTGCGTGACGATGATTACCTCGTCGCATTTGAATCCACGCTTCTGGTAACCCTTGACGAGGCCGCGTACACGGTCCGCGATCACCCGCGCGGATACGCCATTGCTCTTCAAAAAGTTGTATCCCATCGCGTGCACCGGGTACCAGCACGCAGCGACTTTTTTAAGGTCCTGTTCCGTCAGCGCGGCGCCTGCATTCACCCCGCCGAACGTGCTGGGATCGGCGAAGAAGGGCTTCCACATCGGATTGGCGGCGTCGCCTGAGATCATGTTGTTGAGGTGGCTTTCCGCCGCCTTCAGCATCTTCCCATACGCTCCGTCGAACAGGACTTCGCTCCAGCCTCGCCAGCGTGCAATCTGCGCAGGGGATTCGCGCTTCTTCATGCTTAGCCGCCGGTTGAGTACCAGACTTCCTGTAATGCGCGACCCGAGCAGGGGTGGAATGCATTCGAGATTGTCAGGGACGTTCTGGTGCAGTTTGTCTGCAGCCAGCGTTTTCGCGCCCTCGGGATCGAACCGATCCTTGCTCTCGGTATAGTGGTAATACTCGACTTCCGTCTCGTTCGGATCGAGCATGAGTTGCCGCTGTGCTGGCGAGGCATCCTTGTACCACCCACCAAGACCAGCGCCTAAAAGAATACCGGCCTGATCGACATTGCTGGACATATCGTCCGGACGCCACGAACGGTTGTCCGGCCGTTCCAGCTTTTTTTGCCGCGCTTTGCTGAGGCGAAGATTACTGCCCATCACGCCGGGCAAGAAGATCACAGGGATAATCTTGCGCGGCGGGAGCTTGACGTCGTGACGGACCGCGTCCGACGTCGGCGTCAAGTGGACCGTGTATTCGGCCCATCCCCCGACACCTTGTGTGAATTCGCCCTGGTGATTGCCGCGCTCGTTCAGTCCGGATTGGTCGCTCATGGTAGTTCGCCCTTGTAACGGATGGTGTAGGAGTCGAAACCGCCTGATTTCTGTACCTCCGTGCTGCCGCTGGCCGAGGTTTTTCCGTCGAGGACCGTTCCGTCGTCGCGCACGAGTTCGTATGCGATGTTCTTCTCGGGCTTCAGGTTGGCGTCGACGAAGTTGACTTGCTGGTCAAAGTGGTAGTCCGAAGTACGTTCGTTGAATGCCTGCGACACGCTTTTCGCTGGCAGCGTCTCGAGATTGCCGTGGAATAGCACAGGTGATGAGGTGAAGAACTGCACTTTCTCGCCGATCTCGACCATGTTGTTGACGCCGTGCAGCCTCACGCCTTTCTTGCCGCGAATATTTACCCAGTCCGTCTCGCTGAGGAGTTGGAGTACCTTGTTGGCGATGACCTCCACGTCGTCGCTCTGCGCCTGCACCGACACCTTGCCGGCGGCGGCGATCAGTTTCATTCCCGCCTTATGGACGAAGAGCCTGAAGGTCTTCCCAACGCTCGCGAACAGGCCATCGGCACTGGCAATCGACAGGCTTTTCCCGCTGGTGATTGCGGTGTAACGGCCGCTGGCAACGTGGGTCGATTGGGCGGTTGTGAGCTCGATGCCGGCTGGGCTTGCCATGACCAGATGGGGCTCGGCGAGCTCGGGAAAAGCTCCTTTCCCCGCCCCACGAATGGCCGTGTTCTGAGCTTTGACGTCCTCGGCGGCGCCGTCCTGCTGGCCCTTTTCTTGGGCCTCGTGGTCGATCGCCATTGTCGCCAGCTGCTCCTGGGTCTGGGCAGCCGCAGCCAGTCGCTGCGCGGTCTCACCCATGTCTTTGATGTGGGATGCCGCATTTTGCCGCGCTTCAGTAGTGATAAGCATGCCCTGTGCGGCACGGGCCACGCCCCACGCGTTGGTCGCGAGCTCCCAGCCTTCCCCGCGCGCGTCCTTGCGCCCCGCGTTGTCCTCGATGCGCGTGATGTGGCCGAGCGACAGTTGACTGCACTGGTGATCGCTTTTCAGCTGCGCCTGGATTTTATCCGGCGTGTCGTCGAGCACGAGATGGTTACCGCGCGCCCCGCCGCCCAGCTCCCGGCTGCGCAGGCCGGCAAGCGACTGCTGCTCCGGCAAAGACCACGGCGGCATGTGGATATGGTTGTAGAGCGCGCCGAGGATGAGTGGATGGTCGATATTCCCATTCGCGTAGACGACACCCACTTCCTCGCCGACGCGGGGCAACCGGATCTGCCCGAACTGGTCGCCGGCCGCCGGGCTCATCACCCGAATCCATGGCGAGCTCATTTCATTGTATTCGCCCAGCCGGTCCCAGTGAAACTGGAGTTTGACCCGCCCGTAGCCGTCCGTGTGGATGTCGGCGCCGGCCGGGCCGACGACGATGGCCGTATGCAGTCCCGTGTAGGTAGCCGGCTCGCTGTTGTAGTTGCGGCCGGGACGCCAGCGGATGTCCTGGCGGATGCACGTGAAGCGATTTTCGTAATGGGAGGGTGCGCCCGCACCTGCCTGGTAATTGTTCGATACCTCATGGTAGGCAGACAGGATCAGGTAATAACGGTCTCCAATGCCGCCGCGCGGCTCGGCGTCGTATCGATGCGAGCGCGGCTCGGCGCTGAAGTGGCCGCCGAGCTTGAACCTGCGACCGGGCAGCACGAAGCGTTCATTGCCCTTCGCCTCGAAATACTGCTTGTCCTTGTCCGCTTCGTCCATGCGCTGCGCCGCAAGCTGTTCGCCGTCGGTGTACAAGCGAAAACCATAGGAGCCGGTGTCCTCATAGACCTCGTAAGGGAAAATGTCCCCTTGCTGGTTGAGGGAGGCGGCATCAGCGCGTTGCGCGCGAGGGTTCTTGTAGTCGAAACTCGCCAGCGTGGTCCGTCCTGAACCCAGCCGCCGGATTGCCGTCCACTCGTGAATGCCGTCGTCCTCACGCGAGCCGCTGCCGTCGTGGAACGAGATCACGACCATTTCCTCGTGGATAGGCGACGCCAGGAGGCTATTATCCGAAATCATGAGCTGGTGGCCGTCGAACCGATGCTCGTACCAGTAGTAGAGGCCGAGCACCTC
Source organism: uncultured Massilia sp. (assembly GCA_913778765.1). GTDB lineage: Bacteria > Pseudomonadota > Gammaproteobacteria > Burkholderiales > Burkholderiaceae_D > Telluria. Next base: position 47,012 of record CAJYXO010000116.1, on the reverse strand, counting down.
CCAGCGCCGGTGCAGGTGGTTGTAGTCGGTCTCGTTGTACTGGTTGGCGACGGTCAGCTTCGACTCGTCGATTGGGTACATCTGCCAGTCGGCCTGACGGTAGTGCCGCAGGGTTTCCTCGGTGATCTCCCGCACGTTCTTGTTGTGGAACGAAACGCAGTTCTTGCGCTGACGTGCGAATGCGAGCCAAGGCTCGAGCACCATGCGGTAAAAGGCGAAGCCGCCATCGCTCCGCATGAAGCGGAATTCGGTGATGTAGCCGTTGAAGTAACGCGGCGACCCGTCTTCCCGTACCAGAGAGATGGTCACCATCCGGCCCATCAGCATTTTCAGCGGGATGCGCGCGTCGTCCGACAGGACTTCGATCTCGAAGCGGAAGCTCCGCGACACTTCCTCATGAGCGACCAGCGTATTCGGCAACAAAATCGCCGGCGGACCGTCATTCAAGGGGAAATCGAGCCGCATGAGTCGATGATGCTGGGATGCGCCGCTGAACGCCGACCGTGCGGCACCCGCCACGATTTCCTGGCTTTCGCGCATTGATTGCCTCCCGATGCCCGTGGCCTTCGCCAATGAAAAATGTCTAGCGAACACGGTACCCGGAGGCTGACCAGAAGAACTTAATCAGTATCAACACGTTTCCCTATGATACATCTGAAGTTTTCTGACAGTTTTCCTGGAGATCGCCAATGTCGAGAAATTCGACATGGGAGGGCAAGCGCGAGCCGCAAGCACGACCGGCCGGCAGCCAGCCACGACGGATGGGTTCGTCAACATCGGGCCAACGTTGGCTCGCAGTCACGTGACAAGTCTCTTTGGTCGGCCTTATCCCATACAGCTCCGGGCACTGGGCGCACTCGATAGCTGGACGCATGCGCTCGGCAACACCAGCCTCTGGCCCGTTCCGCAGGCTCCTGGCATGCTGTGCTGGCAGATCAGGCAGGAATTCCTCCGGCAGCTGGAATGCGCTTTCCCCTCATTTTCAGTAACTGGACAGATATGCGATCGCGAATGCCAACGGCTCGCGTTCGAGGTCAGCATGAAGTGCGAAAGGTGCGGCAGGAGGTGGTGTGGCGCCGCACTGGTGGCGTGGGCATTTTCGTATGCAGCCCTTTGGCAACGGCAACCAGGCTCGTAAGGTTTGAATGCGCAAGAGAAGGACGATCCTTACAATTCAAGTTTCGCACCGCAAAGAAGGTGTTTCTCAGGAATGCCGCTCGGAGAGGAAGACCGACAGCTCCTGATAGCCGGTCGCCGGGTCAATCTCCCGGCTGAAGCGGTGGCCGGGCAGCAGCGCCACCAGCACCTCGGCCGTGGTCCGCACCACGCAGCCCGGCCCCATGTGGCCTCCCGTCACCCGACCCGCCGCGTCCGACACCGCGATGTGCAGGTGCGGCCCGTCCGGCGACAAGGAACCGCCCAGGCTCACGACTTCGAGGTCGCCGCGCAGTTCGGTGAAATCCGGCGCGCCGGCAAAGCGGATACGCGCCACCGTCAGGCTGCCGATGCCCTGCAGGACGAAGGCGGCCTCGACGCCATGCTGCGCCGGCAGGGCGGCCAGCGCTTGGCGCAGGTCGGCATCGACTGGAATCCGGAGGGGCAGGGCGTGCATGATCGCCGATGTTCTCACCGATCGGCGCGCTGCGCCAGCCCGGCCAGCAGCGCCGTCAGCTGCTCGATCTCGTAGGGCTTGGCCAGCACCTGCACGCCAGGCACCGTGACGCGCTGGTCGGTGTAGCCGGTGGCCAGCACGACCGGCAGGCCAGGGCGGCGTTCGCGCAGGATGCCGGCCAGGTCGATGCCGCTGATCTTGCCCGGCATGACGATGTCGGAAAACGCGACGTCGACTTCGAGTCCGGCGTCGAGCATCGCCAGCGCGCGGTCGCCGCTGGCCGCCACCAGTACCTCGAAGCCGGCTTCTTCCAGGCCGCGCACCACGGTTTCGCGCACCAGATCGTCGTCCTCGACGAACAGGATGCGGCCGCTGGCGTGCAGCGCTTCGGCCTGCGGCGCGCGGCCGGGCTGGGGCGACAGCGGCAGGTTCGAGCGCGGCAGGTAGAGCTCGACCCGGGTGCCCTCGCCGGGCTTGCTGGACAGCGTCAGCGAGCCTTGCGACTGTGTCGCGAAGGCATATGCCTGGGCGAGTCCCAGGCCGCTGCCCTGGCCCGGCGCCTTGGTGGTGAAGAAGGGGTCGAGGGCGCGCGCCAGCACGTCGGGCGTCATGCCGGCGCCGGTGTCCGTTACCGTGACCAGCACGTAGTCGCCGCTGCCGCGCTCGAGGGTCGGCTCGAGCGTGCAGTTGCGCGCCGCCAGCACCAGGCGGCCGCCGTCGGGCATGGCGTCGCGCGCGTTGATCGCCAGGTTGAGCAGGGCGAGGTCGAACTGCAGGGGATCGACCGTGACCGGCCATACGTCCTCTTCGCACGCCAGCTCGAGTTCGATCCCCTGGCGCAGCACGTTGCGGATCAGCTGCAGGGCGTTGCGCAGCTGGCCGCAGGGCGCCACCGTCAGCAGCTTGGCCTCCTGGACGCGGCCGAAGGAGCCGAGCTGGCCGGTGAGGGCGGTGGCGCGGCCGACGGTGCGCTTGCAGGTCTCGATCAGGCCCTGCACCTTGGGCTGGGTGGCGGTCAGCGCCGCCAGCTGCAGGGCGGTGGTGAGGGTCTGCAGCAGGTTGTTGAATTCGTGCGCGATGCCGCCGGTCAGGCGGCCCAGGGCTTCCAGTTTCTGGCTGCGCATCAGGGCCGTCTGCGCCCGTTCGCTGGCCTCGACGGCTTCCTTCACGCGCGCTTCCAGCTCGGCCTGCGAGGCCCGGATCCGGCCGCTGGCTTCGGCCATGCGGTGCGCCACCGCGTCGATCTCGACGATCTGCTGCGGCGCGTAGGCCACTTCGCGGCCCTGGCCGAGGTCTTCGGCGCTGCGGCCCAGGTATTCGATCGGTACGATGGCGCGCTCGCTGAAGCGGCGCGCCAGCACCACCGCCAGCACCAGCAGCGCCGCCATGATCGCCGCCAGGAACAGCGCCGCATGCTGCGGCACGCGCCGGATCTCCTCGGTCGGGATGTTGACGATGACCTTCCAGCCGGCGCCCGGCACGGTGCTGTAGAAGGCCTGCACCGGCACGCCGGCCAGGTTGCGGCTGTTGAACACGCCCTCGTCGCGGGCCGCGAAGTTCTGCAGGGCGAGGGCGCTCACCGAGCGGCCGCGGTACTGGTCGGCATCGCGCGAGCGCGCCACCACCTTGCCGCTGCGGTCGACGATCGAAGTCTGCCACTCGCCCGGAAAGCGCTGGCCGCCCATCACTTCCTGCAGGGTCTCGGCATTGATGCCCATGTCGAGGAAATAGCGGATCGCGCCGTCGATCCTGACCGGCACCTGGACGACGAAATCGTGGCGCTTGCCGATCGGCGCAAGGAAGATGTCGGACACCAGCACCTTGTCGGCGCCATGGCGCTCCATCAGGGCGCCGATGTTCGACACGCGCCGGGCCGGCAGCGGACTGCCGAAGGGCAGCCGGGTATTCAGCAGCTGGCGGCCGTCGCGGTCCATCAGGATCACCGTGGTTTCCGGCGTCGGCGCCAGGCTCTTCGCGTGCTTGTAGAATTCCTGCAGGTTGCCCTGGACCAGCGCGGGCGAGGTGGCCAGGGCGCGCAGCATGCCTTCATGGGTTTCCACCTCGTTGGCCACCAGCAGGGCGAAGGCGCGGGTGGCTTCCTTGACGCTGTTCTCCTGCGACGCCCGTTCTTCCACGTACACGTAGCCGACCGCCAGGGCCGCGGCCACCAGGGCCGGCACCAGGATCGCCAGGATGAGGATCAGCAGTCGGGTTCGGATGCGCATCGGATAACGGTAGAGCCCGCGCGATATTGCGCCGGCGGGCGTAGTCTACCCGACAATTTTGCGCTTGTCGTCGGTCTGACCGACAGCTTGATTGGCCCAGCCAAAAGCCGGGCCGGAGGCCATCCTCAGTCCGGCCAGAGGTGGTTGATTTCGGCCGCCTTGTCGATGTTCTTGATTAGGATGTCGACGTAATGCGGGTCGAGGTGATGGCCCGCCACTTCGCGCAGGTAGTCGCGCACCTGTTCGACCGGCCAGGCTTCCTTGTAGCAGCGCTCGTGGGTGAGGGCGTCGAACACGTCGGCCACCGCCACGATCCGGGCGTAAGGATGGATCTGGTCGGCCTTCAGGCCCTGCGGGTAGCCGCTGCCGTCCCACTTTTCGTGGTGCTGGTGGGCGATCACGGCGGCCGCCTTCAGGATCGGACGCTGGGAACCGTCGAGGATCTGCAGGCCGACGGTCGGGTGCTGCTTCATGACTTCCCATTCCTCGGGCGTGAGGCGGCCCGGCTTGAGCAGCACCGCGTCCGGGGTGGCGATCTTGCCAATGTCGTGCATCGGCGCGGCGTGCATCAGCACCGCGGTTTCGTCCTCGGACATGCCGGATTCGAGGGCCAGCAGGTGGCAGACCTGGGCCATGCGGCGCACGTGGTTGCCGGCTTCGTTCGAGCGCGATTCGACCACGTCGCCGAGGCGCAGGATCAGTTCGGCCTGGGTATCGGTGATTTCCTGGTTCAGCAGGATGTTGTCGAAGGCGATCGCCACGCCCGAGCAGAACACGTCGAGCAGCTGGACGTCGATTTCGGAGATCTCTTCGACGCCCTTCAACACCAGCAGCGAAGCCTTGCCGCTGTTGTTCGGGAAGTAGCCGACGTAGGTGTCGCCGTGCAGCCTGGAGATGCGGTTGTGGCGCGCGTCGTCGAGCTGGGCCACCAGTTCCGGACCGATGTCGGATTCGCCCATGTCGCCGATGCGGGCCAGGATCTCGTAGCGGCTCTCGCCGGTGATGACGCTGGCGCCGGCCACGCGCAGCAGCATGCTCTGCTCGAGGCGCAGCAGGGCCACGACCTGCTGCAGCAGGCCGCTGGCGAAGTCCTTCAGGTTACGCTGCTGGAAAATGTGAGCCGAGGCCTCGATCACGCGCTCCAGGCCTTCGCGGTAGCTTTGCTGGGTGCGGCGCGCTTCCTCGACCTTCATGATGTCGCGGTAGGCGCGCAGGGCGGCGAAGGTGGTGGTGAACAGCTTGGTGCGGTCGAGCTCAGTCTTTTCCTTGTAATCGTTGATGTCGTAATCGACGATCACGCGTTCTTCCGGCGCCTGGCCCGGCTGGCCGGTGCGCAGCACGATGCGGGTGAACTGGTTGTCCAGGTCCTGGCGCATCCAGCGCGCCACTTCCAGACCGCTGTCTTCGCGCTCCATCACCACGTCTAGGAACACCAGGGCGATGTCCTGTTCGCGCGCCAGCACCTCCTTGGCCTCGGCGCCGCTGTAGGCATGCACGAAGCTCAGGCCGCGGCCGTCCAGGCGGAAGCGCGACAGGGTCAGTTTGGTGATGTCATGGATATCCGGCTCATCGTCGACGAGGAGCACCTTCCAGGGGGCAAGCTTGGGCGCAGCGGAAGACAGGAATGACATAATTGATCCTGGGTTGCTTTAAATCAGCGAAAGTTTCAAACGATTGTAGTATGAGCAGTAGCCATTAACAACCGGAAATATTAGATCCGCAGGCCGAAAGTCACAATGTTGCAACGTGACAATCAAACAGCGTTGACCGGATACAAACTCAGCCGTACCGTTTCTGGCAGCGTTCGCACCAGAAACTGCGCCGGTTCGCGCGCCCGAGATTGGCTTTATGGAAGGGGATGTGGCAGCGCGGGCAGGTCTTCCGGGCATGCGCCAGCCAGTGCTTCTTGAGGGTGAATTCCTTTTTCCAGGCCAGGAAATCGAAGCTGTATGCGCGCGCCTGTTCGACCAGGGCGCGCAGCTTGGCCGGCGGCAGCGCCCCGACCGTGGACAGCGGATGCAGCCGGATGCGGAACAGCACTTCGTTCTTGATGATGTTGCCGACGCCGGAAAAGATGTCCTGGTCGAGCAGGGCATCGCAGGCCAGCATGTCCGGATTTGCCCTCAGCTTCTTTCTCGCCTTTTTCGGGTTCCAGGCATCGGACATGACGTCCGCTTCCCAGTCGTAGAGGGCGTCGAGATCGCCGTCGACCTCCTTCACCGAGCAGGCGTAGAAATTCAGGAAGCCGCCGTCCGCGAAATGCAGCGACAGCCGCGGCGGCTTGTCGCGCTCTTCGTCGATGCGGTAGGTCCCGAACAGCAGCATGTGGATGCGCACGACCATCTCCGGCATCTGGATGAAGAACTGCTTGCCCCAGGTGCGCAGCGCCAGCACCGGCTGGTTCAGGAGACGGGAGGTATCGATGGCCCAGGTATTGCCCTCCGCGCGCACGATGGTCTGGCCGACGAAGCGCGCGGTCTGTTCTTTCAGAATATAGAGCGATGGTCCTTCCGGCACGGCGTTCTCCCTTCGCCGCCATTGTCCTGCGATTGATCCCGCGGCGCCCGTGCGGCGCCTAACATTTGATTACAAACGGAGAATGGAAGGAGACGGACACAGCCATCAAATGAGGCGTATATTGGTAGATGGCAGATCATTCACGAAGAAAGGACGGGAACATGAAATCGCTCATGCATAAAGTGGCCCTGGCGGGCCTGCTTGCGCTGGCGGCGGGCAGCGCCGGCGCCGCGGTGTCGGTCACCTACATCAAGCCAGACAAATTCATCGACCTCCCATTCGTGCCCTGGGAACGCGAAGACACGCTGAAGCAACTGACCGAACACTTCAACCGCATCGGCAGCGCCCTGCCGCCGGGCCAGGACCTGCGCATCGAAGTGCTGGACATCGACCTGGCCGGCCGCGAAATCCCGAATGCGCGCGCGGGCCGCGACCTGCGGATCCTGCGCGGCCAGGCCGACTGGCCGCGGATGGACCTGCGTTATTCGCTGGAGCAGAACGGCCAGGTGATCAAGAGCGGCGAGGCCAAGCTGTCCGACATGAACTACCTGAACCACGCCAACCGCTACTTCGACAGCGAACCGCTGCGCTACGAAAAAGCGATGATCGACGACTGGTACGAGAAGACCATCGGCCCGCTGCCCGAGCGCAGCCGCCGCTGAAAGGACACCCGATGACATCGACGATGCGAAACCTGGCGCTGGCAGGCATGCTGGCGCTGGCCGCGGGCAGCGCCGGCGCGGCCGTCACCGTGACCTACCTGGCGCCGGAACATTACGCCGACGTGCCGCGCGACAGCGGTGCGCGCGACAACATGATGAGCGACCTGACCGACCACTTCACCTGGTTGGGCACGGCCTTGCCGCCGGGCCAGGACCTGCGCATCGAGGTGCTGGACATCGACCTGGCCGGACGCGAGGAGCCGAACCCCCGCGCCGTGCGCGACATCCGCGTGATGCGCGGCGGCGCCGACTGGCCGCGCATGCGCCTGCGCTTCTCGGTGGAACAGAACGGCCAAGTGCTCAAGAGCGGCGAAGCCCAGCTCTCCGACATGGACTACATGGCCAAGGTGAGCCGCTATGGCGAAGAAGAGCCGCAGCGCTACGAAAAAGCGATGATCGACCGCTGGTTCGAGAAGAACATCGCGCCGCTGCCGGGACGGAGTCGTTGACCACTGGAACCTGATTGAAAAGGGCAATCGGGCTCTTAGAAATCATTTATCGGTTCAAACGCCCATATGTTAGTGAGTTAACGTACCGCCGCTGCCTTGTCGACTATGTTGAACGTCCAATCAACATTGAAGAGACGACGAGGACAGGATGACCGCACCCAAGAAGAATGCCGGCGCCGATGGCGCCGGTTCCGTACTCAGCACCGTGGCCGGCCCGTCCGACGCCGCGCCGCCAGCCGCGCCGAAAGGCGCCAACCCGGTCGAACAGCGCCTGTTCGACAAGGCGGCGGCCGAGAAGCAGCTGTCCGCCGACATGCCCTTCAACCCGAACAAGCCGGGCGAATACGGCGACGCGTCGCGCACCCCGGCCGAGGGCGACCATCACCAGCCGTCCACCCATGCCGCCACCGGCAGCACCAGCAGCGAAATCGCCAGCTCGGACAAGATCGGCAGCGGCACGCCGCCGCAGGGCGAAAATCCGACCGTGGCGCCGCTCGACCGCGTGCGCGTCGACCCGGCCGACCGCCACCTGACCACCAACCAGGGCGTGCCGGTGGCGGACAACCAGCACTCGCTGAAGATCGGCCTGCGCGGCCCGACCGCGATGGAAGACTTCATCCTGCGCGAGAAGATCACCCACTTCGACCACGAGCGCATTCCCGAGCGCGTGGTGCACGCCCGCGGTTCGGCCGCGCACGGCTATTTCGAAGCCTACGACGACTTCAGCGAACTGACCCGCGCCGCGCCCTTCGCCGCCAAGGGCAAGCAGACCCCGGTGTTCGTGCGCTTCTCCACGGTGGCCGGCGAACGCGGCTCGACCGACGTCGCGCGCGACGTGCGCGGCTTCGCCGTCAAGTTCTATACCGACGAAGGCAACTGGGACCTGGTCGGCAATAACATCCCCGTGTTCTTCATCCAGGATGCGATGAAGTTCCCGGACCTGGTCCATGCCGCCAAGCCGGAGCCCCATCACGGCATGCCGCAGGCGGCCACCGCCCACGACACGTTCTGGGATTTTGCGGGTTTGTCGCCGGAAATCGCGCACATGCTGATGTGGGCCATGTCGGACCGCGCGATCCCGCGCAGCTACCGCACCATGCAAGGCTTCGGCGTGCACACCTTCCGCCTGGTGAACGCACAGGGCGAGTCGCGCTTCGTGAAATTCCACTGGACCCCGCTGCAGGGCACGCACTCGCTGGTGTGGGATGAAGCGGTCAAGATTTCCGGCGCCGATCCGGACTTCCACCGCCGCGACCTGTGGGAGGCCATCGAATCCGGCAACTTCCCGGAATGGGAACTGGGGCTGCAGGTCTTTACCGAGGAGCAGGCCGCGTCCTTCCCCTTCGACATCCTCGACGCCACCAAGCTGGTGCCGGAAGAGATGGTGCCGCTGACCCCGGTCGGCCGCATGGTCCTGAACCGCAACCCGGACAACTTCTTTGCCGAGACCGAGCAGGTGGCCTTCTGCACCGCCCACATCGTGCCCGGCATCGATTTTTCCAACGACCCGCTGCTGCAGGGGCGCAACCACTCCTACCTGGACACCCAGATCTCGCGCCTGGGCGGCGCCAACTTCCACGAGATCCCGATCAACTCCCCGGTCGTGCAGGTCCAGAACAACCAGCGCGACGGCATGCACCGCCAGGCGATCAACCGCGGCCGCGTGAACTACGAGCCGAATTCGCTGGGCGGCGGCTGTCCCTTCCAAGCCGGCAAGCGCGGCTTCACCAGCTTCCCGGAACGCTTCACCACCGAGGACAAGGTGCGCGGCAATCCGGAACTGTTCGCCGAACACTACGGCCAGGCGCGCCTGTTCTACAACAGCCAGAGCCCGGCCGAGCAGGCGCACATCGCGAACGCCTTCCGCTTCGAACTGACGCGCGTGCAGACCCCGGCGGTGCGACAGCGCATCCTGGCCCTGCTGGCCAACGTCGACGACGCCCTGGCAGCCAAGGTGGCCGAAGGCCTGGGCATGGAAGTGCCGGCGCCGCTGCCGCGCGACTACCAGGGCGAGGTGCCGGAATACGCGCCGTCGCCGGCCCTGTCGCTGCTGAGCCGTCCGGGCGAAACCGGGGTGCGCACCCGCCGCGTGGCGATCCTGGTGGCGCCGGGCGTTGACGGCAAGCAGGTTGGCGCGCTGTATGCCGGCCTGCTGAAGGACGGCGCCGTGCCTCGCCTTGTGGGCAGCATGCTGGGCAAGGTGAAGGCGGCGGACGGCGCGGCGCTCGACGTCGAGATCTCGCTGGAGGCCGGCCCCTCGGTCATGTATGACGGCATGATCGTGCCGGACGGCGCCGCCGACGCGCTGGCGAAGAACGCCCATGCGATCGACTTCGTGCGCGAGCAGTACCGCCACGGCAAGCCGATCCTGGTGCTGGGCAGCGGCGCCGACCTGCTGGCCAGGGCGATGGTGCCGACCACGCTGCCGGACGGCGCAAGCGATCCGGCCCTGCTGGTCGACGGCAAGCTCGATGCCTTCGAGGCGGCGCTGGCCGGCCATCGCGCCTGGGTGCGCGAGACCGATCCACCGATGGTGTAAGCAGTCGCGCAGCCTGTGACAAACCGACGCCGGCGCTTGCCGGCGTCGTCGCTTATTGCGCCTTCCCCGCCAGGCGCGCCATGGGCTCCTTCACGGTGTAGTCGGACGGCACCGCGAACAGGCTGGCGGCCGGTTCCTCGCGTTTCAGGTTCTCGAGGCGGAACACGGTGTCGCCGCTGCGCGGGTCGCTGTGCTTGGTGTACACCGTCACCTGCAGGTCCGGCGCATACCAGCTCTCGTCCGACACCACGATGGGGTTGCGGTTGCCGATCTCGCCGGCCGGGATTTCGTAGCTGCGCAGCTTGCCTTCGGCCTTGACGCCGTTGAAGTCGCGCGTGCCGAGGTCCTTGGTGGTGGCCTTGGCCGCCCATTTCATGTCGCCGAACGCGCCGGCGGTGAGGGGGGCCAGGCGCACCTGGGCGTCGCGCAGGGCGGCGCTGTTCTCTTCCAGCGTCTTCGACACCTGGATGCGCACGTCTTCGCGGATAGGCTGCCGTGCTTCGGTGTCGGCACGCTCCACGCGCTTGACGATGATTTCCTCGTTGCCGTCGGCCAGCCTGTGGCTTTCGATGATGGGCAGTGTGCCGTCCCTGCGCATCTGTTCGATGCGGGAGCGGGCTTGTTCGCCGGCCCTGCGGCCCGCTTCGGCCGCCTTGCGGGATGCTTCGGCCGACTGGCGGATGGCCTGGCGCTCCGCTTCGCCAAGTCGCGCGAGCTTCGTCGCAATCCGATCCTGCGGTTTCAGGATCCAGGTGGCGCCGGCGACCGGATCGTGGATCGTGACGACTTTCACCTCACCCTTCGCGTCGGCGACTTCCTGGCGGGTGCGGCCGGCATTGTCGCGGTAGGCCATGGTCGTTCGGCGCTCGGCGATCTGGTTACCGTCCGACAGGTTCTGCTGGCGCTCGGTCACCATCTGGGCGCTGTAGGGCGCGTTCTTGATCGAGCGTACACCGTCGCCGCGCATGATGGTGAAGCTCGCCGGGCCGACCGCGCTGATGCTGCCGTCGCGCGCCGTGACGAACTGGTCGGCTTCGATCCGGATGCTGCCGGCGCGCGGATCGCCGGCCGGGCCTTCTTCCGCCAGGACAGGCGCCGCGATGGCGGCCAGCAGTGCGGCAAGAACGAGTTGCTTGGTCTTCATGGTCATCCTCTATCTAGTCAATCAATGGAAGTCAGGCGGACCGCCAGCGGCTGGCCGTCGGCGCCGAGCAGCATCTCGGCCCTGACGGTGTCGCCGGCGTTTTCCGGGGTGAGCGGGATCCCCAGCGGCGCCAGGCTGCTGCGGGATACTTCGGTTTCGATCACGCGCGGCGCCGGTTCCTGTTCGATGCGCTCGGAAGATTCCAGCGCGATGAACAGGCCGCCGCGATCGTTCGACATCTGGCGCGACACGAAGCCGCGGCTGCGCGCATCGGGATCGGCGGCCATGCGCGGGTTGTGCAGCATCAGGCTGCACACCGTGATCGCCGTGACCGCGGTCGACAGGCCGCCGGCAAGGACCCAGCGCCGCAGCGGCAGTCTTTGATACCAGCGCTTTTGCGGGAACTGGCGCGCGAAGGCCTGCAGCAGTTCCTTTTCGACGCCGCGCGGGGCGTCCAGCTTCGCCATTTCGCCGCGCAGGGCGCCAAACAGCGGATCCAGCGGGTCGTTCGGGTCTCGGGTGTCCATGGTGTTCGGTCCTTTCATGCCTGGGCCAGGTCGGGCGCGGGGCGCCAGCCGGCCAGGCGTTTCGCCAGGGCTGCGCGGCCGCGCGACAGGCGCGAGCGCACGGTGCCGATGTCGACCTGGCAGATGTCGGCGATCTCGGCGTAGGAGAGTTCGTGCATTTCGTAGAGGATGACGACGTCGCGGTAGTGCGGCGCCAGGTGGGCCAGGGCGCGCCGCACCTGCTCGGCGGCCTCGTTGTCCAGCAGGCGCCGCAGCGGCCCGTTTTCGTCCGGCGGTCCGTCCAGCTCGGGGTCGTCGTCGTCATCTTCCTGTGCGTCGGGCAGCGTCACGTGGCGGCGGCGGCCTTCCTCCGCCTTGAGGATCAGGTTGCGGGCGACGCCGAACAGGAAAGACGCCAGCTCGCCGCGCAGCGGATCGAAGCGGAAGCGTTCCGTCAGCAGGCCCATGAAGGCTTCCTGCACCACGTCGGCGGCGGTGGCTTCCGAACCGCAGCGCAGCAGGGCGAAGCGGTACAGCGGACCCTGGTGACGCCGGTACAGGGCCGAGAAGGCGTCCGTGGCGCCGCCGCGCATGGCGCGCAGCAGCTCGGTGTCGTTGGCGGTGGCGGAAATGGTGGTCATGGGTATGGTCTATTTACCCATATTCCGCTGGGGAACCCTAAAAGTTCCAGGTTTTTTTGTGCTTCCTACTCTGCACGATAGAAGTGCGCCGCTATCAATCCATGCGGATTCGGCGCCGTGTTGCGGAAGTTGACGGGCTGGGAAGGGCAGACGCCTTCGCGTCCAAGTCCAGGCAGGGCGCCGCATGGATGCACCGAGAAATGCAGGTGCGGCAGCTCGCCGGTGTTGCCGGTGTCGCCGGAGCGGCCGATGACTTGCCCGGCAAGGATGGCTTGTCCTTTCACGACATCGATGCCGCCTTTCGTCAAATGCGAATACAGGGCAACGCTGCCGTCCGCATGCCTTATGATGATGAGGTTGGTACAGGCGCGGTCGCCATCGGTGCAGCCATCGTTGGCGTCCATGACGGCGCCGCTGCGCGCAGCCAGGACCGGCGTGCCGATGTCCATCTTGAAGTCGTAGCCGTGATTCCAGAATCGCGAATGACCGTGGCCCGAACAGTTGGCCTGGTTCAGCCAGTGTTGCGTGCCCTGGCGGTAGGGCAGGAGATAGGGCGAATGGCGCGAATCCGTGTCGAGCGCTTGGCAGGGGTAATGCCGCAACGCCGGGTCGGCACTTTCCGGCGCCAACAATGCCGCTGCGGCGAGCAGGCAGACGAGGACCAGCAGGCCGGGAACGGAGAACAGGATCTCGCTGAACTGGAACCTGCCGGGACTAGGAGAAGGCATAGCGTGCGCCGGCCAGGATCAGGGTCGAACAGCCGGTGCAAGCAGTGCTCGGGTGTAGCCAGGATGCGCGACATCGAGGGGCCATCGCAACTGCGGCACTGCCTTTGGCACTACCAGCCGGGTATCGCGCTTGCTCGAATACAGGCCGAGCGGCGCGCGCCAGGTCCAGTTGACCGGGTTGCGCCACGCCATGTCATTGATGTCGTCTTGTTTCATTCGTTTCCGTCAGCCCTCGTCGTAGAAATTGCAAAGCAGCCTGATGTGTCTTTGGAAACTAGGAGCCCTTTAGATAAAGTGCCATCAATAGCTGAATCACCAGCTGAATCAGAAGGAGTTTGGAAAGTCGCGTGCGGGCAGGCCCAGTCAACAGACGCTTCGTAGCGAAGCCTTGATGGAAAAACGAAGCCACGAACCAGATCGTTAGCGCAACGATTGGATTGATCAGATGAATTGCTGAGCTAGCTACCCAGCTGTCTGCACGGTTGTCCGGCCCCCAGTGTATTGCTATCTGGCTTCCGCTCGCCGCCTGATAAATCGCGAGGGCGGCAACTGAGAATATGGCAAGCACTAAAAGCCCGTTCAACAACGTGGCACGTCGATCAGTCATAAGTGTTTTTTCCGTCATTCTTTATGTCTTCTGGCCAATCTCGCCCGTTCGAGCCGGCGGAGCAGGTTGCCGAGCTTGAAAAATCTCGGACTTTCACGATCAATTGCTCCGACCCAAAGCAGCCGCTCATTACCTCCATGCTCTGCCTCTTCGGATAGCATGTTTGCATCGGGTGAGCCGAGTCGGCGCGTAACGCCAAGGAAGCATGGATGGCAACCATCTCATTCAGTCGGGTTGCTGGTTTCCTTATCGCAATGCGTACCTCGGAGATCGGTCGCTAGCTCATGATCCATACCTTGCCATGCTTGATCGCGCGTGCGGCCGACCTGGTTGGCGAGAAGTCTCAGCCGTTATGGTGGTAGTCACTACGACGGAGGTCGCAACTTGGCTCCTTGCTGGTTTTGTACGAGCTCCAGTCCTGGAAGTACAGTTGGTAATATTTTCCCTCTAGTCGTACAAAGTGGAAGTCGCAATGCGCCTCGATGGTGGCACCTTTATTCGTGAAAGGCTCGATCCGGGCGCGCCATGATTCAAATGGTGGCTTGATGAGAGACGTGTGCAGCTCCTCTACAAATGCCTTGTTCGGGTCGACTTTGATATTTCCTATCGGTTCGCCCGCGAGCATGTTGATCACTTGCAGTTCATTGGCCACATGCCGCACTAGATAGTCGTGGATCGCGGCATCAACGCCCTGCCTGGTAAGGGGGCTTGCCAAATCCAGTTGATACTTATCGTTGCCAATTTTCACCCGGGTCAGCCTGGCCTTGATCGGCAAGCCGTATGGCCGTTCGGCATCGCGGTATTCAAAACCATACTTGCTGAAAACGGCATTCAGCTCTTGCTTTGTTGAAGCGCTTGTAGTGCCGGCAACGGCTAACAAAGCGAAAGCCGCCACGACTAACATGAGAAAGCTGCGCAGTGTTTTGAGAGCTCGGGGCATCGTTTTTCCTTGCGTCGGCACCCGCCGGCTGCGGGCGCTAACTGGCGTGTTTTCATATGATTTTGCGACCGTCCGATGGGAATACCTCGCGCCGCACGGCGCTCGAACTTTCGGTTACGACCCGAAGTGGACGGTCGCTATGCTACATAGGCTTTTCCGATTGCGCTTCAGCGAGTAGCGCGGCGTGTATTTCGTGAATCACTGAAGCGCAAGAGCTGTTCATCGAGTCGAGCGTCATCCTCAAAGGGAAATCCTCGAACGTTAGGTAGAACGGTCTCCAATTGATCAGGACGATCCACATCCGCTCAACCGGTGTGTCGATTCGTTTAAGTACGGTGCCATTGAACCTTCTGACGAAGTCGGCAGCCTGATCCGGGAAGGTTTCCCAAGCCGTATCTTCCGTGATCGCAAGGCTCGGGTTTCCCGAAGCCATAGTCTCGATTGTGGGCAGGTTCATATGCCTCAATTAGCGAAAATAGAAAAACGCGAACGCCCGCTTCTGGGCCGAACGTAGCCGTTCGCGGCAAATACCAGGTTGCAGGCAAGGATAAGTCACTGACCGTCACGACTTTCCGCAACCGCCTCATTGCTAGCGGCAGAGTCTATAACGCCGAGAAGTTTTTCAGACTCTTACTCTTCGTATGTATAGCGAAACTGCCCAGGCGGCAGCATTAAGCTTGGTGCCGGCCTACCAGCTTCGACGATGACCATGTCGGCCGGTACTGTGTCTGGGCTATCTGTTTGGTGGAAAGCCTTGATCAGGCGCTTGCCTTGCTTCGGCAGCAGGTCCCGTGGAATGTCGCGCGGTATGCGGCCAGCCAAAGTCTGCAGCCATTCAGGGCGACCGTCGCGTGTGGCGTACCTTGGGAAGATGACTTGCATATCAACCGTGCCTTGCATTCCCATCAGCACAGGGAAGCTGCCGTCGGGCGAGCGCAGGACAATAGGCTCTTTCGATGGGAACTTCTCTACCAGGCCGGCATAGACCGGTCCTTCGGCAGCATGGTCAGGGTGGGAATACAAGCTGATCTGATCCACATGCAACATTTCCAGCCCCGTCAAGCGGTGTAAGTATTCGCCCATGAATGCCGGCGAACGCGTATCGCCGGGTCGAAGCTTTTGCAAATGACCGTAGCCGACGTGAATCAGCACTTTAGCATCGGGATCCTTGGCGAAAATGCGGTCGACCAGGTTTTGCGCTTGCGTCTGCTCACGTTGTTTGATTCTCTCCAACGGGTCGGTGCTTGGAGCCGGCGAGCTTTGGGTATCGTAAGGAACCAGCTTCCAACCGTCGGCAAGGGCCGCGTTCACGAATCCCGCAAACACGGGATCACTCGTGTACATGCCGGTAACGACGCTCGTCTTGTTTGCAGCCGTTAGAATCACCTCACCTTTAGGATCTGCCCGAAAAGCTTCGGCGGCGAGGTAGTTATAGCCGATTTTGCGCAGTTCCATCGCCAGCTTCTGCGTAAAGGCGCGATGCATGGGCACGTGATGGGCTTCGTTGATAAGCACGACCCGCTTACTGCGCGCCTGCTCGATGATTGCTTGGATCGCGTTGTCGGCGCGCGCATCCACGACCTGCTGCATCTGCGCTACCTGCTGGGGTGCAAGTGGCGGCAGCGCGGCCGGGCTGCGACGGTCATATGTCGCAATCGCCCGATCGACATCGCCAAGCATGGACAAGATCGTAGCGAGCATCTCTAGCGCAGAATTCTGTCCAAGTGGCGCTCCTTTAATGTCGGCTTGTCCCTGCTCGATCGCTTTTTCGGCCTTCACCAAGCGCGGCAGAAAGAGTTTTGGATCATAGGCGCCCATTGGTTGCAGCGTGGCTGGGCCTGCTGCCGTAACGCTCATAGCAAAAGCACAGGCAAAGGCAAGAGGCCATTGCAAGCGATAGCGTCTGCAATTCATGGCCATGTCAGAAGCAACTAATAACAGTGCACGCAATTTTCTTATCATGGATGACCAGTCTTGTATGGTAGACGTCACGACACAGGGACGGCTGTTGGCCGATCTCGGCCGTTCAAATCAGAATAGCAGGTCGCCAAGCTGGAAAAATCACGGAATCTCACGACCAGAAGAAACCGGTCAAATTGCGACACCCATACTCTTCCGTGTGTTAAAAGAAAACCAGTAACATCGCTATACTGCCCAAGCGAGCTTCTTGCTGAGCGCTATGTGCTTTGCAAAAATATTGTCTAGTACTGAATCGCAGGACGGCACGCGCCGGCAATCAACCCGATCGCAATAAACTTGGGCTGCAAAAGCAGGCCCATGCAACTGGAGCGTCATATGAACCTTTCGCCCACAATTGGCGCGTTTGCCATCGTGCCGAGTAACGATCTGGCGGCTGCCCAGCCGTTCTGGGAACGCCTGGGTTTCCAGCGCACCGGCGGTGATGCGAACTACACCATCATGACTGGCTGGGGTTGCGAAGTGCACTTGACGCAGGCGGGCGACGGTCCCTGGCGCGTGCCGGAACAGCACAATCCCTTTGGTGTTTTTATCCGCACACCGGAAGTGGATGCCATCGCCGCGCGGGTAGACGACCTCATCATCAGGCCTGGCGGTGTATTGCGTCACCGTGAGTGGGGCTTGTATGAGTTTGGGGTTTGCGGACCGGATGGCCTGTTGGTGCGCATTGGCTGGCCGTCCCACCTCATGCGGGACATGCCGGCAAACCGCTGATGCCCCCTCAATCGATCCAGTTCACCCGGTCGAATTTGGAACGAAACTCCTCCGGCATCGCCACCACCTGGCTGGTCTTGTAATTGAAGAAGACGAAGCCCTGCTTGGCCATCGCCACCAGCTTCTTGTCCCTGGGGCGGGTGATGCGGAAGATGATGTCGCCGCCGTACTTGTTGAAGTCCATGACGCCGACTTCGAACAGCAGCTGGTCGCGCGCATGCGCTTCGGCGCGGTAGGTGGTGGCCAGGTCGGTGACGATGATGCCGGTGCCGTCGCGCTCCGTTTCGGGGACGCCGAATTCGAACAGGAAGCGGGCGCGCGCCTCGGAGATCATCGAGATCATCGAGTCGTTGCCGAGGTGGTTGGCGGCATTGATGTCGGTGACGCGCACCGTCAGCAAGCTCGTGTAGTAGTACTGGTCTTCGGGGAAATCGAGATGTAAGCGTGCCATGCGATAAAGATAAAGTTTCAGTCCTGGCGGGTCAGGCGGTAGATCAAGAGTGCGGCGCGGATGGCGCTGCGTTCGATCGAGGCGACTTCCAGGCTTTCGTTGGGTGAATGCGCGCCGCCGCCGCTGGCGCCGAGGCCGTCGAGGCTGTCGATGAAGGGCGCGACGAACTGGATGTCGCCGGCGCCGCGCGCTTCCGGCGGCACCATGCCGATCGGCCCCAGGCCGGCGTCCTGGCTGGCGCGCGAATACTGTTCCAGCACCTTCAGGTTGCCGGGCGTGACCGCCATCGGCGGGTAGGAATCGCGGAAAGCGATCGCCGCGCTGGCGCCCGGCAGGCTCTGGGCGACGATCTCGCGCATGCGGGCCTGGGCGCGGTCGCGCTGGGCGTAGTCCAGGTAGCGCAGGTCGCCTTTGACGGTGACGGTGTTGGCGATCACGTTGGTCTTGCCGAAGGCGCTGCCGCGCGAGTTGGCTTCGTCGTAGCTGACTTCGGTGCCGCCCAGGATCACGCCCGGGTTGAAGGTGAGGCCCGGCTCCACCACCTGCTGGCGGAAGGCGTCGAGGATGCGCGCCACCTCGTAGATGGCGCCATAGCCGCCGGGTCCGAACACGCCCATCGAGTGGGCCTGGCGCCCTTTCACTTCCAGCTCGAAGAAGGCGGTCGAACGGCGGCCGACGGTGGCCGCGGCCATGCCGTCCTTCAGGGTGATGCTGCCTTCGAAGCTGAGGGCGACGTCGCTGCGCTTGGCCAGGTCGACCATGTCGCCGCGCGAGACGGTTTTCGGATTGCCGGCTTCTTCTTCGTCGCCGGTGAGCATGACGGCGATGCGGCTGCCGTCCAGCGCGCCCACCTGCTTCAGCGCGCGCAGGGCTTCGAGGATGACGACGTCGCCGCCCTTCATGTCGGACACGCCCTGGCCCTTGATGCGGGCGACGCTGCCGTCGGGGCCGGGCTGCGGCTCCCAGGCCGGCGTCGTGTTGCCGGGTTCGAAGACGGTGTCGAGGTGGCCGAGCAGCATCAAACGCTTGCCATGGCTGGCGGGCCGGTTCGGCAGCTCGGCCAGCAGGTGGCCGGCGCGCTGCATCTCGGGCGGCAGTTCGATCCAGCGGGTCTGGAAGCCGAGCGCGTCGAACTGGTCGCGGAACAGTTTTCCGACAGCGCGCACGCCCGCGTGGTTCATCGTGCCGCTGTTGATGAGGACGCTCTGGCGCAGCAGTTCCAGGGCTTGCGGCGCGTTGGCGTGGATGGCGGCCACGATCTGCTGTTCCACCGGGCTCAGTTGCTGCACCGGTTGCTGCGCCGTGTGTTGCGTCGATTGCTGCACCGTTTGCGCCGCTGCCAGCTGTACCGCCGTGGCAGCCGCCAGGCCGAGCATTGCCTTCATCGTCCTGCGCATGAACTTCTTTCCAGAAATGACGAGGCTCAACTGTACACCGATTCGGCGCCGGCCGGCTGTAAGGACAGGACGATTCAGGGTTGGGGATCGGTGGGGTAGGGCGGACGGCGGCGCATTTTCTGGACGATGCCGGCGCGGTCGAGCAGCAAGACGAGCTCGGTATGGCGGCCGGCCCCGGCATTCGCTTCGTACAGCCAGGCTTCATCACCGCTGTCGAAGACGATGGCTTTGGTTGGGCCGAAGGCAGACAGCAGATCGGCGCGCGTGGTGCGGCCCGGCACGAGGACCTGGGCGAAGCGGTCTTCGGCGATTACCTTGCCGGGCTCGTCCGGCGCAGTGGCGCAGCCGGTCATGGCGAGCACGGCGCCCACAGCGATGAGGAGACGCTTCATGGCTTGACCTCCACCGGAGCAGGCGCAGGCGCAGGCGCGTCGTCCATGTACTCGAAGCTGACCAGGGTATCGTCGGGCCAGCCGCGGTCCCAGATCGGGGCATAGTAGGTGCGGTCGAGCAGCACCTGGCAGTCGCAGAAAGGCAGCATGTCGCGGCTCTGCTCGCCGCCGGCGTAGAGCATGCGGAAGGGCAGGATTTCGCTGCGCGCGCCGGCCTGCAGGATCACCGAGAAGATCGGGCGCTCATTGAAGAACAGGAAATTGCCTTTCGGGCTGTTGCAGACCTGTTCCGGGCTGGTCAACGCGTCGGAAATCCAGCCGAACAGCGGCGAACTGTTCGATACCAGTCCCGCTTCCATGCCGACCAGGCATTCCAGCCGCAAATCGCCCAAGCGCCGGGTTCCCGGCGGCAGGCCGGGCGTGATCACCTGGGCGCGCCAGGTCATGCTGGTGGTCTTGCGGTTGGCGACCACGGCCGCGTCTTCGCGCAGGGCCTGCTCGTTGCGCGGCAGCACGAAGGTATTGTCCGGCCCCACCTGGACCGGCACCGCGATATGGTCGCCGAGCACGCGCAGGGTGATCCCCTGCATGTTCACGCCGGGTGTGCGCGGCAGCAGGTGGAAACGCAGCTGGGCCTGCGGCGCCAGCGCATGTTCGCGCTCGAAGCGCTCCATGCCGCGAATCATCTTGCGGTAGGACTTGTCGACCGGATCGCGGGTCGAGGTCACGGTGACGGTTTGTGGCTTCGGCTCAGCCGAAGGCTCCGCCTGCTGCGCCGACCCGAAGGCCGGCCAGGCGAGGCCCGACAATGCGATCAAGAAACCGGTCAGCCGCATCGGGACCCGGCTCACCAGTAGCGAACGCGCCCGACGTCCATGTGGACGAATTGCGAGTCCGGGTAGTAACCGACCCCGCCGGCCTTCTGCGACATCGCGAGCTTGTGTAGCTTGGCCAGGTCCTGGCCCGGCACGCGCACGTCGATCGCCTTGCCTTCCATGTGCAGGCTGTGTTTCGCCACACCGGTCGTGTTCTCGTGCAACTTCGCATTCGTTTCCGGCGAGCGATAGCCCGAAATCACGTGCAAGGTTGGATGACTGCCGTATTGCGCGCTGATCTTGTCGAGCAGCACCAGCAACTGCGGATCGATGGCCGAGATCTGGTTGTTGCGGTGGTCGCGCAGCAATTTGTTGATGTCCTGCAGCGCTTCCGGAATGAACTGGCCTTCCGCCCAGAAAATACTGCGCAGGCTCTCGCCCGTATGGGTGTTGTAGAGGCGCAAGATGCGCTCGTTCGGCGGCGCCGTGCCCGGAACAGTGGCGGCCCTGGCGGACTTGATGACTGCCGGCGCGCCGATCACGGAAGCCAGCATGGCGGAACTTTTGAGGAAGGAGCGTCGTTGGTTCATGAGCTGTCCTTTTCTGCTGTTCGTCAAGGGTCCATGATACGCCTCATCCGAAAAGCGTGCAGCGGACTGCTTCCCCAAGGGCTGTCAGCGCCGAACTACACGCAAAAGCAATGTTTCAGTTCATATAAAGTTTCTTGCTGCCATTCAGCGCAGCGCGGATCGCGCGCGCCAGGTCGTCGTCGCTGTAAGGCTTGTTCAACAGCTTCACATCCGATTTCAGCTTGCCATCCTGGATCACCGCGTCTGCCGAATAGCCGGAGGTGAACAGCACCTGGATCGTCGGATGCAGCTCGCGTGCCAGGGCCGCCAGTTGCTGGCTGTTCATCGTACCCGGCATGATCACATCGGTGAACAGCAGGTCGATGCCGCGATGCTGGCGCAGGACCACGCTGGCGTCGTCCGCGCTGCTGGCGCGCAGCACCCGGTAGCCGAGTGCCGACAGGATCTCCGTGACGTTGTCCTGGATCGCGATTTCGTCGTCGACGACGAGGATGGTTTCGGCGCCGCCCGACACGGCGGCCGCCTGGTGCGCCGCCTTCTCGATGGCGGCCTCGGCAGTGCGCGGCAGCAGGATGGTGATCGTGGTGCCCTGGCCCGGCTCGCTGTCGATGTCGATATGGCCGCCGCTCTGCTTGACGAAGCCATAGGCCATGCTCAGGCCCAGTCCGGTTCCCTTGCCGATGCCCTTGGTCGAGAAAAAGGGTTCGAAGGCGCGCTCCCGCACTTCCTCGATCATGCCGGCGCCGGTATCGATGAAGGCGATGCACACATGTTCCCGGGCGCGCAGCTGCAGGCGCGCGCTTTCGTCCTCGGTCAGCACCGTGTTCGCGATGCTGATGGTGAGGGTGCCGCCGTCGTGCATGGCGTCGCTCGCATTCAGCGCCAGGTTGAGGACGACGTTTTCGAGCTGCTGCGGATCGACCCGGACGTTCCAGCTATCCGGCGCGACGGCCAGTTCGATGCGCACCCGTTCGCCGACGGCGCGCTTGAGGAGCTCGTCCATGTCGGCCAATACCCGGGCCATGCTGGTGGGCGCCGGCTGCAGCGGTTGCTTGCGGGCGAAGGAGAGCAGCTGCGAGGACAGGCGGGCGCCGCGCCGCACCGCATCGCGCGCCGACGTGCAGCGCTGCAGAACTTTGTCGTTGGCGCCGGCCAGCATGCGGATGAGGTCGAGGTTGCCGCCGATGATGTGCAGCACATTGTTGAAATCGTGGGCGACGCCGCCGGTCAGCTTGCCCATGGCTTCGAGTTTCTGCGCATGCAACAGGGCGTTCTGGGTATCTTCGAGGGAGCGCGTGCGTTCCTGGACCAGCGTTTCCAGCCGCTCCTGGTGGCGTTCCAGCTTGTCCTTGGCGATGGCGAGCTCGTCCGCGTTGAAGGCGGCCTTCAGGTAGACGCGGTGGATGGTCTGCATGTACAGCACCAGCATCACCAGCGCCGAAAACAGCGCGTTCAGGCGGCCGACATACCAGCCGATCGACAGGCGCGCACCGCCGGCCATCGTGATCATGTTATCGAGGGCGAGGGCCAGCACGACCACGCCCAGCCAGGCGCTGATCGGCGTGCGGAAGCGGCTGGCGCGCCACAGGAAGAACAAGGCGGCAAACAGCATGAGCTGGAGCAGCGGACCGTAGCCGGTGCTGGTCACCAGGCTGTAGTCGCCGCCGACGTCCTGGACCGGCAGCCGGTCGTGCAGCACGGTGACGGCGAACAGGGTCGCGCCGAGGGCGGCGGCCATGCAGGCGGCCGAACGCGCGAAGCTGCGGCCGGCATCCGGCACCAGCCGGCCCGGGCGGCGCCATTCCGAGAATGCATAGCCCAGCAGCATGCCGCCGGCGCCAAGGTGCCAGAAAAACCACAGCCAGATCGTGGTCTGCGGCCCGCCCAGCAGGCGCTGACCGGCGACGAAGGCCCCGGGCAGGGACAGGAACTGGGCGACCAGCACGCCGGCCGTGTACACGCAGCCCGACCACAGCCACAGCAGCGAACGGATGCGGGTCTGCAGGAAGTAGCCGTAGACGAGGTAGGACGCGAGCAGATAGGTGCCGATCAGCAGGGACTGGTAAGCCGGCACGAACACGGGGACGTTCGGCCATTTGTGCGCGGCGCCTGGCGTCAGCAGCAGGGTGATGAGCGTGAGCAGTGCGGACACGGCGAGCGCCCCGATCTGGAATGGCGCGAAGCGGGAGAAGGAGGCAGGGCGGGAGGCAGGGCGGGCAGTCATTTGAGCAGCCTTTTGACGGAGCTCGGCGGGGACGCACGGGCGGCGCCAGCAGGGAGCGGAAGGAGGCAAGCATAGCATGCTGCCTGGTTCCCGTCTGCATGCCCGGCCGGTCAACCAGCGGCGGCCACCGCTAGTCGCGCGCCGTCAGCACCCGGTCGATCAGCCCGTATTCCACGCCTTGCTCGGCCGACATGTAATTGTCGCGGTCCGAGTCCTTTTCGATCCGCGCCAGGGTCTGCCCGGTGCGCTCGGCCAGGATGCTGTTCAGGCGGTGGCGCTGGTACAGCACTTCCTTCGCCTGGATCTCGATGTCGGCCGCCACGCCCTGCGATCCGCCATGCGGCTGGTGGATCATGATGCGGGCGTTCGGCAGGGCGAAGCGCTTGCCGATGGCGCCGGCCGCCAGCAGGAAGGAGCCCATGCTGGCGGCAAAGCCGGTGCACAGGGTCGACACGTCCGGCTTGATGAACTGCATCGTGTCGTAGACCGCCATGCCGGCATACACCGAGCCGCCCGGCGAATTGATGTACAGCGCGATGTCCTTGTCCGGATTGTCCGATTCCAGGAACAGCAGCTGGGCGACGATCAGGTTGGCCGACTGTTCCGTCACCTCGCCGACCAGGAACACCACGCGCTCCTTCAACAGGCAGGAATAGATGTCGAAGGCGCGCTCGCCGCGGCCGGTCTGCTCGATGACGGTGGGTACCAGGCCGAGCGCCTGTGGAACATGGGTGAGCATGACGGTCCTTTCGCGGTAGAGTGGATGTACTTCCGCTTGACGCATGAGGAAGCATCCGGCGTGACGGCCGAAAAAATATTCTGCCTGCGTGTCACATCCGCGCCGCGCCGGGCGTCAGGCGTTACCAGCACCGCAAAGGAGACACCGATGCCACCCATTTCCGACCCCGACGCCGCCCTGTTCGAAGGGCTGCGCCCGCGCCTGACCGCGATCAGCCGCCGCATCGTCGGCAGCGCGGCGGAGGCCGAGGACGTCGTCCAGGACTGCTTCCTGACATGGCATCGCATCGACCGCGCCGCCGTGGCGACGCCGGCGGCCTGGCTGACCACCGTGGTGCAGCACCAGTCGATCGACCGCCTGCGCCGGCGCACCCGCGACGAGGCGGCGGCGCTCGCGGCCGGCGATCTCGATCACGGCGCTTCGCCTGTGCAGCCGGAAGACAGCCTGTTGCGCGGTGACGAGATGGGCGTGGCGCTGGCCCGCATGCTGGCCTGCCTGTCGCCGTCCGAGCGGCTGGCGCTGGTGCTGCATGACGTCTTCGACTGCGCCCATGCCGACATCGCGGCGGTGCTCGGCACGACGCCGGTGAACGCGCGCCAGCACCTGGCCCGTGCGCGCCGGCGCCTGCGCCTGCGGGAGGAAGGGAAGGACATGCCGGCGGACGAGAAGCTGTGCCGCGAGCTGGTGCGGCGCTTCCAGGCGGCGATCAACGGCCTCGACCTGCCGGCGATGCTGACGCTGCTGGCGGCGGAGCAGCCGGTGTCGGTGTGCGATGTGGCGCCGGCGCGGATGCATGCTGACGGTTGCGCCAACGATGCTGCATACAGCTTTGCCTTGGCAGCCTGAGGTGAGCGGCTTCCTATTCAGGCCGATCAATATCGAGGACATGTGCGTTCAACGCAACTATTGTCGGTGCAATCTGCTCCTGTAATCCAATTAATTTGTGGCGAAGCTTATCTGTCAGCGAGTGACGATGTGTCGCGCCATCGCTTTCGCTGAAATCATTCGCAAGCGAGAAAGCGGTAGACTGAAAGGTCCGCAGATGATTCCCAACCGTCACGAGAAGAAACGCAACCTTACTATTGAAGGCTGCAATCGGCACTAAATCTTCAATGAGAAGGGGAGGGATCTCAACCAATTCCTTGTTCGCTGCCACTAGATAGGCTAGATCCTCGCCATCACCGTCGCACTCGAGGGCTATCTCCAATATTGCAATCGCAGTTTTTAAATTCGAATTGGCGCGATTCAGCCGATCACGTATCGCGAGGCTATGCAATTGCGCCAAGGCTAGTTCCTGCCGATGACGACGTCTCGTCTCCGAGGTTGCGAGACGAATCGTACCGAAGAGCGTGGCCACTGTTCCAACTGCGCCAACCCATGTGCCCCAATCAGAGGCGCTGAGTGGTTGCCAATTATGAACTCGCATTAGTGCATTGATGCCTTGATGCATTGCGAAACACACCCACAAGGTCATGATCGCGATGCCAACACGCTCCCAGAATTTCATGATCGATACACATTTGCAAAAAGAAGAAATGGTAGCTGGGGGCAAGCACATCAGCAACTTGGTGCAAAGCGTTGCGGCTCGTCGAGCCGGACCACTTACTGCGCCACCGGCTCCGGCAGCCACAGATGCCAGGCCAGGATCGCCACCGGCGCCGCCAGCGCCACGAAGCCCAGCGCCATGAAGGCGAACGCCGCCGCCGCACAGCCCAGCGCGAAGGCCAGCACCGGCCAGAAGAACTTCGCGCAGCGGGCCTTGGTCGCCGCATCGGCCGCGCCGCGCAGGCGGTCGACCGTGTCGATCGTGAGCTGGGTGACGTTCCCGGTCATCATCGAGGTCGGCGCCAGGTGGCCGAGCAGCAGCTTGCTGGCGGCGCTGTGCGCGCCCATCGCCGCCGCGCCGAGCAGGCCGGCCGCCATCGCCAGCGCGCCGACGTTGCGGCCGACCGGCTCGGCCAGCATGCCGCAGACCATGAAGCCGCTCAGCAGCACCAGCTGCAGCAGGTAGGACGGCTTGACGGCGGGCTTGCCGCGCCGTTCGCAGCCGGCGACCAGCAACCGGGCGGCGGCCACGCCGAAGATGAAGGCCGGGAAAGCCAGCAGCTTCAGGAGCGTCGGCGTCTGGCCCGGATCGGCCAGCGCCACCGCGATCAGCACGAAGTTGCCGGTGACGTGGGCCGTGAACAGGCCGAACAGGGCGGCGAAGCCGAGGGTGTCGACGTAGCCGGCCAGGAAGCCCATGCTGGCGCCTTGCAGGCGCTGGTGACCTTGCGTATCCATGCTTTTAACTCCCGGTCAGAAGGCGAAGCAGCTGCAGCCGAAGGCGCCCCAGAAGCCGCCGAAATCCGAAACCGGGACATTCGACCTGCGCGCCTTGTCGTGGGCGTGGGCGTGCACGCCGCAGGGACCCGAGCACTGGTGCGGCAGGGTCATGTGCGACTGCTGCGGCTGCGGTGCAGCCTTGCGCCAGTGCCCCGGCACCGATCGCACCGGCGACCATTCCGGCAGCACCGGAATCGGCGGCGGTCCCAGGCTCGTAAACTCGGCGGCGCCGTAGACGATGTCGCCGCCGACCACGGTCAGCACCGATTCGAGCGCCTTGATCTCTTCGTCCGGCACGGTAAAGAAATCGGCGGACAGCACCGCCAGGTCGGCCAGCATGCCGGCCTGGATGCGGCCCTTGCGGCCCTGTTCGTTGGAGAACCAGGCGCTGCCCGCGGTCCACAGTTCCAGTGCGGTGCCGCGCTCGAGCAGGCCGTTGTCGCCGTACAGCGCCAAACCGCCGACGGTGCGCCCGGTCACCAGCCAGTACAGCGCGGTCCAGGGGTTGTAGCTGGCCACGCGGGTGGCGTCGGTGCCGGCGCCGACCGGCACGCCGGTTTCCAGCATGTGCTTCACCGGCGGCGTCGCTTTCGCGGCATCGGCGCCGTAGCGGTCGACGAAGTACTCGCCCTGGAAGGCCATGCGGTGCTGGATCGCGATGCCACCGCCCAGCGCCTTCACGCGCTCGATGTTCTTCTGGCTGATGGTCTCGCAATGGTCGAACATCCAGTGCAGGCCGCCGAAGGGGATCTCGCGGTCGATCTTCTCGAACACGTCGAGCATGCGCGAGATCGATTCGTCGTAGGTCGCATGCAGGCGGAACGGCCAGCGCTTGGACACCAAATGGCGCACCACCTGTTCCAGCTCAATCTCCATGCCGGCCGCCAGCTCGGGGCGCGGCTCCAGGAAGTCCTCGAAGTCGGCCGCCGAGAACACCAGCATCTCGCCGGCGCCGTTCGCGCGGTAATAATCGCTGCCCTGGCCCGGCGTCACCATGTCGGTCCAGCGCTGGAAGTCTTCCAGCTCCTTGCCCTTGTTCTGGGTGAACAGGTTGTAGGCGATGCGGATCGTGAGTTGCTTGTTGCGGTCGAGCTCCTCGATGACGGCATAATCCTCGGGGTAGTTCTGGAAGCCGCCGCCGGCGTCGATCGCGCTGGTCAGCCCCAGGCGGTTCAGTTCGCGCATGAACTGGCGCGTCGAATTCACCTGCAGGTCGATCGGCAGCTTCGGGCCCTTGGCAAGCGTCGCGTACAGGATCATCGCGTTCGGGCGGGCGATCAGCATGCCGGTCGGGTTGCCGGCGGCGTCTCTTTGTATCTCGCCGCCCGGCGGATTTGGCGTGTCCTTCGTGTAGCCGACGGCGCGCAGGGCGGCGCGGTTCAGCAGGGCGCGGTCGTACAGGTGCAGGATGAACACCGGCGTGTCCGGCGCCGCGGCGTTGATCTCGTCGAGGGTCGGCATGCGGCGCTCGGCAAACTGGAATTCGCTCCAGCCGCCCACCACGCGCACCCACTGCGGATGCGGGGTGCGGTCGGCCTGTTCCTTCAGCATGCGCATCGCGTCGGCCAGCGAAGGAACCCCTTCCCAGCGCAGCTCGAGGTTGTAGTTCAGTCCACCGCGGATCAGGTGCAGGTGCGAGTCGTTCAGGCCCGGGATCACGGTGCGGCCGTTCAGGTCGACGACCTGGCTGTCCGCCTCGCGGTGGCGCATCGCCTCCTCGGCGCTGCCGACCGCCAGGAAGCGGCCGTCGCGGATCGCCACGGCGCTGGCCTGCGGCCGGTCACGGTCGAGGGTGGCGAACCTGCCGTTGATGAGGATGAGCGTCGGCGACTTCGCTGCGGTGGACTGTGCTTGCATGTGTTTTCTCCTCGAGCGGATGGATCAGCGGACCGGGGCGGCGATCGGGGCCGGCACGGGCGCCAGCACCTCGTTATGGCCCTGGTTGCGGGCCGGCGCCTTGTGCACCATCGTGTAAGCATAATCGACGCCCATGCCGTAGGCGCCCGAATGCTCGGTGACGATCTTCATCACGGCGTCGTAGGTGTCGCGGTGGGCCCAGTCGCGCTGCCATTCCAGCAGCACCTGCTGCCAGGTCATCGGCACCACGCCGGCCTGCACCATGCGCTGCATGGCGAAGTCGTGGGCATCCTTCGAGGTGCCGCCCGAGGCGTCGGCCACCATGTAGATCTCGTAGTCGCCTTCCAGCATGGCGGAGAGGGCGAAGGTGGTGTTGCAGACTTCGGTCCACAGGCCGGCCACGATGATCTTTTTACGGCCATTGGCCTTCAGGGCGTCGCGCACTTTCTGGTCGTCCCAGGAATTCATCGAGCTGCGTTCGAGGATCACGTGGTCCGGGAACACGTCCAGGATTTCCGGGTAGGTCTTGCCGGAGAAGGAATCCGATTCGACGGTGGTGATCGTGGTCGGGATGCCGAAGGCCTTGGCCGCCTTGGCCAGGCCGACCACGTTGTTCTTCAGGGTCTGGCGGTCGATCGACTGCACGCCGAAGGCCATCTGCGGCTGGTGGTCGATGATGATCAGCTGCGAATTTTGCGGGGTCAGGACTTCCAGTTTCGGGTTGTTCATGATGTTCTCCTTCAGTGGATGAGTTGTTGGATCAGGTGTTTGGCTGCCGGCACCGCCTGTTCGCCGATCAGCATGCCCAGCAGGCCGATCAGGGCAACGGCCGGCGGCGCCGGCGAACGCACCCCCATCAGGCCGTAGATCGCGCCGACCAGCAGGCCGGCGCCGAGGGAAATCAGGTACATGCTTGGCTCCCTGGTTGAAAATCGTCGATCGCTTCGAAGCTCCAGTGTGCTGTTTGTTCTCTGCGATGGAGTCATTATGCGGCGGTCGATCCTGGATGAAAAACGGATAATTTGCGCTTGTGTCATCGAAATTTTCGAATGCTTATTGTGGGTGGGTAATCCGCGCCTGTCCGGCCCCGGCTTAGAATGGGCGGCCCGATGCCAGGAGGTGCCGAATGCGTTTGCCGATGATCTTGTCCCTGCTGCTGGCCACGTCGATGTCCGCCGCCGCCGCGGCCCCGTCGGCCGCCGTCGACATCCCCATCCCCGATATTCCCTATACGAAGTTCGTGCTGAAGAACGGCCTGACCGTCCTCGTGCACGAGGATCACAAAGCGCCGGTGGTGGGGGTGAACACCTGGTACCACGTCGGCTCCAAGAACGAAAAGCCCGGCAAGACCGGCTTCGCCCACCTGTTCGAGCACCTGATGTTTTCGGGCAGCGCCAACTTCGACAAGACTTTCCTGTCGGCCCTGGAAGGCATCGGCGCGAGCGACCTGAATGGCACCACGAACAAGGACCGCACCAATTACTTCGAGACCGTGCCGACCTCGATGCTCGACTACGCGCTGTTCGCCGAAAGCGACCGCATGGGCCACCTGCTGGGTGTGCTCGACCAGAAGAAGCTGGACCTGCAGCGCGGCGTGGTGCAGAACGAAAAGCGCCAGCGCGAAAACCAGCCCTATGGCGTGGTCGAGCAGATCGTCACCGAGAACACCTGGCCGGCGAACCACCCGTATTCCTGGACCACGATCGGTTCGATGGACGATCTGGATGCGGCGTCGATGAGCGACGTCACCGGCTGGTTCAAGAACAACTACGGCCCGAATAACGTGGTGCTGGTGCTGGCCGGCGACATCACGCCCGCGCAGGCGCGCGAGAAGGTCGAACGCTACTACGGCGACATCCCGCCCGGCCCGCCGGTGGCCACGCAGCGCGCCTGGATCGCCAAGCGCAGCGGCAGCCACCGCGGCAGCGTGCAGGACCGCGTGCCGCAAGCCCGCATCTACCGCATGTGGAACGTGCCGGGCGCGGACACGCCGGAGGAAGCGCTGCTCGACCTGGCGGCCCACGTACTGGGCGGCAGCAAGAATTCGCGCCTCTACCAGCGCCTGGTGGTGAAGGAGCAGCTGGCGACGTCGGCCTTCGCCGGCGACGATTCGAGCGAGATCGCCGGCCAGTTCGGCATCAACCTGACGGCGCGGCCCGGCGCCGACGTCAGCCGGATGGAGCGCATCGCCGACGACGAATTGCGCACGCTGCTGAACGGCGGGCCGCGCGAGGACGAGCTTCGTCTGGCGAAGACATCGATCCTGGCCCAGTACGCGCGCACCGTCGAGCGGGTCGGCGGCTTTGGCGGCAAGAGCGACATGCTGGCGCGCTGCATGACGTTCACCGGCAACCCGGACTGCTACAAGACCTACCTGAAGCGGATCCAGGCGGCGACGGCGGCGCAGGTCACGCAAGCCATGCGCGACTGGCTCGGCGACGGCGACTACATCCTGCAGGTCGATCCCTTCCCGACCGGTCTGGCGCCATCGGTGACGGCGCTCGACCGCAGCAAGGGACCGCCGCCGGGCCATCCGGAAAAGCTGCACCTCCCGCCGATGCAGACAAGCACGCTGTCGAACGGCCTCCAGGTGGTGCTGGCCGAGCGCCACGGCGCGCCGGTGGTGAACCTGTCGATGATGGTCGACGCCGGCTTCGCCTCCGACTCGCACGACCTGCCGGGCCTGGCCAGCCTGACCTTGCGCATGCTGGAAGAGGGGACGCAGAGTAGAACCTCGCAGCAGATCAGCGCCGAGCTGGAGGCGCTGGGCGCGTCCTTCGGCGCCGCCACCAACCTGGACGGCGCTTTTGTGAACATCAACGTGCTGGCGCCGACCCTGCCGCGCGCGCTCGGGCTGTATGCCGACCTGGTGCTGCATCCATCCTTCCCGCAAAAGGACTTCGAGCGCCTGCAGCGCGACCGCATCGCCGCCATCGGACGCGAGAAGACGGTGCCGCGGGCGATGGCGCTGCGCGTGCTGCCGGGCCTCATCTACGGCAAGGACCACGCCTACGGCCTGCCGCTGACCGGCACCGGTACGGAAAGCGCGGTGGCGCGCATGACGCGGGCCGACCTGGTGCGCTACCACCAGGCCTGGTTCAAGCCGAACAATGCGGCCCTGCTGGTGGTCGGCGACACCACCATGGCGGCCTTGAAACCCTTGCTGGAAAAGGCCTTCGGCGGCTGGCGGACCGGCCCGGTGCCGGACAAGAAGGTGGCGCAGGTGGCGCCGCCCGAGCGCACCGTGATCTACCTGCTCGACCGCCCGGGCGCGCTGCAGAGCGACATCGTCGGCGCCCAGCTCGCGCCGCCGCGTGATTCTCCGGACGCGGTGGCGCTGAACCTGCTGAACGACGTCTTCGGCGGCACCTTCAGCTCGCGCCTGAACATGAACCTGCGCGAGGACAAGCACTGGTCCTATGGCGTCGGCTCCTCGCTGGTGGCGGCACGGGGCCAGCGCATCCTGTTCAGCGGCTCGCCGGTGCAGACCGACCAGACCGCGCCGGCCCTGCGCGAACTGGCCAGGGAATACGCCGACATCGCCGGCGCCCGGCCCATCGCCCAGGCGGAACTGAAGGCGGCGCAGGACAACGAAACCCTGGGCCTGCCCGGCGCCTTCGAAACCGTCGCCCAGCTCAGCAACGGCTACGCCACCATCCTGCAGTACCGCCTGCCCGAGGACTACTACGACACTTATACCGACAAGGTGCTGGCCCTGACGCCGGCCGCGCTGAACGCGCTGGCGGTCCGGACCGTCCTGCCGAAGCAGCAGCTGTGGATCGTGGTCGGCGACATGAGCAAGGTCGAGGCCGACGTGCGTGCGCTCGGGCTGGGTGAAGTCCGCAGGATCGATGCTGACGGGAATCTACTGCCTTGAGGCTATGTTAACTACCGCACCGGCGATGATTTTTTGTTACGGTTTGGCACAAATGGCAATCGTGCGCGGTGTTTGGCGGGTGTAGGATACGTCCATTCACTTTATTTTTTGATAAGAACAGGAGCCCATCATGAAGACCACATCCATTACCCTGTCGAGCATCATGTTTGCCGTCGCCGTGCTGGCCACCGGCTGCCACAAGGCCGAGGACACCAACGGCATGGGCCCGGCCCAGTCGGCAGGTAAAGCCGTCGACGATGCCGGCGCCAAGGCCGCCGCCGAGACCCGCGCAGCCGCCGCCGACGCCAACGCCGCCGCCGACCGCGCCGGCGAGAAAATCGACGCCGCCGCCGACCGCGCCGCCGTCAAGGTCGACGCCGCGGCTGACCGCGCAGGCGAGAACATGCGCGAAGCCGGCGCCAACGTGAAGGAAGGCGCGAAGGATGCGACCGCCGCCACCGGCCGCGCGCTGGAGCGTACTGGCGAGAAGATGCAGAACGCTTCGAAGTAATTCGCTAGCTGAAGCACGTCGTCCCCGCGACGGCAGGGACCCAAGTTTTACGAACGCTGCCAACGTCAAGCGTTGGTGGTATGCGGCGAACTTGGGGCCCCGCCTCCGCGGGAACGACGTTTACGAAGCTTTCGCCTTCCTTTTCTTCTGCTCCTCCTGCCACGCCTGATACCGCTCGATATGCCGCTCCCTGCGCAGCAGCTTCGAATGCGGATCCAGCGTATAGCCCGCTCCCTCCGGCAGCGCGACACTACCGCGCCCGTCCGTCATCGGCACGTTCACGATGCGCTCGCCGATCCGCACCTCGACCGGCATCGGGAAGGGCGTATTCTTCTCCGTCTTCCACACCAGCTGCAATGCACCGGCACTGCGGGTCGCCTGCAGCTCCGGCAATTCCTTCTGATATAGATACACCTGGAAGAACCAGTCCAGGTCGCGACCGCTCGCGCGCTTGACGATGGCCATGAATTCCGGCGTCGTGCCGTAGCGCGGGCTGAAGTTGCCCGGACGCGGGTCGGGCGTGCCGTAGACCTCTTCGCGTACGGCGCGGAAAAAGGCTTCGTCGCCGATCAGGCCGCGCAGCGTGTGCATGACCAGCGAGCCCTTGTTGTAGATGTCCTGGCCGGGGCCGCCTCGCTTGGTGTCGTAGACGTCCTCTTCCAGCTTGGGCTTGCCGGACACGATCGGCGCCTTGTTCTGCACCATGGCGCGCTGCTGCATCAGGAGGGCGAAGTATTCCTGGTCGCCGCGCAGGTGCTGCATGTACAGCGGCTGCATGTAGCTGCCCAGGCCTTCGTGCAGCCACATGTCGTCCCAGTTGGCGTTGGTGAGCTGGTTGCCGAACCATTCGTGGGCGAATTCGTGCTGCAGCAGTTCGTCGAAGCCGTAGGCCGTCTTCGCGTACTTGTTGCCGTAGGCATTGATGGTCTGGTGCTCCATGCCCTTGTGCGGGGTTTCGACCACGCCCATCTTTTCGTCGCCGAAGGGGTAAGGGCCGATGGTGCTCTCGAAGAAGTCCAGCATCGGCGTGAATTCGGCAAACAGTTCCTTCGCGCCTTTTTCGCTCTGCGGCAGATACCACATGCGCAGCGGGATCGTGTTGCCGAAACGGCTGCGGTATTCGCCCGACAGCAGCTCATACGGCGCGACGTTGATCGAGATGCCGTAGGTGCTCGGATTCCTGGTGCGCCAGTGATACGTGCGCCAGCCGTCCTTCTCATCCATGCCCATGGCGATGCCGTTGCCGGCCGCCACCAGCGGGCTCGGCACGCTGATGTGCTCGTCGACCTGTTTCGCCTTGCCGGTCGGGTGGTCGATGCAGGGCCAGAACAGGTCGCAGCCTTCGCCCTGCACGGCGCTCGCGACCCAGGGCCGGCCATCGGGCGTTTCCGACCACACGAAGCCGCCGTCCCAGGGCGCCTTCTTGGCCACGTGCGGCTTGCCGTGGTACTGCACGCGCACCGCCACCTGCTTGCCGGGCTGCAGCGTCTGCGGCAGGTCGACGGTCAGCTTGCCGTCCGGATTGCGCCAGCGCGACGCGGGCAGCGGCTGGCCGTCGACGGCGATGGCGTCGATCGGCAGGTTGCGGTCCAGGTCGAGCTCGACACTGTTCACTGGCGCGCGGGTGCTGAAGGTCAGCGTGACGTCGCCGGCGATGCTGCGGGTGGCTGGTTCGATGCGCAGCTTGAGGTCGGCCTTGTCGAACTCGAGCGCCTGCTGGGCTTCGCTGCGCGGGGCGCCGGAGCCGAGGCTGTAGTCGGTGAGGGGAGGCTGGGTGGCGCAGGCGGACAGCAGGGCGCCGGCGCCGGCGATGGCGAGTTTCTTCATGGTCTGCGGCTGAGGCCGTCTCTGTGTATGATCCGGGGCAATTTATCACAGAGACCAGGCCTGGTCTGTATTCACAGGGCGGAGCGGCGCGCCGCCAAATCCGCGACTGGTGAATACTTTGCAGTCAAGGAGGACATTATGGCAAATACACTGAATATCGACATAGCCCGCACCGCCCTGGTGCAGATCGACTTACAGAACTTTAATGTGCAGAGGGAACTGGCGCCGCACCCGGCCGAGCGCGTGGTCGGCAATTGCGTGCTGCTGGCGAGCGAGATGCGCGACCGCGGCGGCATGGTGATCTTCGTGCGCGTGCAGCTGGACGAACTGCGGATGCCGCCGGCCGACAATCCGATGTTCAAGCCCGGCTCGCCGACCCCGCCGCCGGAAGCGTCGTACATGGCCGAGTCGGCCCAGGTGCAGGCGCAGGATCAGGTGGTGACCAAGCGCCAGTGGGGCGCCTTCTACGCCACCGAGCTCGACCAGCTGCTGCGCCGGCGCGGCATCAAGACCATCATCATGGCCGGCATCGCCACCAACTACGGCGTCGAGTCGACCGCGCGCGCGGCCTTCGACCGCGGCTACGAGCTGATCTTCGCGGAAGACGCGATGAGCAGCGGCAATGCGGATGCGCACAAGAACTGCTGCGAGAACGTGTTCCGCAACATGGGGCGGGTGCGCTCGACGCGCGAGCTGATCGACGCTTTCCAGGCCGGCACCGGCGACGCGTAAACGCCGCCGGCGGCCACGGGCACATTACCTGCGGTTCGACGCCGCCTGGCGGTTTGCCTGGGCATTCGCCTGGGCCTGGGCATTGGCCTGGGCTTGTGCAGCGGCCTGTTCGCGTTCCTGTTTCTTCGACATGTGGTGGCCCACGGCGCAGCCGACGGCCGCGCCGAGCACGTGGTGCTTGCCGAGGAAGTGGCCGCCGACGGCGCCCGCGGCCGCACCCTTCAGGCAGCTCGGCTTGGCATAGGCGGCGCCGGTCGAGGCCAGCGACATGACGAGGGATGCAAGGATCAGTTTGGCTTTCATGACGATCTCCGATGGTTAATTGGGCGATGCGTCCAGCCTAGGCCTGCCAGCCTCGTCCGACCGTGCGCCAATCAACGGAAACAACGATCCTCGCACCATAAGGGTTGACCGCAGGCAGTTTCCAAAAACCGGGGTCAGACTCCGGATTTTGGAAATGTCCGCTGAGCAGTTGCCAAAAATCGGAGTCTGACCCCGGGTTTGGGAAATTTTTTTAGGAGCCGCGGGCGATGTCGGCGGTGATTTCGTAGGAGCGCAGGCGCGCGGCGTGGTCGAAGATCTGCGAGGTGATCATCAGTTCGTCGGCGCCGGTGCGTTCGATGAAGCCTTTGAGCTGGGCCGAGACCGTGGCCGGCGAGCCGATGGCCGAGCACGACAGCACCGAGTCCAGCATCGACCGTTCCGGAGGACTCAGCAGATCGAGATAGCCCTCGACCGGCGGCTTCAGCCTGGTCGGACGGCCGCTGCGCAGGTTGATGAAGGCCTGCTGCATCGAGGTCGCGCGGAAGTGGGCTTCGGCATCCGTGTCGGCGGCGAAGACATTGAAACCGAGCATCACGTACGGCTTGTCGAGCTGGGCCGAAGGACGGAAGGTGGCGCGGTAGAGCTCGATCGCCTGCATCATCATCTGCGGCGCGAAGTGCGAGGCGAAGGCATAGGGCAGGCCGAGCGCCGCCGCGAGCTGGGCGCCGAACAGGCTGGAACCGAGGATCCACACCGGCACGTCGAGGCCGGCGCCGGGCACCGCGCGGACCTGGCGGCGCGGCGAGTCGGCAAAGTAATCCATCAGTTCCACCACGTCCTGCGGGAACTCATCGGCATCGGACGCCAGGTTGCGGCGCAGGGCGCGCGCCGTGGTGTGGTCCGAGCCGGGCGCGCGGCCGAGGCCGAGGTCGATGCGGCCGGGAAACAGCGAAGCCAGCGTGCCGAACTGTTCGGCAATGACGAGCGGAGAATGGTTCGGCAGCATGATGCCGCCGGCGCCGATGCGGATCGTCGAAGTGCCGTTGGCAACATGGCACATCAGCACGGAGGTTGCCGCACTGGCAATGCCCGGCATGCCGTGGTGTTCGGCCAGCCAGAAGCGGTGGTAGCCCCAGCGCTCGCCGTGCTGGGCAAGGTCGAGCGAGTTGCGGAAGGAGTCGGAAGCGGTAGCGCCCTCGACGATGGGGGCGAGGTCGAGTATCGAGAGAGGAATCATCGGTTCATGATACGCCGATCGGATTTTTTTCGCAGAGCACGCCTTGCTTGACCCCGCCGGATGCCCTGCCTATGATGCACTGGTTCAATTCCTCCGCTACCGCCGCAGCCATGACCCGTCTGACTCTCCGCACGCCTGTCCTCGCCACCTGTCTCGCCCTCCTGCTCGGCGGCTGCGTCCACGCTCCCGTCGACCAGTCCGCCGCGCACCAAGGGCAGCTCGACGCCGCCCGCTTCCCGCAGATCGACGCCGCCATGAACGAGGCCATCGCCGCCCACAAGCTGCCGGGCGCCGTGGTGCACGTCGAGCACGAGGGCGCCGTGTATGAACAGGCTTACGGCCGCCTGAGCTACGAGCCGGATGCGGCCGCCGTGAACGTCCATACCCTGTTCGATGCGGCCTCGCTGAGCAAGGTGCTGTCCACCGCGCCCTCGGTGCTGAAGCTGGCGGAGGAGGGGCGCATCGACCTCGACGCCAAGCTGATCGCCTACTTTCCGGAATGCGCGAACGGCGGCAAGGAAAACATCACGATCCGCCACCTGCTGACCCACAGCTCGGGCCTGCCGTCCGGCCTGCCGGCCAAACCGGCGTGGCATGGCGATGCCGCCGCGCATGAGCTTGCATGCAAGCAGGTGGTGACCCATCCACCGGGCACTTTCTTCCGCTACTCGGACATCAATTACGTGCTGCTGGGCCAGCTGGTGCAGAAGGTGGCCGGCATGCCGCTCAACGAATTCGCGCGGACCCGCATCTACGCACCGCTGAAGATGCTGGACACCGGCTACCTGCCGCTGCAGCGCCTGGGCAGCGGCGCCGCCGCGTCGATCGCCCCGACCCAGAAGGGCAGGGACGGCGGCGAGACGGCGCACGGCGACCTGGCGCCGGGCCAGCTGCTGCAGGGCGTGGTGCACGATCCGACCGCGCGCCGCATGGATGGCGTGGCCGGCTCGGCCGGCGTGTTCACCACCGCCCACGACGTGGCGCGTTACGCCCGCATGCTGCTCCAGGGCGGCGAGCTGGACGGCGTGCGCGTGCTCAGCCGCGAAAGCGTGCGCCTGATGACGACGGTGCAATCGCCGGAGGGCATCGCGGCGCTGCGCGGCATGGGCATGGACATCAATTCGCCGTATGCGGTGCGTCCGCGCGGCACGGTATTCCCGGTCGGCAGCTACGGCCACACGGGCTTTACCGGCTGCGTCCTGTGGATCGATCCGCAGGCCGGCGCTTTCTACGTGCTGCTGTCGAACCGGGTCTACCCCGACGACAAGAGCAATGTGCTCGAGCTGTACACCAGGCTCGGCACGCTCGCCGCCGAAGCCGCTTACGTGGCGCCGGCGCCGGCCGCGGTCGCGGCCGCACACTGATTCTCCTGCTGGAAGGGCAGGTTCGAATTGCCACACGGCTAACGCGCGCACCCTTTGCCGCGACCGTTCTACACTTCGAACCCTCAATTTATCTTGTTGATATTGTTGAGCTTTTTGCCCCAAATCCATTAGGAGAGCAACATGAAAACGAATAAACTACTGAAAGGTCTGCTGGGTGCATCGGTCGCCATGGCGATGTTCGGTGCCGGCAGCGCTCAGGCGCAAAGCAGCAACGCTTCCACCACCGGCGACCAGAACGCAAGCGCCCAGGCGGACCACGCCACCAGCAAGACCCACAAATCCAGCAAGAAAAAATCGACGAAGAAACACAGCAGCAGCTCGGGATCGAGCAGCAGCGGCACCACCGGCTCGGGCAGCTCGAGCACCGGCAGCGGCAGCATGGACGGCACCAGCGGCTCGTCGACCAGCGGCAGCATGGGCACCAGCGGCTCGTCGGGCTCGAGCGGCACGATGGGCACCGGCACGATGGGCACCGGCACGATGGGCACCGGCTCGTCGGGCAGCAGCGGTTCGATGGGCACCGGCAGCTCGGGCAGCATGGGCACCGGCACCTCCGGCAGCGGCAGCATGGGCACCGGCACCGGCGCCACCGGAACCATGGGTTCCGGCTCGACCGGCACCAGCGGCATGAGCGGCAGCACCGGCACCAGCGGCACCGGCACCAGCTCGTCCGGCATGAGCGGCTCGTCGGGCATGACGGGTTCGTCGGGCATGAGCGGCACCGGCTCGGGTTCGGGCACCGGCACCAGCGCCACCGGCACCACCGGCACCGGCACGACCGGCACCGGCACCAGCCCCACCAGCGGCGGCCGCGGCTACTGATCGCGCCGCCGGTTCTCCGGCCTGATCGCAGCGTCGAAACACCAGTTTCCGGGCTGGTGTTTTTTCGTG
Source organism: uncultured Massilia sp. (assembly GCA_913778765.1). GTDB lineage: Bacteria > Pseudomonadota > Gammaproteobacteria > Burkholderiales > Burkholderiaceae_D > Telluria. The sequence goes on along the minus strand of CAJYXO010000116.1, from coordinate 8,177 downwards.
GTTCGCCGTAGATTACAGGGATCGCTATCGGGGAATACCCATGCGCCTGCGAAACCTGTGGCGGCGTGCGCCCACTATCCGCCAGTGGCTGGGGATGCTGCTGGGGCGATCATCGTGCCGGCGACGCTGGCGGTGGTGGTCCTTTTCGCCTATTCCTACCAGCGCGAACGCGCCGGTATCGAACGCACGACACTGGATGTGTGTCGCGCGCTGATGCAGGCCATCGATCGCGAGATGGCCAGCGCGCAGGGCGCGATGCAGGCGCTGGCGACGTCGCCGAATCTCGACAATGGCGATTTGCGCGCCTTCTACGCGCAGGCTGTCGAGGTCTTGAAATTCCGGCCCGGCAATTTCCTGCTGCTGTCCGACAGCCACGGACGCCAGATCATGAATACCCATGTGCCTTTCGGCCAGCCGCTTCCCCTGCACGGCAACCAGGCCGAACTGCGTGAAGTATTCGCCAGCGGCCAGCCCGAGGTATCGGACCTGTACGTGGGGCCGACCGTGCAGCGCCTGCTGACCAGCGTCGACGTGCCGGTGCTGCGCAAGGGCCGGGTCACGAACGTGCTGTCGATGCAATACTTCGGCGAACGCCTGGGAGCGATCCTGGAGCACCAGGACATCCTGCTGAACGCCGCCGCCACCATCTACGACAGCACCGGCCGCATCGTCTGGCGCAACGGCGGTTCGCAAAGCGATGTCGGCCGGCGCGCGGGCGCGGCGCTGGCGGCCGGCCTGGCGCGCAGGCGGGAAGGGACGGTCGAGGAGAGCGGACCGGACGGCGCCGACTATGTGACCGTGTTCAGCCGCTCGGCGGTGTCCGACTGGACGGTGGCGATTGCCCTGCGCCGCAGCGTCCTGAGCGCCGCGCTGACGCATTCCCTGGCCTGGATCGCGCTGGGCGCGTTCGGCATGTTCGTGCTGGCGCTGGCGCTGGTGCGGGCCATCGGCGCCCGCATCGAACGCTCGATCCGTGGCCTGGTGAACCCGGCGATCGCGCTCGGCTACGGCGGGCCGGTGGCGTTGCCGCCCCTGCACCTGCGCGAAGCGAAGGACGTCGGCCATGCGCTGGTGCAGGCGGCCGCGCTGCTGCGCGAACGCACGGCCCAGCGCGACGATGCCGAGCGCGCCGAACGCCGGCTGCGCGACGCCAACCGCGAGATCGAGCGCAGCGAAGCCTTCCTGCGCGGGATCTTCGAGGAGACACCGGACGGCGTGCTGCTGGTCGGCGACGACTGCCGGATCACGCGCGCCAACGCCCAGGCCGAGCAGCTGTTCGGCTACGGCCAGGGCGGCCTGGCAGCGCTGCCGATCGACGACGTGCTGGTCGAAACCGGGCCGGCGGCGCGTCCCTTGTGCGAGCGGGTGCGGGCGGCCCCGCTGCGGCGTGGTCTCGACGGCGCCGCCCAGCTGCACGGCCGGCGCAGCGACGGCAGCACCTTTCCCGCCGACGCCATGGCCAGTCCGCTGCGCGAGCGCGCGCTGGTGATCCTGACGGTGCGCGACATGACCGAGAACTGGCGGCAGGAAGAAGCGCTGCGCCGCACGCTGGACGACAAGAACACCCTGCTCAAGGAGCTCTACCACCGGGTCAAGAACAACCTGCAGCTGATCATCAGCATGTTCAACCTGCAGGTCCGTGCGCTGCCCGACAGCCAGGCGCGCCAGTTGCTGCTGGAGGCGGCCGGGCGCGTGCGCACGATGGCGCTGGTGCATGAACGGCTCTACCAGTCGCGCACGCTGTCGTCGATCGCGCTCAACGACTACGTGACCGAGCTGTGCGAACAGCTGGCCGTGGCCGCCTCGGCGGCGCAGCGCGGCATCGTCGTGCGGGTCGAGGCCGCGCGGGTGGAGGTTGGCCTGGACCTCGCCGTACCGCTCGGGCTGCTGCTCAACGAGCTGGTCTCGAACAGCCTGAAGCATGCTTTTCCCGAAGGCCGCCACGGCCATATCGACGTGCGTATCGTGCGCGAGCCGGACGATATCTTGCGGATGACCGTCGGCGACGACGGCATCGGCTTGGCGCCGGATTTTGATCGAACCAAGATAAATACATTGGGTCTAAGGCTCGTTTCCGCATTGAGCGGACAGCTACGCGCGCGTTTCGAGATCGAAAGTCGTGACGGTGTCCTTGCCACCGTGGTCTTCAGTCTGTCCGGCAGCGTTCCCGATTGAGGTGATTCCGTGATCCAGCAAGCAGCAGTCCTCCGCGTCCCGGCAGCGCCGACCCTGCTCGTCGTCGAAGACGAGTCCCTGGTCGCGATGGACCTCGACGGTCAGTTGCAGGACCTGGGCTATCGCGTGTGCGGCTGCGTCGACAACGGCCGCGACGCCATCGCCCGCGCGCGCGCCGAGCGGCCCGACCTGATCCTGATGGACATCGTCCTGAAAGGCGACATGGACGGTATCGCCGCGGCATCGGTGATCGGCCCGGAACTGCACATCCCGGTGCTGTTCCTGACCGCCTACAGCGACGACCAGACGGTCGAGCGCGCCGCCGGCACCTGGCCCTACGGCTACCTGACCAAACCCTTCCAGAGCCGCGAGCTGCGCGCCGGGATCGAGGTGGCGCTGCGCAAGGCCGCCGTCGAGCGCACCTTGCGCAATTCCGAGCGCTGGCTGGCCGCGGTGCTGCGCGGCGTCGGCGACGCCGTCATCGCCACCGACGCCGGCGGCATCGTCGGCCTGGCCAACCCGGCCGCCGAAGCCCTGCTCGGCGCCGGCCTGCGCGGGCGCCGGGCGGCCGAGGTGCTGCGCCTCGAGGATCCGGCCAGCGGCGCGCCCCTGCCGCTGTCGCAGTCCGGCGCAAGGCCGAGCGCCGGTACCGCCATGCTGGTGACGGACGAGGGCGCGAAGATCCCGGTCGACTACAGCGCCGGTTCGATCTGCGACGACAACGAGCATCCGTCCGGCATGGCGATCGTCCTGCACGACATGCGCGAGCGGGTAGCGGCCGAACTGCGCCTCGCGCAGAGCGAGCAGCGCTTCCGAAGCGCGTTCGAGAATGCGCCGCTGGGGGTGGCGCTGGTGGACCGCGACAACCGCTTCATCCGTGTCAACCATGCCCTGTGCCGCCTGCTCGGCGCCGACGCCGCCCAGCTGCTCGGCGCCGACCAGGCAGCCTTCGGCGAGGATGGCGACAACGCGATCGAAAAGGAATACCAGCAGGACCTGGTGAAAGGGCGCGCCGGCGTCGTGCAGTACGAGCGTCGCTACCGCGCGCGCGACGGCCGCCTGCGCTGGGCCCTGGTGTCGTCCTCGCTGATGCCGGCCGACCACGAGTCACCGCAATTCCTCATCCAGATCAACGACCTCACCGAGCGCAAACGCGCCGAGGAAGAGCTGGCCCACCTCGCGCACCACGACGCCCTGACCGGCGCCGCCAACCGCAGCCTGCTGAACGAGGAAGTCGACCACGAGATCGCGGTGGCGCGCCGGCGCGGCTCGCGGCTGGCGGTGGTGTTCCTCGACCTCGACTACTTCAAGCACATCAACGACAGCTTCGGTCACGAAACCGGCGACACCGTGCTGAAGGAAACCGTGGCGCGCCTGAGCCGGAGCGTGCGCGAAGCCGACATCGTCGGCCGCATGGGCGGCGACGAATTCGTGGTGGTGCTGACCGAAGTCGGCGACGTCCAGGACGTGCTGGCGCTGACCGAAAAGCTGCGCACCGAATGCGCCAGGCCGCTGCACTTCGATGGCCACGAAGTGCACCTCGCGGTCAGCATCGGCGTCAGCCTGTTCCCCGACGATGCCGCCGACTTCCGCACCCTGCTGCGCTTTGCCGACAGCGCGCTGTACCAAGCCAAGGGGGAAGGGCGCAACAACGTGCAGTTCTACCGTCCCGAACTGACCGCGAAGATGGAGATGCGCACCCGGCTCGGCGCCGGCCTGCGGGTGGCGATCGAGCGCCTGGAACTGGAGATGTACTACCAGCCGATCGTGTCGCTGGCCGACGGCCGGCCGGCGGCGGCGGAAGCCCTGATCCGCTGGCACCATCCGGAACTCGGCCTGCTGCTGCCCGACGTGTTCCTGCCGCTGTTGGACGAGGTGGCGATGGGCGAGACCATCGGCGCCTGGGCGATTTGCGAGGCCTGCCGCCAGGCTGCGCGCTGGAACGGCCCGGACATGCCGCCGCTGCGGATCGGCGTCAACGTCACCGCGGCCCAGGTCAGGACCGGGCGCCTCGCGCAGACGGTCGACGGCGCGCTGCGCGACAGCGGCCTGCCGGGCAGCCGGCTGTGCATCGAGATCACCGAACAGGCCCAGCTCACCGACAGCGAGCAGACCCGCGACGCGATCGCCGCCCTGAAGGCGCTCGGCGTGCTGCTGGCGATCGACGATTTCGGCACCGGCTATTCCTCGCTCGGCTACATCAGCAGGCTGCGGCCGGACGAGCTGAAGCTGGACAAGTCGCTGGTCACCAATGTCGACGCCGACGCCGAGCGCGCCGGCGTGGTGGTGGCGGCGCTGGCGATGGCGCGCAGCCTGAAAGTGGAGGTGGTGTCGGAAGGGGTGGAAACCGAGGCGGAACGGGCCTTCCTGCAGGCGCACGGCTGCGACATGGCGCAGGGCTTCCTGTACCACCCGCCGATGCCGGCGGCCCAGTTCGAGGCCTGGGCGGCGGCGCAACGCGCGGCCGGCGCCGGCGCCGGCCTCAGTGGCGCTTGAGGAAGCCGGCGATGTGGGGATCGGTGGCCGCCGGATCCTCGACCACGGTCAGGTGGCCCAGGCCGGGCATCGTCACCAGGCTGGCCTGCGGGATCGCGCGCTGCACGTCGGCGTGCTGGGCATAGGGGATGGTGCGGTCGGCGTCGCCCCAGACCAGCAGCACCGGCAGGCCGCTCTTGCCGATCTTCTCGAAGTCCGGCGCCGACGACTGCGGGATCACGTGGCGCATGCTGGACAGGATCGCGCGGCCGAAGCCGTCGTAGCGCATCTGCGGCTGGAAGCGCTCGGCCCAGCCGGCCATGCGTTCGGGATGCGGGAAATCCTCGAGCTGGCTGCCGGCCAGCTTCGGCAGGTACCAGGCGCGCATCAGCCATTCGCCGACGCCCGGCCAGGCCATCGCGCCGATGTCCTGGGGCCGGGTCACCGGCGCCACCAGCACCACGCTGCGCACCCGGTCCGGATGCTCGGCCGCAAAGCGTCCGACGACGGCGCCGCCCATCGACAGGCCGAGCAGGTCGGCCTTCGGAATCCGCAGCGTGTCCATCAGTTCCAGCACCTGGTTGGCGAACAGCGCGCGGTCATAGTCGACATCCGGACGGTCGCTCCAGCCGCGCCCGTACAGGTCGAAGCGGATCACATGGAAGCCGGCCGCGGCGAGATCCTCGCTGGTCTTGTCGAACACATGGCTCGGCACCGAAAAGCCGTGCACCAGCAGCACCGGACGGCCCTGTTCCGGGCCGGCGCTGCGCACGTGGACGATGCCGTGCGACAGCGTGACGAACTGGCCGGGCGCCTGGCGCCGCGCGCTGGCGTCGAGCGGGCCGTGTTCGAGGTTGCGGACCAGCGGGATGGCGATGAGGACGATGACGAGGAGGCCGGCGATCGCGAGCAGGAACTTGCGCAGGCGGCGCGGCGGCTTGGCGGCTGGGTTCATTTGTGACTGCGAGTCAAAAATACATGAATTGAACACCAGGCCGGCGGCGGACGTCAATCCGCCGGGCACTCAGCTGAGCCGGTAACCCACCGGCAGCAGGGGCGGCGGCAGGTCGGGATCGCCCAGCGCGGACCGCAGATCGATCTCGATGGTGCGGCAGATGGCTTCCAGCGGCAGGTCGTGGTCGGCCGTGCCGAAGGGTTCCTCGATTTCGTCGCCGAGGGCATCCAGGCCGAAGAAAGTGTAGGCCACCAGCAGGGTCACCAGCGGCGTCAGGTCGCCGATCGCATTGACCAGGCCGAAGGGCAGCAGCAGGCAGTACAGATAGGCGGTGCGGTGCAGCAGCAGGGTGTAGGAAAACGGAATCGGCGTGCCGTGGATGCGCTCGCAGGCGGCGGCCACGCCGGTCATCGCCGACAGGCTGGCGTCGATCGCGGGCGCCAGGCAGGGATCGAGGCGGCGTTCGCGCAGCAGCGTACCGAGGTCCTTCCCCATTTCGAGCATCAGCGCGTGCGGCAGGTTGGGCTGTCGCCGGATGCGTTCCCATTCGCCGCTGCCCAGCAAGGGCGCGACGTCGGCGTCGGCGACGCTGCGGCGCAGGCGGTGGCGCAGGGCGTGGGCGTAGGCGATGGCGCGCCGGATCATGCGTTCGCGCGCGTCGGCTTCGCGTTCGTCGACTTCGCCCGCGTCGACCAGCGACAGGCACTGGCGGGCCAGGTTGCGGCTCCTCAGCACCAGTTCGCCCCATTGCTTGCGGCCTTCCCAGTAGCGGTCGTAGGCGGCGTTGTTGCGAAAGCCCAGGAAGATCGCCAGCGGCAGGCCCATCAGGGTGAAGGGAATCGCCCCGATCGCGATCTTGTGGCTCCACAGCGTGCCGTGGGTCCAGGTGACGGCGGCGGCCAGCAGGGTGGTGCCGAGCAGGCTTTTCCAGATGTTCGGCATGACCGAACCGCGCACCACCAGGAACAGGCGCAGGGCGGAGGGGCGGTCGCGGACGATCATGGCCGGTGGTTAGTGCAGCCAGCCGCGCAGCCCGGCGATCGCCTCTTCCTTGTTCTTGGCCTCGATCTCGATCCAGGGCGCCTGGGCGTAGGCCGAGGGCATCACCGCGATCAGGTCAGAGTGCTGGCGGTCGTTGAAGCCTTCGCGGCCGTTCGAGATGTGGACCAGCTGGTGCGCCGGATCCGGCCAGGTCTCCCTGGCCTTTGCCAGCATCGCGGCCACGCTCGGGTCTTCGTAGCTGGGCAGCTTTTCGCTGACGATGTGGTGGTGGGCGTCGAACACCATGGGTACCCCGGCGCGCATGCAGACGTCGTGGATCTGTTCGGCGTTGTACGAGTATTCGTCGTTCTCCAGGCAGAGGCGGGTGCGGATGGCGTCGGGCAGGTCCCGGATGCGCTCGACCAGGGCGTCGCTGCGGTTCGCCTTGCCGCCGTGGATCTCGAGCACGGCCCATGGCGAGCGCGGCTGCTGCAGCAGGTCCATGATGTCGGCGTGCATCTGCAGGATCTTGACGCTGTTGGCCACCACGTCGGCGGAGTCGGAGCTCAGCACGACGAACTGGTCCGGGTGCATCACCAGGCGCAGGCCGAGTTCGGTGGCGCGCTGGCCGGTGCGGGCCAGGCTGGGTACGAGCGCCTGCATCACGTCGCGGCCGACGGCGGCGTCGAAGAACGGGAAGATCGACGACGGCATGCGGTACAGGCGGATGCCTTCGCGCTTGCAGTACTGCAGGGCGCCGTCGAGGGTTTGCAGGTTGTCGCGGTAGATAGCGTCGAGCAGCTTGCGCTGGCCATCGTCCGAATGCTCCAGCAGCCGCTTGCGCGTGACGGTGCGGTAACGGACGTCCTTCGAGACGGTAATGCAGACCAGGCCAAGCTCAGGAGACATAGCGCGCCAAAATCGTTGATGGGCAGACCATGTTCCCGCGAATCGTCGCCACCGTCAAACCAGTGCTGTGCTGCAATTTCCCAAAACCGGGGTCAGACTCCGGATTTTGGAAATATCCTGCGGGCTCTTGCCAAAAATCGGAGTCTGACCCCGGTTTGATGCAGGTCAGAGAAGGGGCAGGGTGACGGTGAAGGTGCTGCCCTGGCCCTGGCCGGCGCTGTCGGCGGTGACGTCGCCGCCGTGCAGTTCGACCAGTTTGCGCACCAGCGCCAGGCCGAGGCCGAGGCCGCCCTGGGCGCGGTCGAGGGTGCGCGAGCCCTGGGTGAACAGGTCGAACACCACCGGCAGCAGTTCGGGCCCGATGCCGGTGCCGTTGTCGTGCACGCTCAGGGAGGCGTGGCCGGCGCGCGTGGCCAGCGCCACCTCGATGCGTCCGCCCTCGTGGGTGTACTTGGCGGCGTTGTTGACCAGGTTGGCCACCACCTGCACCAGGCGCGTATGGTCGCCGTCGATGGTCACCGGTTGGTCCGGCAGTGTTAATTCGAGATGATGGCGGCGCGTCTCGATCAGGGGCCGCGACTGCTCGACCGCTTCCGTCACCACCCGGCGCAGGTCGAGCGGCTTGCAGACGATCGTCACCAGCCCGCGCGTGACCCGCGAGACGTCCAGCAGGTCGTCGACC